>CAKKRL010000163.1 GCA_919902655.1 Thermodesulfovibrionia bacterium
ATAGCTGTAAAACCTGTACCCACTTTTTATTGCCTCTGTGTAGGCAGTCATTATTATATCAAGGCCTGCAAATGCGCCTACAAGCATAAGGAGGGTAGATCTTGGCTGGTGGAAATTTGTTATCAGTGCATCAACAACCCTGAACCTGTAACCGGGGTAAATAAAAAGTTCTGTGTATCCGGAGCCAGAAATTATATTCCCCTCCCTGTCAGAGGCAGACTCTAATGCCTTTGTAGTTGTTGTGCCAACAGCAATAACCCTCCTCCCCTCTGCCTTAGCCCTGTTTATGACTTCTGATGTTTCGTCAGGGATATGATAAAACTCTCTTTCCATCCTGTGGTGTCTGAGATCCTCCTCTTTTACAGGGATGAATGTGCCAGTACCTATGTGAAGGGTAAGGTTAACTGTCCTTATACCAAGACCCCTAAGTTTTTTAAGTAATTCATCTGTGAAATGTAGTCCTGCAGTCGGGGCTGCAAGAGATCCTTCGTTCTCGGCATATACGGTCTGGTATCTTTCCATATCGAGTAAAGAACTATCGCCATTATCTGACCCATTTCTCTTTATATAAGGGGGCAGGGGAGGAAGGCCGTACTCCATCAATCTTTTACGAACCTCTCCACCATTAAATTTAACCACCTTCCTTCCGTTAATATTGATACACTGACCCGTAAGTGCCCCGTTCCCTATGGAAATCATCTGGCAGGATCTTAATCTCTTATTGACCATTACCTCCCAATTATTATCACCAATATCTTTGATAAGGAGCACTTCTACCCTTCCTCCTGTACCCTCCTTTAAGGCATTAAGCCTTGCAGGTATGACCCTTGTATTATTGAGGACAAGGATATCTCCGGGTTTGAGGTAGCCTAAAATATCAGTGAAGACCCTGTGTTCTATATGGCCTTCCTGATTAATAACGAGGAGCCTTGACCTGTCCCTCTCATCAGATGGATGCTGTGCGATCTGCTTATGAGGGATGTCGTAATTATAAACATTCAGATTATATATCTCTGACCCTATCAATTTCAATACCTCTATAGTAGTGCCTCAGTATTTCTTTAAAACCCCTTCCTCTTTCAGCAAGCTCCTTTGCCCCGAACTGGCATAGACCAACTCCATGACCGGCTCCCTTTCCGGTAATTCTGATCTCATCACCGCTACCATTCAGTCTGAAATATGCACTCGGGATCCTCGTATAGCCGAAGATCCTTCTGAAGTCATTCCCCCTTATATAGAGTGGTTCGTTTACGCCCCCGTTTCTTACAAATATTTTTAAATAACCTACCCTGCCGGTACCTGTTGTTGATGATATCTCAGCGCTGATAACCCTGCCCGGGTTTATTCCATCCTTTCTGAGGGCTGTCTCTATTTCTCCCAGTGTTATCCTTCTTTCCCAGGGCTGTCCCGGCTCAGGGCACTCCACTCCCCTGAGATAAGGGGCATCCTTAGACCATACCTCTCCTGAATTCTCGGTGTGGCCGCCGCAGGAGGCATGATAAAATGCCTCTATAACCTTCCCATCATATGTAAGCACTATTCCTTCCGTCTCTATAACAGAAATAGTTGTCCTTGACTTCTCTCCGTCCATACCATTATATACCTGACTCATTATTGATGCCTCAAGGTCGTATTCTTTATTCCTGTTCTCCTTCATGTAATACAATGCATATGTCCTTGCTACAACCGCCTGTGCCTTGAGCGCCTCCATATCCCATTTGTGGTCGATCTCCTGCGGTACAACACCTTTTAGATAGTCTTCGATGTTAAGGTCATTGATTATATAGAGACCCTTCTCCCCTTTTTTTATCTCAATATTCCCCCTGTATTTCTTTCCGTTGAGTATAAGGTAATCTCCTATAGGCGTTACCCTCAAAGGATTAGCCCTTACACCTTCCCTGTCTATCTCTACCCTGTTCGAGTTCAGTCCCTGGGGAATATCAAAACCCCAGGGTGATTCTACAGTTACTGAAGGTACATCTTCCATTATAAGAACCCTGATATTATCCTTAGCCTCAGTCTCATTCGACAGAATAAGAAATATTAATGATATCAAACCTATGAGTATACGAGCCATATCACCTCTTAGAAATAAGCCATAATATCAATGTTATTAATATGCTTAAAATTATACTCGTTGCAATTGGTATATACAGGCTGAAGTTCTTCCTCTCAATCACAATATCACCGGTCCGAAGGATCCTGCGGAGAAGTTTTCCTATCCAGGGAGTCTTACCTGCGAAAAAGAATAAAATACCGAGAACGGTTATAAATATTCCAAAGATTATAAGTATTTTTCCTAAGGATTGGAACAGCTGCATTTTAAGTCATTATTCTGAGTTCGAGGATTCAAGGATTCGAGGGTTCGAGTGTTTTTACTTGAATCTTTGACCCCCTGACCCCTTGAACCCTTCTCATTTAGATACCTCTCCTTTTCGCTATATATACAGCCGCAGTATTTCTGCCTGTAAAATCCCATCTCTCTTGAGACCTTTCTTCCATCCTCCCATCCAATCCTGAAGTCCCTTTTGTAGAAATCAAGGCCATAACCTTTGCTTATCGTCTCCCCAATCTCGATGATTCCATTAAAGTCCTGGTATTTACTGTATAGTAAGGTTGATGTAAATGTCCTGAATCCCCTGTTCAATGCCTCCTGTGCTACGGTCTTTAACCTTATTCCATAACAGACCCCGCATCTCACATCTTCCCTGTATACAACCTTCCTCAAAAATAATTCAAGGTCGTAACTATCCCTGTAGATCATTTTAAGGGTAAATTTCTCTGCCATCTCCTTAACTGCCACAAGCCTCATCTTATACTCCTGATATGGATGAATATTCGGATTATACCAGAAACCCGTAATATCGTGACCCTCCTCACGGAGCACCTTTATAGGGTACAGGGAGCAGTTGGCACAGCAGATATGGAGGAAGATTTCCAATTAAAACAGCCCACCCTTTTTCTGTATCCCGAAATGTTCGTAGGCAAGCCTTGTTGCCATCCTTCCCCTTGAGGTCCTTTCGAGGAAGCCTTCCTGAATAAGATATGGTTCATAGACTTCCTCAATAGTATCTCTTTCTTCACTTATTGAGGCGGAGAGGGTCTCGAGCCCGACTGGTCCACCTTCGAATTTTTCCATTATAGTAAGAAGTAGCCTCCGGTCTATCTCATCAAAACCCCTTTCATCAATCTCAAGTCTTTCTAAGGATTTCTTTGCCATTTCAATATCTATTTTTCCATCCCCCTTTACCTGTGCAAAATCCCTCACCCTTCTAAGTAGCCTGTTTGCAACCCTCGGTGTCCCCCTCGACCTTTTAGAAATCTCATTTGCTCCCTCATCTGTAATCTCTATTTCGAGGATTCTGGATGACCTCTTAATTATCCTTTCAATATCCTCCGGCCTGTAGAAATCGAGCCTGTTTATTACACCGAACCTGTCTCTCAGGGGTGATGTAAGAAGGCCTGTCCTCGTTGTTGCTCCTATCAGGGTAAATTTCGGAAGATTAAGTTTTAATGACCTTGCACTCGGCCCCTGGCCTATGATTATATCAAGCTGGTAATCCTCCATGGCAGGATAGAGTATCTCTTCAATAACCCTTCCGAGCCTGTGTATTTCATCTATAAAGAGTACGTCGTGGTTTTCGAGATTTGTAAGTATCGCAGCAAGGTCTCCTGCCCTTTCAAGGATAGGACCTGATGTAGTCTTTATATTAACACCCAACTCTCTCGCTATTATATTTGCAAGTGTTGTTTTACCCAGTCCTGGAGGTCCGCAGAAGAGGACATGGTCAAGAGGTTCATTCCTCTTTTTTGCTGCCTGTATAAAGATACGGAGGTTTTCCTTTATCCTCTCCTGACCAACAAAGTCTTCGAATGTGGACGGCCTGAGGTTGAGTTCAAAGCCGAGGTCATCATCTTTGAGTTCAGATGCTATAAGTCTCTTTGAAGGGTTCGAGGCTTCATGGATTCGAGGGTTTGAGCGTTTATTTTCATCGGACCCCTTTACCCCTTGAACCCTTGAACCCTTATTTTCCTTTTCATCCTTCATTTTCTGTGCAGAGCCTTAAGTGCCTCCTTTATCATTTCTTCAACGGTGAGTTCATAGCCCATAGATATTAGTTCGGAGTCTTGAGTCTTAACTGTGAACTGTTTCAATGATTCTTCTGCATGTGACCTTTTATATCCAAGGTTTACAAGGGCAGAAAGGGCATCCTCATATTTTGAATCCTGAGGCTTGAGTCCTGAGTCTTGAATGGCACCTATTTTCTCTCTCAGTTCGAGTATGAGCCTTTCTGCAGTCTTTCTCCCCACACCCGGTATCGCATTAAGTGCTACGAGATTTCCTTCCGAGATTGCCTTTACAAGATCAAAGGTTGATATCCCTGACAGTATATTTATGGCAAGCCTTGGTCCTATCCCTGTAATTCCTATCAGGTAAAGAAAGATGTCCTTCTCTTCCTTGGTGAGGAAACCATAGAGCTGAATCGCATCCTCTTTAAGGTATGTATGTATATTCAATCTTACCGGATTATTTACTTCAGGCAGGGAATAGTAAGAAGAAAGAGGGACGAATACCTGATAACCTATTCCTCCAACATCGATGATAATATGGTTAGGAGATTTGAATGTGAGATTACCTTTTATCAAGGCGATCATCTACCTTGAATCTCCTTCATCCTATAGGCATGGATATGGCAAATTGCCAGGGCAAGGGCATCGGCAAGATCAGGGGGATGGGGGACTGCTTTAAGTCCGAGGAGGGTCTTAACCATATACTGAACCTGTTTCTTTTCAGCAGAACCGTGTCCTACTACAGACTGTTTAACCTCAAGCGGGCTATACTCAAAAACAGGCACCCCTTTCTTTACTGCTGCGAGAATTGCCACACCCTTTGCCTGTCCGAGTTTAAGGGCCGCTTGTACATTCTTGGCAAAGAAGAGACTCTCAATCGCCATGCCATCAGGTTTGTGTTTCTCCATGATTTCTTCAAGTTCTTCATAAATCTTCTTAAGTCTCTTTGGAATGGTTATCTTTGAAGAGACCTTTATCCCTCCGGATGTAACATAGAAAAGGCGGCTGTCCTCCTCTTCCACTATTCCGTAACCACAACAAAGTGTTCCGGGGTCTATCCCGAGTATACGCATTACCCCTCCATGTCATTCCTCCCCCGCATCGAGTGCGGGGGAGGAATCTCGTTTTTTAGTGCTTGAGATTGCTTCGTCGTCCCGATAAATCGGGACTCCTCGCAATGATATAATAATAATCCTTTCGAGTTCAGCTATCGCGAAAGTTTTATCTGTCTACTTTAGCGAGGGCCTCATCAGGGACATCGAAATTTGCATAGACATTCTGTACATCCTCATGATCTTCGATGGCCTCCATGAGACGTGCCATCTGTTCAGCATCCTTTCCTTCAAGTCTGACATAGCTTTGCGGAAGCATTGTTATCTCTGCATGGGCAAGTTCGATTTTCTCTTCAAGATATTTCTTCACTTTTTCAAAATCAGAAGGACCTGTAATAATTTCGTAATTCTCTTCCTCTTCGGAAGATTTTACATCCTCTGCCCCGGCCTCAAGGGCAAGGTTCATCACGGTTTCCTCGTCTGACTTCTTTTTATCAATAAGTATATATCCCTTTTTATGGAACATCCACGACACCGAGCCTGATTCCCCTGGTTTTCCTCCGTGTTTGTTCAATATATGCCTTAACTCAGCTACTGTCCTGTTCTTATTATCTGTCATGATCTCTATGAGGATAGCCACACCACCCAGACCGTAACCTTCGTAAAGTGTTTCTTCATAGGTAACCCCTGGAAGCTCACCTGTACCTTTCTGTATAGCCCTCTTTATATTGTCTGAAGGCATATTTGCCTCTCTTGCATTTTCAATAACTAACCTAAGCCTTGGATTTCCTGCAGGGTCTCCACCACCTATCCTTGCTGCCACAGTAAGTTCTTTGCTTATCTTACTGAAGACCTTACCCTTCTTTGCATCTACTGCAGCCTTTTTATGTTTTGTTGTTGCCCACTTCGAATGTCCTGACACCTTTTTTCTCCTTTATATCTTAGATTTTAGATTTCTGATTTTGATATTTCACAATCTTCTCTATGAGTCGAGTCTACGACAATCCGAAACCTATAATGTAAAATAAACCAAAACCATCAACAGTGTCAACCCCTCTGTAAGTATGCTTATCCTTTTTTCTTCATGTAATCTTCTATTGCCGACCTGAGCGCTTCCTCTGCAAGTACAGAACAGTGTATTTTTACTGGTGGTAGTCCATCCAGCGCCTCAGCAACAGCCTTATTCGATATCCTCAGGGCCTCATCTATGCTTTTCCCTTTTACCATCTCTGTAACCATAGAACTTGTTGCAATTGCTGCACCACATCCAAATGTCTGGAATCTGGCATCGATAATGATATTATCTCGTACCTTTATGTATAGCTCCATAACATCACCGCAAACAGGGTTCCCCACCTTCCCTGTTCCGTCAGGGTTCTCCATCTCACCCATGTTTCTCGGGTTCCTGAAATGCTCCATAACCTTTTCACTGTACATGGCGAACCCCTATTTAAAATAATGTATCTTCATTTAACAACTATTTTACATCCGTCACTAACACCTATCTCTTTATGGTCCTCATCGTTTACTTTCAGTTCAATCTTATATTCACCCTTAGAAAGTTTTGCTCCTGCCAGTTTGAACCTCTTCGGTTCTCTGGAAGGTTTCTTCTCCTTCCCGTCAATCCAGAAGTGAACATGGTCTCCCTTCGGTCCCTTTACAAATTCATATTCTACTATCAGGGTATCTTCCCTTGAGTCATACTGGCATTTTGTTATCTTGATGGACGTCTCTTCTGCAGCATTAATCAAAGTATAAAAGAAGAGGCCAATCAAAAATATTACCGTGATGAACAAACCTTTTCTCATACTGCCTCCTTTCTGCTTTTTCTGAGATATTCTTTATAAAGCGGAGAGAATCCTCGCATCTTCTTTACGACGTCAGGCAAGACTCCGATTACATAGTCGACATCTTCATCTGTGGTATCCCATCCGAGGGAGAACCTCAGTGTGCAATGTGCAATCTGAGGTGGTACGCCCATTGCAGCAAGGACATGGGACGGTTCCAGTGTTGCTGTTGCACAGGCAGAACCTGTACCAACTGAAATACCAAGGTCATCAAGTGCAAGCACCATCCCTTCTCCTTCAACAAACTCGATTGATATATTAAGTGTGTTCGGGAGTCTTTTGACAGGATGTCCGTTGAGTCTCACCATTTCAATTCTTTCACTGAGTGAATTATAAAGTCGGTCCCTTAATACGACAAGTCTGTTATCTTCAGTATTTTTCATCGAGATTTCAGCCGCTTTTCCGAACCCGATGATACCCGGTACATCCTCCGTTCCGGGCCTGTATCCCTTCTCCTGATGTCCTCCGTACAGGATAGGCTGTAACCTGGTACCTTTTTTAATGTAGAGGGCACCTACTCCCTTAGGGCCGTAAATCTTATGCGATGCTATTGTAAGCAGATCCGCCCCGAACCCTGCTACATCAACATTTATCTTCCCTATACTCTGCACTGCATCTGTATGAAAGGGTATGCCTTTCTCCCTTGCTATCTCTGTCATATCTTTTATCGGCTGGATTGTACCTGTCTCGTTATTGGAATGCATAATTGAGATAAGGATTGTATCCGGCCTGATTGCCTTGCTTAGTTCCCCTGGATCAACCATCCCATAAGAATCTACCGGGAGATATGTAATATTGAAGCCATCCCTTTCCAATGCCTTAGCACTGTTAAGGACAGAGTCATGCTCTATCTTCGAAGTAATTATATGGTTGCCCTCCTTCTTCCTTGCCCTGCAGATACCGAATAGCGCGAGGTTATTCGCCTCAGTCCCGCCACCAGTAAAGATTATCTCTTCAGTTTTCGCTCCAATTCGACTTGCAACCCTTCTCCTCGCCTCTTCCAGTTTTTTCTTTGCCTCTGTTCCTATTAAATATAATGTTGAAGGATTCCCGTAGGTAAGTTCAAGGGCATTTTCCATCTCTTTCAGAACCTCTGGATGAACCGGGGTCGTTGCATTATGGTCAAGATATATCCTTCGCAAGGTTTATTCCTCCATGGATTTTAACCAATCCGATTCGAATTCTTTATAGGATGTGTGTATTGCAGACCTGAAAGATTCATCAATGGAATTTCCTCTTGATAGTTCAAGAAGGATTTCTTTTACCCTGTATGTCCCGTACCTTTCTATCATATAACTCACTGCAGACAGGCTTTCTGTATATACAAGTTCCGCCTGGTTCTTATTCAATCCTAAAAAAGATCCTTCCAGTAATTCCAAAGGCGCATTGGACTTTCTTTTCAGTAATTCCTTCATAACCATTTTTGCCCTTTCCTTATCCTTTCTCTCGAAATACTGTGCAAGTCCTTCATTAAGCCATGTAGGGCATTTATCTGTTATTGAATGGACGAGGGAATGTGTATATTCATGAAATATGATACTTCTGAGCATCGGTTCTTCTCCTGTCAGCCCGCCAATTGGAATCCTTATCTTTCCATCATAGATACCGCTGCTCCATGAAGGGCCGTCAGTAACATATTTAAACTGCTGGTTCGAGTAAAGTATGACGGTTAATTCCCTGCCCGGGTAATATGATAACTCCCCGCCGATCTGACTGTATGCGTCCTCAAGGATATCCACTATCTTTCTTCCTATTTCGGAATTTTCTCCTCCTTCGTACTGGACTATAAAATGTCGTGTCGCCTCCCTGTTAAAACCCTTGTGTGTCTCTAATTCCTTTGATGCCTTGAGAAACTTTCTCCTTAGTTCCTGGTCTCCGGGTTCAAGACCCAAAGACTTTTCCCAGTACCCGAGCGCCTTATCGATATCATCCCTCTGGTAATATATCTCTCCTATTATTTTATAACCTAATGCACTGGATGAAATTCTTAAACCCTTTTCAATATTATCTGCAGCCCTGTCAATCTCCTTTACTTTGTAGTATGCAAGGCCGAGTCCGATATAGGTATCGGAATTATATTCATCAAGCTTAATCGATTCCTCAAGATCGCTGATGGCCCCACGGTATTCACCACTTTTAATCTTGGAATACCCGGATTTAAGATGTGAAGAGGCAAGTTTTTTTCTCGATGTCTGATCCTCACTCCCTTGGACTTCTTTATCATAATAAGGAATAGCAGGAAGGTCTGCATCCTTTATGTCTTTATCAGGACTAAGTGCCTGCCATGGAGAACTCTCATTAGACGGGGTTATTTTACCATCATCAGTAACAACATCAGATTTAATTACCTGTTCCTCATCCTGCTCCACTACCACCCTGTAAACCAAACCGAAGGCAGATACGATGAAAAATATTATTAACAGAACAATAGTAGTCCTTCTTAACATCAATAATTTTCCTCTTTTTTCTCAGGACTTCTTTTTATGGGGGTCGATTCCTTTTCTTCTTCCTCCTCAGGCTCAAGTGTCACATCCCTCACAAAATCCACACACCTTATTCCCTTAGCGCTAACGCTATATTTTTTGTTGCAGGTAGCCCTCCATGCACATACGGCACATATGTCTCTTTTTGCTGTCATCTCAACCTCTCTTTCTGAAATAACAGTTTAATGCCGTTCTGATATTTGTGACTATATTGTCCTTGCTGTTCAGTATAAAGATCCAATCCTGAATGCTAAAGAGTTCCCTCTCCATTCTCCGTATCTCAGGCCTTCTTTCACCATATCTTTTCTGAAGTTCAAGATCAAACATCGGAACAATCTTATCTTTCATCCTGAGCTCCGTATCCATAAAGAATATAGAAATATCAGAAACGATCGTATTAATGCGGTCAAGGAATGTCCTGATCTCTGTATCATAGATCTGTTTCGGAGGAGAGGACTTTACCTCCAGGTAAAGAATTTTCCCCTCTATATTTGCAATCATGTCATAATCTCCGCCCTTAACTGTATCTTTAAACCTTACCCCCCATACTGAAGATGCACCGAATTCCTTCTCCAATATCTTTGAGATAAACCATTCGAGAGTGCTACCGAAGCTTTTTATTGGCAATCTTGCTAAAGAATACTTTTCTCTCTCCAGTTTTATAACGATCCCGCACCTGATACAGTAATCAAGGTATTCCCTTGCAACATCTTCTGTAGCATAGTGTACAAGGTTACTTATTGAGAACTCCTTCTGGTGTTTGATGAGGTCTCTGAGAAAAAGACGGAAGGAGTATTTCTTCATTTTCTCATAAAAACCTTCTTCTTCAGATATATCCTCAGGGATAAGGAGGTCATCTCTTGTCTCCTTTTTGAAGATGACCATCCCCCTCCTCTTCAGCATATCCTCTATAGGTACTACATCCTTCCCGAGTTTCTCCCTCAGTCTCCTGAGTTCTTCCTTGAGAACAGCTATCTCCCTTTCTCTTTCTCTAAGTTCTGTTTCCGGAGATATATCTAAAGACTCTGCAGATTTATTTAGTCTCACTCTTCCCTTATCACCTTAAGGCTTACCTTTCTATTCCTCGGTCCATCGAACTCACAGAAATATATCGCCTGCCATGTCCCGAGACGAAGCTTCCCCCCTTCTATAAAGACTAATTCTGAAGACCCTGTAAGTGATGCCTTGATATGGGCTGCGGAGTTTCCTTCGGCATGGTGATAGTTGCTATTAAAAGGAATGAGCTTGACAAGATGCTCATCTATGTCCCTGCTCACACTCGGATCTGCCCCTTCGTTTATGGTTATGCCTGCAGTTGTGTGGGGGACATAGAGATAACAGATTCCGTTCTTAATCCTGGTCTCCTCGATAGCCTTCTGGACATGGTCTGTTATATCTATAAACTCAGTCCTGGTACCCGATCTTATAGCTATCTCTTTTATCATGTAATTTTATTTTCTAAGCTGTTTCTTAATCCTCTCCAGTAGTTCTTCCCTTTTTATTATTCCTTTTTCTATAAGAAGTGCGGAAAGGGCCTCCACAATCATCTTACTTGGTATTTCTTTCTTCTCCTTCTTTTCTGCAGTCTCCTTCTTCGGTTCATCTTTAGTCGCCTGGTTTTCTTCCCTGGTAACAAACTCCTCTTTTTCAAATATCTTCTCTTCAGGTCGTCCCTTCACATCAACAGTTTCTTCGACTGTTCTTTCCTTTTTTGGCATAATCCTGTACTGTTTATCTTCAAATTTCTCACCCTCATAATATCTTCTTATTGCCTTCTTGATCTCTGACTCGAGGGCAAGGGCGGGTTTGATCTTCTTCCCTACCACAAACTGGAGTTCGTCTATAACCCTTAAATCTGTCGGATCCATCATTGCAAGTGTTACAGTATTCCCTTCTAAATTTATGGGAAATACCGTGTATTTCTTGGCTATATCTGTCTTTACAGCCTCGACCGCCTCCTTAGGGACAGTGATGGAACTTATTCCTACACAGGGATGGTGGAGTTGTTTTTCTATGAAACCTGCAAGATTCTCCTCGGTAATGAATCCTAACTCTACCAGTACAGAACCAAGCTTCCCTCCCCAGTTCCTCTGGTGGCCTAAGGCCGAATCGAGCTGCAGGGTATCAATAAGTCCGGCCTCCATTAACATCTCACCTAATTTTTTCTTCTCAGCCATATCTATACCTCACCTCTGATTACATAGATTATAAACCTCCCCGCAGCAAGCAACGGGGCATATAGATATTAATCAATATCCATACAATATATCAAAGTCCTTAAACTCTCCCGTGTACCCTTCCCATTCTACTGAAACGCCATTTACCCTTGCCCCTGATGGTCCTTTATTGCACCATCCTATAATCTCTTCAACCTTGTCCCTTTCTCCTTCAAAAACAGCCTCAACAGTTCCGTCAGGTCTGTTTCTTACCCATCCTTTAATTCCTAAACCTGAAGCCCTTTCATGGGTATGGGCCCTGAAGAATACGCCCTGTACAAAACCTGATACGATAACATGTCCCCTCACTTTATCCATATATCTAAAATATCCCTTTTTTAACCCTTAGTCAAGGTTATCTGTAGGAAAAGAATATGGGTTTACTCCGCACCCATAAAGCCCCAGACTTTAGTCGGGGGTAAAAAATATAAAGTTTAAAGCCCCACTCGCGCAGTCCTCTATCGCCTTCATAATCTAAACTGAAGGAATTTTATCAAAAAAAAGATTAAAATGAAAGAAAGTAGTTAAAGGGGTAGTTTATTGAGTCTCTGTACCTTCTTGACTTTTTCCCGTCATTCTTTTATTTTAATGATATGTTTGTAAAAGTCCCGTCCTGCCTTCACAATCTTTAAGGAATGAAAATGGAAAAGGCCGGGGAAAAAAGAAGAAAGATCCAGACAAAGGTCATTGCCTCCATACTTCTTATCGGTATCGTTCCCGGAATCCTTATAGTAATCCTGACATATCTCAGCGGCATCAACTCCCTTAAAAGATCAATCGGTGCAAACTTTCAGGAAATAGCCAAGGAAACTGCAGACAAGATTCAGATCCTCATGAATAAAGAGGTCAATAATGTCCAAAGCCTTGCCCTTTCACCTTATATAAGGGAGGCTGTTTTAAAGGCAAATGATTCTTCTGAAACTGAAAATAAAATAAAAATCCAGAGAAAATACAGTAACCTTACTGATTACCTTAAGGAATATCAAATGCAGGGCATGGTTGAAAGTGGATCAGTCCTTATAACAGATAAACGGGGTTTCATTTTATCTTCCACAAGCTTGACGGAAGATTATTATCAGGGAAATAAAGACTGGTGGGTAATGTCCTTCAACCATGGCAAAGGCAGGGTATTTATCAGTGGTATTGAGTATGATGAGAAAGCGCAGACCTATACAATAGCCATCGCCGTCCCTATCTACGGCAAAGACAGAAAAAATGTCATAGGCGTCTTGAGGATACTTCATGATGTTAATGAAATCTTTAAGGCGATCACCAACATAAGGATAGGTATAACAGGACATGCCAACCTCGTCACTTCCGATGGCACCCTTATAGTATGTCCGATATACCCTCCAAAAAGTCACAGGATAAATGAGCAGTTAATGAATCAGATAATATCTGAGACACCTGGATGGGGAATTGCGTCTGACGACGCCCATGGTGGCAAGAAATCTATCATCGGTTTTGCCCCGGTTACCTTCACCTCCAATACAGACCCGGATAATTTCGGTGGAAGGAAATGGTATGTCTTTGTAAGGGAACTACCTGAAGAAACCTATGCCCCGATCTATGACCTGCTGAAGAAGTCATCAGTTATGGGTATCGGACTTATTTTTACACTCTCACTTCTTGGATTCTATGTTGCCAGAAAAATTGTAAGACCACTAAGTATCCTTACTAAAGGGGCAGAACTTATAGGCCATGGCCATTTAGAACACCGTATAGACATCAAAACCAATGATGAAATAGAACAGCTATCAGAGGCATTCAATCAGATGGCTGATAATTTAATGAAACAAAGTGATCAGGAGAGGGAGGCATATTTACTCCAGCTTAGGGAATCAAAGGATCAGTACAAGAACCTATTTGACTATGCCGAGGACTCAATGCTGATGCTTGATTTAAAAGGAAAGGTCGTGGCTATTAATAAGCGGCAGGAGGAGGTAATAGGTTATTCAAAAGATACCCTTCGAGCTCAAGAATTTTCTCATATACTTTCAGAAAGTGACAGAAAGATATTTGAAGCCCTTTTTGAAAGGACATTGAAAGGCGAAAAACCCCCTACCGCTGAGGTCGAGATCCTGAGTCAGACAGGTAATTTACTAACAATGGAGATTAATCTCAGAGGCATAAAGACAGGCGAATCCATCACTTCTATTCAGGTCCATCTTAGGGATATCACCAAGAGAAAAATATTGGAAAAGGAGATCGCACTTGAGAGAAACAAGCTCGAAACTATCATAGAGAGTATGGGCGATGGCCTTGATATAGTGGATAAGAACTTCAGGATCCAGTTCATGAATGATAAATTCCTGAAATTGTTCGGAAAGGAATCTATAGGCAGAACCTGCTATGAGGTCTATACAGGCAGGGACAGGCCATGCTATGAATGCCCTGTTGTTAAAGGTATTGAAAAGATCGGTGTACTCGAGGTCTCCCTTCAGGAAAGGACTTTTCTCATCACCCATTCACCTTTCAAGAATATAGACGGAACAACCTCGATCCTCGAAATCTTTAAAGACATTACCGAAAGGAAAAAACTCGAAAGGGCTATCAGGGAATCAGAGGAACTTTATAAGAACCTTTTTGATTCTGCTGTAGATTCGATGCTGATGGTAGATTTAAAGGGAAGGATTGTCGCTATCAACAAACGACAGGAAGAGGTAATAGGTTATTCAAAAGACGCCCTTTTTGGCAAAGACTTTTCTACGATTCTATTAGAGAAAGACAGGAAGATATTTGCTAACCTCTTTGAAAGTATCCTAGAGGATGAAAAGCCACCCACTGCTGAGATTGAGATATTAGGTCAGGGAGGTAGTCCACTTACAATGGAGATTGATCTTATGAGTATCAACAGGGGTGAGAGCAGTGCCTTTGTGCTTGTCCATCTAAGGGATATCACCAGCAGAAAAGAACTTGAACAGCAACTCCTGAAGTCTGAAAGGTTCACTGCCCTGAGCCATTTCTGCTCCACCCTTGCACATGACCTCAGAAACCCTATTATCGGTATTAAGAAAAGGCTCGAAGGCCTTCAAAGCACTATAGAGGTGTCCCATCCAGATACAACAAAGAGGGTGTTGTTTGACCTTGTCTCTGGCAGCGAACTCCTTATGGGAATGGTCAATGATGTATT
>CAKKRL010000164.1 GCA_919902655.1 Thermodesulfovibrionia bacterium
TCCATAAGGTCCTTATGCCTTATGGGACACAGGAGGGTGCGCCTCTATTCCCAATTTATAAACAACAGCCTCCTGCTGCTCAGCAGGATTTCAGGCCGCCTGCACCAGCCCCTGTTCCTGCAACTCCGACTACTACAACTACACCAGAGCCTGAGCCAGAGCCTGCTACTACACCTACAACAACGAAAACATGTCCAGTAGGTAAGCCATGTTAGAGGGTTGATAAGGTAAATAAATAGGACAGGGCAGGAAATTGAAGGAGCTTGACAGATAAAGGTAGATATTTTTATACTTAAAGTAATCAAATGAAGATATTTTACTTTTTTTTAATCCTTTCCCTCATCATCTCCTCATGTGCCTCTTCGGATAAGGCAGATGAGCAGAAAGAACCTTCAGTCCTTTATAAAGAGGCTGAAGAGAAGATAAAGAAAGGAAGTTATGAGGAGGCCCGCGAGTCCCTAAAGAAGGTGATAGAGAGGGATGCGGAGAAGAGTTACAGCCCTGTTGCCCAGATAAGGACAGCAGATTCCTATTACGATGAAGGAAAGTTTGATGAGGCTATAGAGGAATATAAGAGGTTCCTGTCCCTGTATCCCCATAACAAGTATGCAAGCTATGTCCAGTACCAGATTGGGATGTCCCATTTCAAACAGATAGAGAATATTGACAGAGGTCATGAACACCTCGAAGGGGCAATAAGGGAATTTGAAAATCTCATCAGGAACTATCCGAGAAACCCCTTTATTGAAGAGGCAAAGGAGAGGCTTAAGAAATGCAGGGATATGGCAGCAGAATACGAATTCTATATAGGGAAATATTACTTCAAGAAGGAATCATATAATGCCGCAGTATCCAGGTTTGAGGGCATCATAAAGAAATACCCCCAGTCCTCATGGGTGCCAGAGGCCCTTTACTATCTCGGACTTTCTTATAAAGAATCAGGGAACATCGAGAAGGCAAAGGAATCCTTAAAAAGACTCACCAGCGAATACCCTAATTACAGATATAACAGGGATGCAGAGAAGACCCTCTCAAGGCTCGAAGAAAAAAGATAAGAGATATTTTCCTTTATGCCTTGACCTCGATGGGAAAAAGGTCTTTGTAATCGGTGGCGGGAAAGTAGCCGAGAGAAAGGTCATTCCTCTCTTAGAATGTGGTGCAGATGTAACTGTTATCAGTCCTTCCATTACAGAAAAGCTCAGAAATCTTTTCAAAAAAGGAAAACTCAGATATCTCCCGAAGGCTTATAAAAGAGGAGATCTTAAGGGGGCCTTCCTCGTTATCTCTGCTACAGGTGAGAAGGGAATCAACATGGAAGTCTCAGAGGAGGCAGAATCGCGGGGCTGTCTCTGTAATGTGGTGGATGACCCTGATGCGAGCAATTTCATAGTCCCCTCTGTAGTTAAGAGAGGGAGATTGCTCATCTCCATCTCTACGAGCGGGGTAAGCCCTGCACTTTCGAAAAAAATCAGGAAGGAACTCGAGAAGAGATATGGCAGGGAGTATAGCCTCTTTCTGAATCTTATGGAGGGGATAAGAAAAAGGTTATTAAAAGAGATGTCTTCGGAAAGAAAAAGGAAGAAGATATTTCATTCCCTTGCGAATTCTGATCTTATCAGGGTTATTAAAAAGAGTGGTATCCTTGCAGCGAGAAGAAGGTCAGAATCTATCATCCATAAATACTTATAACAACTACCCCTGCGACCATCATCAATGAACCAAATAATCTCTCTCTGAACCCTTGCTCTCCGAAAATGA
>CAKKRL010000165.1 GCA_919902655.1 Thermodesulfovibrionia bacterium
ACGCCCTGAAGAACGCACTTATCCCGATAGTGACTATCATAGGGCTCGATTTCGGAAGTTATCTGAACGGGGCAGTCCTTACAGAGACGATATTCGGATGGGATGGTCTTGGGAGATATGCAATGGACGGGATAATAAAGAGGGACTATCCGGTAATCATGGGGGCAGTGCTTGTCGGTACAGTTGTGTTTGTTATTATAAATCTGATTGTGGATATGTCTTATACTTACCTCGATCCAAGGGTGAGGGTTAAGGGAGAGAAATGAAAAGGTTTTTCAAAACAAATAAATTTGCCCTCGTTGCTGCAATCATCTTAGGGATACTCTTACTCTCTTCCATCTTTGCACCCTTTATAAGCCCTTATAACCCTCTCCATATAGACCTCGATAGCATAAAGGAAGCACCGGGCACGAGCCATCCTTTCGGGACAGATAACAAGGGAAGGGATATCTTAAGCAGGGTTATCTACGGTGCAAGGGTTTCTCTGTCTGTCGGACTTTTGGCTGGCGCTATATCTATGGCATTCGGTCTTTTCTTCGGTATTGTATCAGGATATTTCGGCGGGAGGATTGACAGGGCGATAATGATACTTACCGATTTAACACTTGCCTTTCCGAGTCTAATCCTTGCAATCGGGATCACTGTTGTCCTTCCTCCGGGGATATACACTGTACTGATAGCTTTGGCAGCTGTTGGTTGGGCCTCCTTTGCAAGACTTGTGAGGGGCGTCGTCCTTTCTGTAAAAGAGTTCCCTTATATTGAGGCTGCAAGGGCAATAGGATCAAACAGGATCAGGATTTTGATAAACCATATCCTGCCGCAGTGTATACCGGTAGCTATGGTCGCTATGGGACTTAAGCTCGGCGGGTTTATACTCCTTGAATCAGCCCTGAGTTTCCTCGGTCTCGGTGCACAACCTCCGACGCCGACCTGGGGTTCGATGATTAGCCTTAACAGGATATATATTCATTCTGCTCCATGGATGGTAATATTCCCGGGGCTGGCTATCGCTGTAACGACAATATCATTTAATATGCTCGGAGATGCACTGAGGGATTATCTGGACCCTAAATCAGGGCAGAGAGTTCAATGACACTCTTCCGATACCTCAATTTTAGAAATAACCTTTTCAACCCCTTTTACACTTAGGGCGATTTCAATAACATCGGCAGCGTCTTTTGCTGTATGCACAAAACCTGACAGATTGACTGTACGACCCTCTGTACTTACATCTATCTCATCAAAGGCATTTCTTTTTTTGCTTGCGAGGAGCTTTGCCTTTACCTTCGATGTGATCGCAGTCTCGGTTGCCTCCTCCTTTGTTGAACCATAAGAGCCTTTCGCTGATTTTTTTACGGATAACCAGCCTTCCTTTATCTCATCCACGACGATCCTTTTCTTCTTTTTCACCTCATCTGCGATATCCTTTGTCGTATCCGATATTGCCACGGATGTCTCTTTAACGCCCTCTTTGACAGACTCTTTAACCCCTTCCTCTGCAGGAGATATTCCTTGAGTGGAGAATAAAAGGGAAGCGGTAAATAGTGAAGCAAGAATCAAGACAAAATAGAACATTTGATGCAGTCGTTTTTCTCTTCTCATATTTCCTCCGTTAAGGCAATCAATATTCTTAAATTAAGATAGATTATCAGAATTGCCTAAGGTCTATCAAGTTAAAAATATTTCTCAAAGGTAATCCTTAATATACCTTCCCGTATATGATTCCTTAATCTCTGCTACTTCCTCAGGCGTCCCCTGGGCAACGATAAAGCCGCCTTCATCTCCTCCCTCTGGCCCGAGGTCTATTACCCAGTCCGCTGTCTTTATAACATCAGGGTTATGTTCGACAA
>CAKKRL010000166.1 GCA_919902655.1 Thermodesulfovibrionia bacterium
GTCAACAGCAAATCCTTCCTTTTTGAGATTGTATGATACAAGCTCCACAAGGTCTTCTTCGTCGTCTACGATTAGGATACGTCTTTTTGCTTCCATATATTTTTGTTATATTTATACCATCTTGCCGTAAGTTATGCAATACTGAATTTCCTTGACAGGCTTTCCTTCAAGAAGGCATAATTTTAAAGGGAGGTTTAAGACATGTGTGAATCAAATGCCTATATCAAGAAAGATGACAAAGAAGAGCTTTATCTTGAGAGCGTAGACCTGATCAAGCCAGAAGACAGCAGGATATACATGAGGAGCCTCTTTGGTGAAGAGAGGGTTTTCAATGGAAAGATCAAGGAAATATCCCTTGTAAAGCACAAGATAATACTTGTCGAAGAAGAGAAGATATGATTCAAAGTCAGGAATCTGGAATCCATTATTCTAAAGAGCGGTTACCTTCAGGGAATAAGGGTCTGACCATCGCCCTTTCTGTTACCTCTCTCATGATGGTTGCAGAAGTGGCAGGAGGAATAATATCCAACAGCCTTGCCCTTCTAAGCGATGCCGGACACATGCTCACTGATATACTCGCCCTCGCACTGACTCTCTTTGCCTTGAAATTTGGAGAAAGGCCTGCCACTTCAGAAAAGACCTACGGGTTTTATAGAATAGAGATACTCGCTGCCCTCATAAATGGCAGCATCCTCATCCTGATCTCATTATATGTCTTCTATAAGGCCTATCTCAGGATTATCGAACCATCTGAGATCAAAACCCCAATTATGATGGGTGTTGCCTTTCTTGGGCTTATTGTAAATATTTTTGCTGCCATCCTCCTCAAGAAATCAAGCAGGGAGAACCTTAATGTGAGAGGGGCATACCTCCATATAATCGGAGATGCCCTTTCATCCATAGCCGTTCTGGCAGGCGGGATTATTATCCTTTTTACACGGTGGTACAGGATAGATTCGATCCTTAGCTTTATTATAGGCATAATGATCATCCTCGGTGCATATGCACTGATGAAGGAATCTGTTGATATCCTCCTCGAGGCAACTCCAAAGGGAATAGACCTTGAAGATGTCATCAGTGAGATAAAAAAGATAAGGGGCGTAAAGGATATACACCATGTACATCTCTGGACTATAACATCAGGGATCTACGCCCTCAGCGGCCATATCCTTATTGAGGACATCCTTACAAGCAAGAGCACCCAGATCCTTGTTGATACCAACCGCCTTCTGAAAGAGAAATATCATATCGATCATACGACCCTCCAGTTTGAATGCGAGACCTGCGACGACAGCCTCGTATGCCGACTTGAAAGAAATCACCCTGTATATTAATTGCCCTTTTCCTCCTATTATGTTATAAATAACAGTAATGATTAAGGAATTTGTGCCAAAATGGATCGCCTGGGAGGTGACAAGACAGTGTAATCTTAAATGTATTCACTGCCGTTCTTCCTCGGATATGGATTCCACTGAAGGTGTCTTCACGACCGAGGAATCCTTCCGTTTAATAGATGATGTAGCAGGTTTTGCTAAACCTGTCCTCGTCCTCTCTGGCGGTGAACCACTTTTACGAAAGGATATCTTCGATATAGCAGAATACGGCACTGAAAAGGGACTAAGGATGTGCCTTGCTACTAACGGTACGCTGATAGATGACACGGTTTGTGAGAAGATAAAGACATCGGGGATAAGGATCGTCTCCCTTAGCCTTGATGGCTCAACAAAGGAGATCCATGATGATTTCAGAAAGCAGGAGGGAGCCTTTGATGGTACAATCAATGGTGCAAGGCTTCTTAAGAGTCATGGTATAGAATTTATAATAAATTCATCCTTTACAAAGAGAAATAAAGACGAAATAATGAATACCTACAGGCTTGCCAAAGATTTAGGGGCAACTGCCTGGTATATGTTCATGATAGTGCCTACAGGAAGGGGTGAGGATATCATCTCTGAGCTTATCCCGAAAGAAGATTATGAAGAAATTCTTGAATGGCATTATCAGATGGAAAAGGGGGAAAAGGATATACTCGTCAGACCTACCTGTGCCCCACATTACTACAGGGTTGTACTCCAGAAGTCAAAGGAAGAAAGGGTAAAACTTGAGAGGAGGACTCTGAAGTTTTCAACAGGTGGTGCAAAGGGATGTATTGCAGGACAGCTTATCGCCTTTATAGATGTAGATGGGAATGTAAAACCATGCAGTTACTTTCTGAGATCAGCAGGAAATCTTAAAGAAAAAAGTTTCAAGGAAATATGGGAGGAATCAAAACTCTTCCTGGAGATGCGGGATTTTAAGAAGTATAAAGGCAGGTGTGGTGAATGTGAGTATATCGGCGTATGCGGTGGATGCAGGGCCAGGGCTGATGCGATTTACGGGGATTATCTCGAAGAGGAACCCTTCTGCACTTATATACCAAGGAAGATGAAGTCAGGAGTCGGTAGTCGGTAGTGAGGAGTCAAGGAACCGTAATGAATGATATATTTCTAAAGGCATGTCGCAGGGAAAAGGTTCCCTATACCCCTGTATGGATTATGCGCCAGGCAGGAAGGTATATGAAGGAGTACAGGGATATCAGGGAGAAGTATTCTTTTATCTCTCTTTGCAAGACCCCTGATCTTGCTGCCGAGGTTACCCTGACTCCTGTAAAAAAGCTCGACGTTGATGCAGCAATCCTTTTCTCTGATATACTCATACTTGCTGAGGCAATGGGTCTTGATATAGTCTTCAATGAAAAGGATGGCCCACAAATTAAAAATCCTGTGAGAGATAATTCTTCTGTTGATGCCCTTTTTGTTCCTGACCCTGAAGACAAAGTCCCCTTTGTAATGGAAACAATAAGGATACTCAGGAAAAATCTCGAACGAGGTATCCCACTTATAGGGTTTTCAGGTGCACCTTTTACCCTGGCGAGTTATATGGTAGAAGGCGGAACATCCAGAAACTTTACAATCATCAAAAGGATGATGTATCAAAACCCATCTTTATATCACCCCCTTCTCGACAAAATCACAAAGTCAATCTCCCTTTATGTCTCCGCACAGATAAAGGCAGGGGCACAGGCAATCCAGCTCTTTGATACCTGGGCAGGGATTTTATCACCTGAAGACTACAGGGATTTTGCATTACCATATACAAAAGCAATTATAGAAGAGGTGAAAGGCAAAGGGGTTCCGATCATTCTTTATATCAACGGTAGTAGCGGGTTACTTGAACTTATGAAGGAATCAGGATCTGATGTAATAAGCCTTGACTGGAGGATTGATCTGGATAAGGCAATAAATATTCTTGGTAAGGATATCGCTATACAGGGAAATCTCGACCCCTGTGCCCTTTTCCTCCCGCCTGATAAAATAGAAAAGAGGGTAAAGGATATGCTGGAAAAAGCAAAGGATGCCACCGGTCATATCTTTAATCTCGGACATGGGATACTTCCTGAGACATCTGTTGAAAATGTGATTGCTATGGTTGAGGCTGTACATAAATTCAGCAAAAGGTCTCCAGAGCTGGCATGATCGGCGTCCTTCTCCTTAATCTCGGAGGCCCTGATTCCTTAGAATCTGTTCGCCCCTTTCTATTTAATCTCTTCTCTGACAGAGACATAATCAAACTTCCTGTCCCCTCTTTTCTTCAAAGAGGTCTTGCATGGACAATCGCTGCACTTCGTTCAAAGAAGGTAATCGGGTATTATCGAATGATCGGTGGCAAATCGCCCATTCTCGATATCACAAGGAATCAGGCAGAGGCTTTAGAAAGGTTTCTGAATACAAATCCCCCCCTCCCCCCTTTGCTAAAGGGGGGTGAAGAGGGGATTAAATACAAGGTCTATTTCGGAATGAGATACTCTCCACCATTCATAAAAGATGTTTTAATGAAGATTATTAAGGATGGGATCAAATCTCTGATTGTCATCCCCCTTTTTCCACAACACTCTCTGGCAACAACTGGCTCTTCCTTCAAGGAGGTAAAGAGGGCATTAAATGAGTTTGGAGTACAGGTTTCAGAGTTCAGAGTTAATTATATCGAAAGCTGGTATGACGATCCCTTCTATCTCGATGCCCTGAGTGAAAAGATAAAAGAGGGGCTTGATAAATTTAATAATCCAGAGAATGTTCAGGTTATATTCAGCGCCCATAGTCTGCCAAAGGCATTTATTGATGAGGGTGATCCTTATCTAAGACATCTACATGCCACAATCTCTGGTGTGCTTGAACGGTTAGGCAATACCAACTATCACCTGAGTTTTCAGAGCAGGAGCGGTCCTGTCAGATGGTTAGAGCCAGGGACGGATGAAATTATCGACAAACTTGCAGAGGAGGGACATAAAGAGATTCTTATAGTCCCTATTAGTTTTGTATCTGACCATCTGGAGACCTTATATGAGATTGATATACTCTATAGAAAAATCGCCGAGGAAAAGGGAGTGGTATTGAGAAGGACTGAATCACTTAATACATCACCTAAGTTCATTGAGTCCCTTGCGGAAATAGTTTTGTCTAAAAAGGATTATTTTGTATGAAGGTTGTAATAGTTGGTGGAGGTATATCTGGCCTTGCTACAGGTTATCTCCTGACAGAAAGGGCAAACGAAGGAGTATTTCGGTCGTCCTTAGATCTTAATATTCTTGAGGGTGATAACCGTCCCGGAGGGAAGATATGGAGTGAAAAGTCAGATGATTTTTTGTGCGAAAGAGGTCCAAATGGATTCCTTGATAATAAACCATGGACACTTGATCTTTGTAACCAACTCGGCATAAAAGACCGCCTGATAAGGACAAACGACTCTGCCCGTAAAAGATTCATATATTCAGAGGGTGTTCTCCACCAGCTACCTGAATCGGTCTCTACCTTTTTTTTAAAATCAAAGATATTATCCTTACATGCTAAATTGCGTATACTTCTTGAGCCCTTTACTAAAATGCCCAAAGATGTTACAGATGAGACTATTGCAGACTTTGCAAAAAGACATATAGGAGAAGAGGCTCTAAAAAAACTGGTAGGTCCCATGGTCTCAGGGGTCTTTGCCGGAAATCCCTATAATCTCAGCCTTAAAAGCAGTTTCCCTATCATGGCTGAACTTGAAAAAGAAGGTAATGGTAGCCTTGTAAAGGCCATGTTCAAGAGGGCAAAGGGATCAAGGGGAAATGGGGCAATGGAAAAGAAGGGTGGACCTATGGGGCCTGGTGGAACTCTTACATCCTTTAAAGAAGGCATAGAATATCTTATATATACTTTGAGTGATAGATTGCGTGAGAGCGTAATAACAGGCAGTAAAGTTTATAAAATAGATAAGGGAGCAGATAAAGATTCTCCTTATATAATCAGTTTCAAGGACATTAACGGAGAAAATAAACTTTTTGCGGATGTTGTTATCATGGCAACTCCAGCACATATTACATCAAAGGTTATCGGGGTGTTAGACCCGATTATCTCAAATAAACTTGATGAAATCCCCTACTCTCCACTCACTGTAGTGTGCCTGGGGTATAAGAGATCTCTTATTACTCATCCCCTCGATGGTTTTGGATTTCTGATTCCATACGATGAGAAGATGAATATTCTCGGTTGCCTGTGGGATTCGAGCATTTTTGAAGGAAGGGCGCCTGAGGGACATGTACTTCTCAGGGCAATGGTTGGAGGTGCAACATATCCTGAATCAGCAGGCCTTAAAGATGATGACCTCCTAAGTATGGTCAGACATGATCTTAAGATTATCTTAGGAATAGATGTAGTCCCCGACTTTGTCAGGATATACCGTCATGAGAAAGCAATCCCGCAGTATACAGTCGGCCATTCGGAAAGGATGAGTAATATTGAAAACTCTTTAAACAAACTCCCAGGATTATTTCTCACAGGAAATTCTTACTACGGCATAGGCATTAACGACTGCGTGAGGGAATCTTTTAAAATAGCAGAAAAGGTGATAAAATACTGTTCACGGTTCACTGTTCACGGTTAACTGTTATGCTCAGGATAGGACATATAAGTTACGCTAATTGCACACCGTTATTCTACGCACTCACACATTACCATGATTGCTCAAATTATGTCTTTGTCAAGGGTGTACCTTCTGAACTTAATAGACTCTTGCTTAATGGCGATATTGATGTAAGTCCTTCTTCCTCTATAGAACTCGCAAGACATCCTGATCTATATTGTCTTTTACCTGACCTCTCAATAAGTTCATTTGGCAAAGTAGGCAGTATTATCCTTTTCTCTAAGATACCATTAGAAGAACTCAATCGGGAGAAAATCGCCCTCACCCAGGCATCTACAACCTCATCGTTTCTATTAAGGATTATAATGGGAGAGTTCCTGAAAATGGAAAACACATTCCATGAAGAAGGAGGCCCACTTGAGGAAGTATTAAAACGGTATAAGGCTTTCCTTCTTATCGGAGATGATGCCTTAAAGGCGGTTATAAGTAATGAGTTTCGAGTTACGAGTAAAACTCTAAACTCAAATCCCCCCTTCACCCCTTTGTTAAAGGGGGGTGAGGAGGGATTATTTGCTAAAGGGGAGCATGGAGGGATTAGTCCCTCGTCTCTCTATACTTATGACCTCGGTGAGTTGTGGTACAGATTTACTCACCTTCCCTTCGTATTTGCCCTTTGGCTTGTACGTAAGGATTCTCTAAAAAGCAAAGAAAAAGAAATTGTAAGGCTCGGCAGGGATCTCCTTTTAGCCAGGGATATGGCCTTTAGAAATTTAGAGAATATCTCCGATGATGTTGAAGAAACAAACTGGATGCCGAAGAGGATGCTTACCGATTACTGGGAAAATATCTCTTATGCCCTTAATGATATACATTTAGAAGGTCTGAGGGAATTCTACAGATATGCAGAGAAATTATCCGTTATTGAAAAGTTACCAATTTTAGAAGAGTGCATACTCTCTACAATAGATATAGAAAGGAGGAAGCAATGAGACGTTTCGATCTTCTTTTATCTGTTTTTCTTTTATTTCTAATCTTCGGATATTCATTTACCTACGCAGGAATGAATATATCAATTAAAGACGCCATATCCCTTGCCCTTGAGAACAATCTTGATATAAAAATAGAGCGATTTAACCCTGCAATCAGGAATGCTGAAACAGAAAAGGAAAGATCGGTTTTCGACCCGGTCTTTACTTCAGATCTAACAAATTCTGCCTCTATAACTCCATCCTCGAGCGAACTCCAGGGTGCTGCGGAGATTAACCAGAAGACTCTTGACTTTAATATTGGACTTACACAGAAATTCCTCACAGGAGCCTATACAGAACTTAAGTTCACAAATGAGAGGATCTGGTCGAATTCAAAATTTCTTACAACGAACCCATACTATGAATCTGATGTTACCCTTACAGTGACACAACCGATACTTAAAGACTTCGGCCCCCATGTAAATCTTTCAAGGATAAGAATCGCAGAAAACAATGAGAAGATATCTAAAGAACAACTCAAAGGGAGAATTATTGAAATCATCACCAATACAAAGAAGGCTTACTGGAACCTTCTGCTTAGCATAGAAGAACTGGAGGTTAGGAATCTCTCATTGAATCTCGCCAGGGACCTCCTCGAAAGAAATCGTAAAAAGGTTGAGGTCGGTGTCCTTGCACCTATTGAACTCGTTGAGGCAGAGTCAGGAGTGGCATCAAGGGAAGAGGCAGTCCTTGTAGCAGAAAAGTCAGTAAGGGACTCCGAAGATATTTTAAGACGTATTACAGGATTAACAAAAGACTGGGAAACTGTCTTATTTCCTGTAGATAAGCCAATAATCTCAAAGGAGAGACCTCCGTTTAATGAATCAAAAAGGATAGCCCTTGAAAAGCGTCACGATTATCTTCAGGTGAACAGGGATTTAGAGATTAAGGAGACAAATCTTAGATATACAAATAATCAGACCCTCCTTGACCTGTCTTTCTTTGGTGGTATTGGTCTTAATGGCCTGAATAGCAGTTACAGCTCCAATCTCGAGAGGCTTAAATCAGGAGACTTCTATTCCTGGCAGGTCGGCCTGAGCCTCGAGATTCCTATAGGCAACAGAAGTGCCAGAAGTGATTATATCAAGGCAAGGCTTGAAGAAGAGAAGGCAAGGTTAGCAATCAAGAACATGGAAGATGCAATAACCGCTGAGGTAAGGGAGGCACTTCGTGAGATAGATACGACCATCAAGAGGATTGATGCTACCAGGTCTGCAAGGGTCTTAGCTGAAAAGAAGCTCGATGCAGAAGAAAAGAGATTCAATGTAGGCATGTCAACAAGTCATGATATCCTTGTCTATCAGGAGGAACTCGCCAATGCCCTGCGGAACGAAAAAAAGGCAATGATAGACCATAATATTGCACTGATAAACATGGAAAAGGTAATGGGGACTGCAACCGAAAAGGTTGGTATTTCTTTTCCTCTGTAAAATCCCTGTTTTATCTTGACAAGTAATGCCTCATATGATAGCCTTCTGAGGCCTTAAAAGAGAGATATGTAGGAGTATAGAACGATGAAAAAGAAATATCTTTTAGCCCCGGGTCCTACGCCAGTACCTCCGGAGGTATTAATGGCAATGTCATTGCCAATGATACACCACAGGGCACCTGATTTTATACCTGTCCTTGATTCAGCAAAGAAGGGCCTCCAGTGGCTATACCAGACAAAGAACGATGTCCTGATACTTTCAGCAAGCGGTACTGGTGGAATGGTGGGCGCTGTAAACAACTTCCTTTCACCCGGAGATAAGGCCCTTGTTGTAAATGGTGGAAAGTTCGGTGAGAGATGGACAAAGATATGTAAGGCCTACGGTGTCAATGCAGAGGAAATTACTGTTGAATGGGGTTATGCCGTGAAGCCTGAAAAGGTAGAAGGGTCTTTAAAGAGGGATTCTTCTATTAAAGCTGTCTTTGTCCAGGCCTGTGAGACCTCTACTGGTGTATATCATGATATAAAGAGTATAGGAGAGATAGTTAAAAGATATGAGAACACAATATTCGTTGTAGATGCAATCTCAGCCCTTGTTGCGCATGATCTGAGGACTGATGAATGGGGGATAGATGTAATGGTGGGCGGATCCCAGAAAGGTGTTATGCTTCCTCCTGGCCTTGCCTTTGTGAGCATAAGCGATAAGGCATGGAAGATGGCAGAGACATCGAAGTCTCCACGGTTCTATTTTAACTTCAAAAAGGAAAGGGAGGCCCTTTCCAGAAATCAGACAAATTTCACATCCCCTGTCACCCTCATAATAGGGCTTAATCAGGCTCTGACTATGCTTAAGGAAGAAGGTCTCACTGAAGTTTTCAGGAGGCATACTACGATGGCTGAGGCAACGAGAAAGGCCATGAATGCAATTGGCCTCGGACTTTACACGAAGGAATCTCCAAGCAATTCAGTTACAGCTGTAATTGCCCCAGAGGGCTATGACGGCCAGCTCATCTATAAAAACCTCCGTGAGAAGTATGGGATAACGGCTGCAGGAGGTCAGGACCAGGCAAAAGGTAAGATATTCAGGATCGCCCATCTCGGCTATGCTGATACATTCGATGTCATAACAGCGGTTGCTGGCGTAGAAATGGTCCTCAAGGGCATGGGATACCCTGTAAAATTGGGAAGTGGCGTTGCCGCAGCAGAAGAGGTATTGATTAAGTAAAGGAGAATGAATGAAGGTTCTTGTCAGTGATTCTATCTCCCAAAATGGTCTGGATATTTTAAAGAAGGCAGGCCTTGAGGTAGATATGAAAAAACTAAGTCCTGATGAACTTATCAGGGAGATAAAGGGATACGAAGGACTTATAATAAGGAGTGCTACAAAGGTAACATCTGAGGTTATAAACGCTGGTGATAAACTTAAAGTTATAGGCAGGGCAGGCTCCGGTCTTGATAATGTGGATAAGGAAGCCGCAACCAAAAAGGGCGTAGTGGTAATGAACACCCCTGGCGGGAACACCATAACCACAGCCGAGCATACTATTGCTCTAATACTCGCCCTTGCAAGGCTTATCCCACAGGCCTCAAGCTCTATGAAGGTTGGAAAATGGGAAAAAAAGAAATTTATGGGAGTTGAGGTTTATAACAAGGTTTTGGGTGTTATAGGAATAGGAAATATTGGAAGCCAGGTCGCAAAGCGTGCTCAGGCTCTCCAGATGAACGTATTGGGAAACGACCCCTTTCTCTCTAAGGAGAAGGCAAAAGAACTCGGAATCGAACTTGTAGAACTGCCAGAACTTTACAGCAGGTCTGATTTTATAACCATCCATACCCCACTGACACCAGAAACTAAGAACATGATCAACCGTGACACGATAAAGACCATGAAGTATGGGGTAAGGATAATAAACTGTGCGAGGGGCGGAATTGTGAATGAGAACGATCTCTATGACGCACTTGTTAGCGGTAAGGTGGCAGGTGCAGCCCTCGATGTCTTTGAAAAGGAACCGCCGGAGGGTAGTCCGCTGATAGGTCTTGATTCTGTAATATGCACACCCCATCTTGGTGCTGCAACTGCAGAGGCTCAGGAAAATGTAGCCATAGCCATTGCTGAACAGATAGTGGACTATCTTGTTTACGGTACAGTCCGGAATGCAGTAAATGTTCCTTCTGTTTCTGCAGATCTTCTACCGAGGATCAGACCCTATATAAACCTTGCAGAGAGGGTCGGGAGTTTCCTATCCCAGATATTTGAAGGTGGTATCGAAGAGGTTACCGTAGAATACAAAGGAGAGGCCTCTGAACTGACAGTAGCGCCTATTACAGTAGCCATTTTGAAAGGGCTTTTAACACCTATGCTTCAGGAGACTGTAAACTTTGTGAATGCCCCCTTCATAGCCAAAGAGAGGGGTATCGAGGTGAGAGAACTTAAAGGTCCAGAGGCAGGGGACTATTCAACCCTTGTAGGGTTAGAGGTGAGATCAGGGAAGAACAGAGGCTATGTGTCTGGCACCCTTTACAATCGTAAGGACCCGAGGATTGTTCAGATAAATGAGTTTCCAATCGAAACTATTCCAGAAGGGGATATGCTGGTTCTGTCAAATAATGACAGGCCTGGTGTTATCGGAAATATCGGTACAATCCTTGGAGAAAACGCCATAAATATAGCAAGGATGCAGTTTGGCAGAGAAACCCTTGGTGGAAAGGCGATCTCTGTAGTAAGTGTGGATAGCCCCGTCCCCGATAAGGTTATAGCAGAGATAAAGAAACTTCCCAATGTCCTCTCTGTTAAACAGATAAGGATATAGAGATGCCGAATATAATTGTTGTAGGAGCCCAGTGGGGTGATGAAGGAAAAGGGAAAATCATCGATATCCTTTCAAAATACGCAGATGTCGTAGCGAGATATCAGGGAGGGCATAATGCAGGCCATACCGTAGTTGTAAATGAAGAAGAGTTTATCCTCCATCTTATACCTTCTGGAATCCTCCACCGTGAAAAGATATGTATCATTGGTAACGGTGTCGTCATAGATCCCGAGGCCCTTATCGAAGAGATAGAAGGACTGGAAAACAGGGGTGTCGCAATCAAAGACAATCTGTTCATCAGCAAGAATTCCCACCTCATTATGCCCTATCACAGGATATTAGACAGGGAATCTGAAAGGTCTAAAGGGGTAAAAAGTATAGGAACCACAGGAAGGGGAATAGGCCCTGCCTATGTTGATAAGATGGCAAGGATAGGCATAAGGATGCTAGACCTTCTTGAGCCGCAGATATTCAGGGAAAAACTCGAGGCAAACCTCTCTCATATAAACAATCTGCTCCATACTATTTATAAAACAGACAGGCTTGACATTGAAGAAATAATTTCAAAATATATGGGTTATGTTGAAAGAATAGGAATTTATATTACCGATGTTTCTATGCTTATAAATAAATTTATGAAAGATGGAAAGAGCATTCTTTTTGAGGGTGCACAAGGAACCCTCCTTGACGTAGACCACGGGACCTACCCCTATGTAACATCTTCCAATGCAACCGCCGGAGGAGCCTGTACAGGCCTCGGTATAGGTCCTACAAAGATTGATGGAGTTCTTGGAGTCTCAAAGGCTTACACTACAAGGGTAGGAGGCGGCCCCTTTCCTACAGAACTTAAAGATGAGACCGGAGAATCCCTGAGAACAAAAGGCAGAGAATATGGTGCCACTACCGGCAGGCCGAGGAGGTGCGGGTGGTTAGATACAGTATTGGTCAGATATTCTGTAAGGATCAATGGCTTTAATGGAATCGCCTTAACAAAGCTCGATATCCTTGACGAATACCCTGAGATAAAGATTTGCATAGGTTATAAATATAAAGGTAAGATTTATGACGAGATGCCCCATGAACATTCAGTGCTTTGGGGCTGTGAACCTGTTTATGAAAAGATTGAGGGATGGCAGGAAAGTACAATCGGAATAAAGGCCTATAAAGACCTTCCTGCAAAGGCTCAGGCATACATTAAGAGGGTTGAGTATCTCGTTGGAGTAAGTATTGACATCATATCTACAAGCCAGAAACGGGATGATACGATAATCAAACGAAATCCATTTAAGGATTATTGAGTCGAGATATACCTGGTAGATTACCTTATACCGTTTGAGTTATAATATTTTTACGGGCCGCTAGCTCAGTTGGTAGAGCACCGCCCTTTTAAGGCGGGCGTGCTGGGTTCGACTCCCAGGCGGCTCACCAAAACTACAGTAGATAGTGTTTAGTAGACAGTGGATAGTAATCATTTGTTTTGACTAACGACTATTCACTGAAAACTATTCACTGTTTTTAAAGGTCCCCATCGTCTAGCCTGGCCTAGGACACCGCTCTTTCAAGGCGGCGACATGGGTTCGAATCCCATTGGGGACGCCA
>CAKKRL010000167.1 GCA_919902655.1 Thermodesulfovibrionia bacterium
ACGTCTGGCCACGCGCTGCTCCAGAGACTCGTTGAGCGCCTTCAACTCCTCCTCCATTCGTTTGCGCTCATTGATTTCTTTTGTAAGTTCTTCCGACGAATCCTTCAATCTCTGTATAAGCCGGGCATTTTCTGCCACAACCGAGATGAACGGGGAAATCTTCATCCAAACCGCAACGTGTTCCTCAGAAAAATTTCCAACCATGCGGCTCCCCATGCAAAGGGCGCCAATAACCTCGCCGCCGTAAAATAAAGGCAGGCCAAGCCTGGAACGTATATCTTCTTTCAGGAGGAGCCTATCGGTAAGATACCTGCCCTCTGTCGTGTCTTTTACAATTACAGGATTGCGGGTCTTTAAAATCTCCCCCGTTATACTGCCTTCTAAGGAAAAGACGGAACCTACCGGAAGGAAAGAATTCCCGTGAGTCGTATAGACGAAGTAGTCTATGGCAGAGAGTTTATCCTCTCTTATCAAGACGAGACAAAGGCGGTCAGCGCGAAAGATTTCTTTAAGTTCTCTTGAAATCTCGTGAAAGACTTCTGGAATTGGGTGGGTTGCTACGGCCTTCTGGATGCGGCTGGCAAGACCTTTTATATCTGCATTAATGTCCATGACACCACCAACGCCTTTCCGGCTTTTTATGTCATGAAGAGTCTGAATGTTCCTTTAATTTTTTAATGCGTGGCCCTCTATATCGTTTCGGAACAGGAGACTGCCTTCCTGCTGTTAGTATGTGGCAAATTATACCAAAATGGCCGCTTTGGCAACAGATTTAATATCCGCACCACATAGTTACAGGGGACCCTGTAAAATGTCCATGTGGCGGGTGGTCCAGGGTAGACGCAAGACCTACCCCTACAGGCAGGCGTCATGCTGGAGGTCATGACATAGGCAGATCCGCCTCTGGCGGAGACCTGCCTATGGATGACAGGAATTGTCATTGCCGCGAAAGCAGGATTCCTACAATCGAGATGGGATATACGAAAATACAGGGTTTTTCAGAGGTCTCAAAAATATAGTTTTTCAGAGCTTTCTGTAAGGATTATTTGGAGGTAAGACGAAGTGCTTCTTCGAAAGATCTCACCGCCTCTTCCCACTGACAAAGATTCTTGTAAACCGTACCGAGACAATAACGTGCTTTTGCGTCATCCGGCTTGAGGAGGACAAGCTGCTTATATATCTGCACCGCCTCATCCCACTGGCCCAATTCCTCATAAGCCCTACCCATATAGCCATACGCCTCTGAAGATTTTGGATCAAGTTCGGTCGCTTGCCTGAACTCACTTATTGCCCCCCTGACATCGCCTCTTTTCAATAAGTCGCATCCACGCTTGATGTGACCGGCAGCCATTCCTGTCTCAGCGTTATTATTGGACGGAGACAAATTCGTCGCGGTTGAACTCGCCTCTGGCATGAGATTATTTTCCCAAAAAGAATTTTTGTGTTAAGAAGAGAGCCTTTATAGCTGTTCTACGGCGAGACTAAATATTTTCATTCCTGTTTACCTTCGGCCCGCGTGCACTGGCTACAGGTGTATCACATTTGACACAAATTGTATAATATTGCATCTCGTTGTCAAGCTTTTTGTTCCTTTATTGAATCATAATACATGTACTGTTGCCATAAGTGTTGCAAATGCGTATGTTTAGTCCCGTGAACATAACAGAGAAAATCTACGCCTTTCTGAAACGTGATAAATGGACACTCCGCAAATTCGCTAAAGAAACGGGCATTTCCAGAACCAAACTTTGGCGCGTAAATACTGGTCAGGGTTCCTTTGACGATAAGGAATTATTAAAATTAAGCAGGGCGTTCAGGGTAACGGTTGACTATCTCCTAAAGGCAGACTACTTCCCACCTCAACCAGAGGATAAATTGAACATAATACCCAAGAGGGTCGGCTTTAAACAGGCTGAAGGCGTTATGGAAACAGTTAGAGAAACATCCGAAACTATACCCATTATCTCCCACGTCTCCGCTGGTGAAACAGAAGTGCCCTATGGAG
>CAKKRL010000168.1 GCA_919902655.1 Thermodesulfovibrionia bacterium
GGGCCTTTATGTACATCAGAAGTGAGAGGAGATAAAAGAATGTAGCAAGGGATGCGAATCTCTGGACTATATATGTAACTGCCCCGGTCTGGACAGGATGGGAGATAAAAATAAGCGCTGATAATAATGCAATTAGGGGATAGGGATATTGCTGGGTTCTGTATTTTGAGATTGAATATTGGAGAAGAGGGGTTTTAAAGGTTAGAAGGATGATGAAATAAACTAAGAAGGAATTTAGAATATGGATTATGAGATTAACGATATGATATCCTGTTACATTCAAACCCCCGAGTTTGAAATTCAGGTCAAAGGAAAGAGTACCGACCCATCTCGGGCCCTTAGGGGGGCAGAAATCACTAAAGTCTCTTATACTGTGGTTTTCAACAATACCTGAGGTATCATCAAAATGGAATGGTACTGCAAATGTATTGGAATATACGAGGAATCCTATAAAGGCTATGAGGAGAAGATGAATGTACCTTTTGTTTTCGGATATGCTGAATGAGGCATAAGACCTTTTCATGCTGTCATTTCTTTATGCATGAAACCTGTTCTTGTAGTTTTACCGGCCTATCTTCAGATAAGCCAATTTATTAAGGGCATTTATATAGGCCTTTGCAGATGCCACAATAATATCCGTATCAGCACCGTAACCACGGACAGTCCTGCCGTCCTCTTCGAGGGATACGGATACCTCTCCCATAGCCTCTGTCCCTCCTGTTATCCCCTTGACATTATAACTCAGGAGTTTACTTTTTGTACCAGTTATATCAACTATGGTCTTATATGTTGCATCAACCGGCCCGTCACCAAAACCTGTCTTTTCTACTGTTTTCTCTCCGATCCTTAATTTCAGTGTGGCTGATGGTCTGCGGGAGGTCCCGCCTTCCACATAGAGGTCTGAAAGTGAGTATATCTCAGGGATACTGTAGACCTCTTCAGAAACGATCGCCTCTATATCCTCGTCGAAGATCTCCTTCTTCTGGTCAGCGAGGTGCTTGAACCTCTCGAAGGCTTTTTCTAATTCTTCCGGAGAGGGTTCGTAGCCCATATCCTTTAGTCTCTCCTTGAAGGCATGTCTTCCTGAATGTTTCCCGAGTACGAGTCTGGCACTCTGCAGCCCTATACTTTCAGGGCGGATTATCTCATAGGTAGTTTTTTCCTTAAGAAGTCCATCCTGGTGTATCCCTGCCTCATGGGCAAAGGCGTTTGCACCGACTATAGCTTTATTGGGCTGGACAGGAATGCCTGTTATTTTTGTCACAAGCCTGCTTGAACGCATTATCTCTTCGGTTCTTATACTGGTATCGGCGTTGAAGAAATCCCTCCGTGTCCTCAGGCCCATTACAACCTCTTCAAGAGAACAGTTACCGGCCCTTTCACCTATACCATTTATCGTGCACTCTATCTGTCCTGCACCATTAATAACAGCAGAAAGGGAGTTTGCTACTGCGAGGCCGAGGTCGTTATGGCAGTGTACCGATATAACAGACATATTAATATTACTTACCTTCTCCCTGATTGTCTTTATAAGGATTCCGAATTCATCAGGTGTTGTATATCCGACGGTATCAGGGATATTAACTGTAGACGCCCCTGCAGAGATAACAGCCTCGATAACCTCACAGAGGAAAAATGGATCAGACCTTGTGGCATCCATTGGAGAGAATTCAACATCCTCCTCAAGACTCCTTGCAAACTTTACCATCTCAGCGGACCTCTTGAGTGCCTCATCACGGCTTACCCTGAACTGGTATTTAAGGTGAATATCGGATGTGGAATGAAATGTATGGATTCGTCTCCTTGGCGCATCTTTAATTGCCTCCCATGCCCTTTTTATATCCTCTTCCTTGGCCCTTGAAAGACTGCATATAATCGGGCCTTCTACTTCTCCACAGATCCTCTTTATGGACTCGAAATCTCCGGGGGAGCTTATTGCAAAGCCTGCCTCTATTATATCAACTCCGAGACGGGCGAGCTGCCTTGCTAACTGAACCTTTTCATCGACTGTCATGGAGGCACCAGGCGACTGTTCACCGTCTCTAAGTGTTGTATCGAATATTCTTATTGTCCTCAAACCTTCTTCTCCTCTATTATGGCCTTCTTTGCCCTGATCTTTTTCTGATAGGAAACCCAGCCTTCTATAAGTCCCCAGACGACATAGGTAACAGAAAAGAGAAAGATCATGACAGGAGGATGGATTACTATTATAACAAGGGCAAGAACTATCGTTACAAGTATACCGAATGGTTTTCTTCTCTTTAGATCAATCTCTTTTACCCCGTGATATTTGACTGTGCTTACCATCAGAAATGCCAGCATATATATAAGAAAGAGTACAAAATAGTTTTTATCTGCGAGTTCTCCCCATAATTCCTGATAAAAAACTACAAGGGAGGAGACGACTATTGCGGCACCCGGGATGGGGAGGCCGGTAAAATATTTTGCCTCAGAGGTTCCCATCTGGACATTATATCTTGCAAGCCTGAGGGCACCGCATACTACGAATAGAAATGCACCGAGCCAGCCGATCCTGCCGAATGCCTTGAGAGACCACATATACATAAGTATTGCCGGAGCCATTCCGAAGGCAATAAGATCTGAAAGGGAATCGAATTCAATACCAAATTTTGTATTTGTATGAGTGAGCCTTGCAACCCAGCCATCGAGGGCATCAAAGACTGTTGCTCCCAATATCGCCCATGCAGAATATTCGAAATTACCCTTAATCGCAGAAACGATCGCATAGAAACCGAGGAAAAGACTGCATATGGTCAGTAAATTCGGGAGAATATATATTCCCTTTTTCATTTTAGAATTCCGAGTATTGTTTTTCCACCTTTTACCCTATCACCTAATTTTACCTTAAGTTCTGTCTTTTCAGGTAAGAATATGTCTACCCTCGATCCAAACTTTATCAGGCCGTATCTCTGGCCTCTTTGGACCATGTCGCCGGCCCTTGTCCAGCAGACAATCCTTCTTGCTATTATCCCTGCGATCTGCCTCACAAGGATACGGTAAGTATTATAGGAGATTACTATTGTAACCTGTTCGTTCTCCAGAGAGGCACTGTCCTTAAAGGCAGGAAGGAACTTTCCGCTTTTATGTTTAACGTCAATCACCTCTCCTGAACAGGGTGCCCTGTTTATATGGACATCAAAAAGTGAGAGAAAGATACTTACCGTAACTGATTTGTCTTTCAGGCCCTCTTCATAAATGCCGTCCTTAATAAGAATTACCTTGCCATCTGCAGGCGAAACTATAATGCCTTCATCCGAAGGGATCTCTCTTTCAGGGTTTCTGAAGAAGAATGCTATAAAGACTGCGATAGATAAAGGGAAAAGACTTATTACCAGATTTCCCATATAAGTCATAATAATAGAGAGTGCAGCGAGGGGGATTATGTAAAGAAGACCTTCGTAAAGTACCGGCTCTCTGTGATTCTTCACCTAATTCCTGTTTCTTTAGTTTTTCGATTTATCCACAAGTTTAGATTTCTTAAGCCATGGCATCATACTTCTAAGTCTTGCACCTATCTCTTCAAGGGGGTGTTGTTCTCCTTTTTTTGTAAGGGCATTGAAGACAGGCTTATTGGCTTTGCATTCAAGGATCCATTCCCTCGCGAACTGACCGCTCTGTATCTCCTTCAGGATATTTCCCATTTCCTTTTTGGTTTCTTCAGTGATTATCCTTGGCCCTCTTGTAAGGTCACCGTACTGGGCTGTATTGCTTATGGAATATCTCATGTTTGAAATACCGCCTTCGTAAATAAGATCAACTATAAGCTTTGTTTCATGGAGACATTCAAAATAGGCCATTTCAGGGGAATAACCAGCCTCTATGAGAGTCTCAAAACCTGCTGTAAGAAGAGCTGTAAGCCCTCCGCAGAGGACTACCTGCTCTCCGAAGAGGTCGGTCTCTGTTTCTTCCCTGAAGGTGGTTTCTATTACTCCGGCCCTGCCGCCTCCTATTGCCGATGCATATGCAAGGGCAAGTTTTCTGGAATCCTTTGACGGGTCCTGATAGACCGCAATGAGCATGGGGACGCCGCTGCCTTTTGTATATTCAGACCTCACTAAATGGCCAGGGCCTTTCGGGGCGGCCATAAAGACATTTATCTCCCGGGGAGGTACGATCTGTCCAAAATGGATATTGAACCCATGGGCGAATCCAATGTAAGCACCGCCCTTTATATTCGGTGCTATCTCCGTCCTGTATATATCTGCCATATACTCATCCGGGACAAGCATCATCAATACATCTGCCTTCCTGGATGCCTCAGATGCTGTGAAGACTTTAAATCCTGCCTTCTCAGCCTTTTTCCAGTTTTCACTACCCTTCTTTTCTCCGATTATTACATCCATACCGCTTTCTTTAAGGTTATTGGCATGGGCATGTCCCTGGCTCCCGTATCCAATTAGTGCTATCTTTTTCTTCTTCAGGAACTTAAGATCGGCATCTTTGTCATAAAATATTTTTACCATGCTTTACCCTCCTTCGGTTATTAAAAGAAAGACTATTTCTTTTTTACACCTTCCCTTGAGATTGCCACTTTTCCTGTGCGGGCAAATTCCTTAATGCCGTATGGTTTGACAAGTTCAATAAATGCCTCTATCTTTTTCTCATCACCGGTGATTTCAAGGGTATATGTTGTCGGGCCAGAATCCACGATCCTTCCGCGGAATATCTCTGCAAGTCGTAAGACCTCTGCCTTGTCTTCCTGTTTTGGTGAAACCTTAACGAGGACCATCTCCCTCTCGACATGGTCAAGCTCTGTCATATCGGTAACCTTTATCACATCGATAAGCTTGTTAAGCTGTTTTGTGATCTGCTCTATTATCTGGTCGTCTCCTGTTGTAACAATTGTCATAATAGAGATCTGGGGATCTATCGTCTCTCCGACAGTAAGGCTTTCTATGTTATATCCCCTGCCGCTGAAGAGACCCGATATCCTTGAAAGGACACCGAATTTGTTTTCTACAAGGACTGAAATTGTATGTCTCATGGCAATCCCCTCTATGAGTCGAGTCTACGAATGAAAATTTTATTTAACAGCCTTAAGCTTCTTCTCAGGTTTCTTTTCTTCCTCCTCAAAAATCATCTGATCAATAGCTGCACCTGCAGGGACCATTGGATAGACCTTTTCTTTCCAATAGACCCGGAAGTCCATAAAAACAGCCTTCTTAATCTTAATGGCCTCCTTTATGACTGGCTCAACCTCACTCGGTTTTGTTGCCCTGAAACCAACCGCACCATAGGCCTCTGCGACCTTTACAAAATCAGGTGATATGTCGAGATGGCTGTAAGAATATCTCTCCCTGAAAAAAAGTTCCTGCCACTGTCTCACCATCCCCAGGTACTGGTTATTAAGGATGGCAACCTTAACAGGCAGTTTATTAATAACAGCCGTTGCAAGTTCCTGTATGTTCATCTGAATGCTCCCGTCACCTGCTATATCTATTACAAGTTTGTCAGGGAAGGCAATCTGTGCACCTATGGCGGCAGGGAATCCGTAACCCATTGTACCGAGACCTCCGGAAGAGAGCAATGTCCTCGGCCTGTCAAACTTAAAGAACTGTGCTGCCCACATCTGGTTCTGGCCGACCTCTGTTGTTATAATAGCATCCCCCCTGGTGATCTCATAGATCTTCTCTACCACAAACTGTGGCTTTATAACAAAATCATCCTTATAATAGACGAGGGGTCTTTCCTTTTTCCATGAATCTATCTGTTTAAGCCAGGACTTTCTTATCTCCCCCCACTGTGCCTTTCCTGTCTCCTTCAGGATCTTAAGCATATCCCTCAGCACAAGCTTTACATCTCCCACAATAGGGACATCTACCCGCACATTTTTCCTTATCGATGTTGGGTCTATGTCTACATGGATGATCTTTGCATGGGGAGCAAAGGTGTCAACCTTTCCGGTTACCCTGTCATCAAAACGTGCACCTATAGCAATTATCAGGTCTGAATTCTGTATGGCCATATTGGCATAATAGGTGCCGTGCATACCGAGCATACCGAGTGAAAGGGAATGGGTTCCGGGAAAACCTCCGAGCCCCATAAGCGTCATAGTAACAGGTATGTGTGTGTGTTCTGCGAGTTCTTTAAGCTCTTTATGCCCTCCTGAATGTATAACACCGCCTCCAGCGAGGATTACCGCCTTTTTTGCTTTTGCGATCTCATGTGCTGCCTGGGTTATCATCCATCGGTTACCTTCATATTTTGGATTGTAACTCCTCATATGCACCTTTTCAGGCCACATAAAATCAGCCTTTCCTGAGGTCACATCCTTGGGAAGGTCTATCAGTACAGGGCCCGGCCTTCCTGTTGTAGCAATGTAGAATGCCTCCCTTACGATCCTCGCAAGCTCACTCACATCCTTCACAAGGAAGTTATACTTGGTGCAGGGTCTGGTGATGCCTACGATATCTGCCTCCTGAAAGGCATCGTTTCCTATAAGAGGGGTAGGGACCTGGCCTGAAAAGACAACCAAAGGTGTTGAGTCCATATATGCATTTGCTATACCTGTAACTGTATTGGTAGCTCCAGGCCCTGAAGTTACAAGAACAACTCCAGGCTTGCCGGAGGCCCTTGCATAGCCATCCGCTGCATGTACTGCCCCCTGTTCATGCCTTGTGAGGATCAACCTTATCTCTTTATTATCATAGAGAAGGTCGAAGATGTTTAGGACAACTCCTCCCGGATACCCAAAGATTGTATCAACCTTCTCCCTCTTAAGGCACTCTATAAAGATCTCCGCACCTGATAATTTCATCTCCTTACCCCTTACCCCTTATTACTTTTTTTAATATCGCCCCTGTATTTGCAGAACTCACAAATTCTGCATACCTCGAAAGATAACCTTTTCTTATTTTAGGATTTGGCTGTCTCCAGGATTTCAATCTCTCTTTTATCTCCCTGCCTGAAAGTCTGACATCTATCCTCCTTTTCGGGATATCTATTGTAATAATGTCTCCGTTTTTAAGGACAGCCATAGGTCCTCCTTCCATAGCCTCAGGGGATATGTGGCCGATACAGGGACCCCTTGTACCACCGGAGAAACGGCCATCAGTTATTAGAGCTACAGAATCAGACAGTCCCATTCCTGCAATTGTTGCAGTCGGTGAAAGCATCTCCCTCATACCAGGTCCGCCTTTAGGCCCCTCATAGCGGATTACAACGACATCCCCTTTTCCGATCCTTCCTGATAGTATTGCCTTCATTGCATCTTCTTCAGAATCAAAGACCTTTGCCTTTCCCTCGAATCTCATCATCTCATCACTTACGGCTGTCTGTTTCACGACAGAACCCCCTGGTGCCAGGTTCCCCTTAAGCACAGCTATGCCACCTTCTCTGTGATTTGGGTTAGAAAGGCTTCTGATAACCTCCTGGTCCGAGATAACAGCAGAATCTGCGATATTATGAATCCTTCTTCCGGAGACCGTAATAGTATTATGCAGTTTCGGTTTGAGCCTCTTCAGGATTGCAGGCACCCCACCTGCAAATTCAAGATCCTCAAGAAAGTATTTTCCGGCTGGGAGCATATCAGAGATATGCGGTGTATCCCTGCTAATCCTGTCAAAGAGTTCGAGGGGGATCTTCACGCCTGATTCATAGGCGATAGCCGGGATATGCAGGGCTGTATTGGTAGAACCACCAAGTGCCATATCAACCCTGATAGCGTTTTCAAATGCCTTCTCTGTCATGATCTTTCTTGAGTTCGTTTTCTTTTTAATAAGTTCTACAATCCTTACACCGCTGTTAAAGGCTATCCTCCTCTTCTTTGAAGAGACAGCGAGGGATGTTGCACATCCCTCAAGAGACATTCCCAGGGCCTCTGTGACACAGGCCATAGTATTTGCAGTATACATACCCTGGCAGGAACCGGGGCCGGGACAGGCACATAGTTCGATATCAGCGAGTTCTTTATCCTTAATCTCTCCCTTTTTATACTTTCCAATCGCTTCAAAGGTATCATTAACAAGGGAAAGGCGTCTTCCTTCAAACCTTCCTGATAGCATAGGGCCTGCCGTTACAACCACAGAAGGAATATCGAGCCTGGCAGATGCCATAAGCATACCAGGGGTAATCTTGTCACAATTTGTAAGAAGTACGAGACCGTCAAAGGCATGGGCCTCTGTTATTGATTCTACCATATCGGCAATTAGCTCCCTTGAGGGCAGGGAATAATGCATTCCGGTATGTCCCATCGCAATGCCATCACATATCCCTGGAATGCCGAAGAAGAAGGGATAACCTCCGCCTGTATGGACTCCCTTCTCAATGAACCTCTCGAGGTCCCTCATTCCTATATGACCCGGGACTATATCGGTAAAGCTCGTGGCTATACCTATAAGGGGCTTCCCGAGTTCTTGCCTTGTTATCCCGGTTGCAAAAAGAAGGGCCCTGTGCGGAACCCTTTCCAATCCCTTTTTTATCCTGTCACTTCTCATTTTATTGGTAGCCGCAGGCTTTAGCCTGCGGCTATTCTTATTGAAAAACTCGCAACCTAAAGGTTGCGGCTACAAAACTTAAATTAAAGTAAACTATCATAAATCAAGTCAGTAGTCAATAAAAAATAAGGGAAAAGGTCCAACAACCATTTCCCTTATTTTGCAGACAAGGAAGTAATTAATTGCGCTGTTCTTTATACTTCCTTATTATTTCTGCCATTCTGTCCTTTTTCATAAGTTTCTCTTTCTTTATCCTTTTCTTCTCAACTTCATCGTCTTCTGAATGATGCCGTTTCCTGAGGATTTCTTCAAGTGCTTGCTCAAGCCTCCCGTGTTCCTCGTTAAGCCTCCTGTATTCCTCATTTTCTCTGTTCAGGTAATCTATGACATCACCCTCCATTGTCTCCATCAGACCTCCTTCCTAAAAAGGGTTAAGAGATTATTCAAGTAAAAATTATCACATCTTAATATAAAAAACAAGCACTATATTATTATCCTTTAACCACGGACCGAAGGCTTATTTCGCATACTCAACGAACCTGGACTCCCTTATCACTGTTACCTTAATCTGGCCTGGATATGCAAGCTCTTCCTCTATCTTTTTTGCTATATCCCTCGATATCTGTGAAGACAGTATATCAGATACATCCTCAGGTTTTACGATTATCCTTATTTCCCTTCCTGCCTGTATTGCATAGCATTTGTCAACGCCCTTAAAGGATTTTGCTACATCTTCAAGCTTCTCGAGACGTTTCACATAGGTCTCATAGCTTTCCTTTCTAACGCCGGGCCTTGATGCAGAAAGCGCATCGGCAGCTGAGACGAGGACTGACTCAATACATATCGGGTCAGATTCACCATGATGTGTAAGGATAGCATTAACAACCTTGTAGTTCTCTCCGTATTTCTTTGCAAGGTCTGCACCGATCTGGGCATGTGCGCCTTCTATTTCATGGTCCACAGATTTCCCTATGTCATGAAGAAGGCCTGCCCTTTTTGCAAGTTTCTGGTCAAGACCGAGTTCTCCAGCCATTATGCTTGAGAAATATGCTACCTCCCTTGAATGCATGAGAACATTCTGTCCATAACTCGTCCTGTACCTGAGTCTTCCCAGCATTCTTACAATCTCAGGATGGACCCCATGAAGACCGAGGTCAATAATAGCCTTTTCGCCTTCCTCTCTTATTGTATTTTCAACCTCTTTCTTTACCTTATCAACAACCTCTTCTATCCTGGCCGGGTGAATTCTTCCATCAGCAATCAGTCTCTCTATCGAAATCCTCGCTATCTCTCTCCTGATAGGGTCAAAGCAGGATAGGATTACGGCCTCGGGAGTATCATCTATTATCAGGTCTATACCTGTTGCACTTTCGAGTGCCCTTATGTTTCTCCCTTCCCTTCCTATGATCCTTCCTTTCATTTCATCATTGGGGAGATTTACAGCAGACACTGTTGCCTCTGCCACGAAGTCACTGGAATACCGCTGTACTGCAAGGGCCATTATCTCTCTGGATTTTCTGTCAGCAGATTCCCTGGTCTCATCCTCGATCCTCTTTAATGACTTTGCGGCCTCGAGCCTTGCCTCATCTTCCATATCCTTCATGAGCTGTTTCTTTGCTTCTTCCGAAGTCATACCTGCGGCTCTTTCAAGCATCTCTCTCAGTTCAATGAGCCCTTTATTATAAAGTTCAATCTTATCGTCAAGGGTCTTCTCTTTAGATACAAATTCCCTTTCCCTTCTGCTTAATTCTGCCTCCTTTTTGTCGAGGAGGTCAATCTTTCTTTCGAGGTTCTCCTCCCTCTGAAGGAAACGTTTCTCTAAATTAGCAAGTTCTGCCTTCCTTTCCTTGGTCTCCCTTTCAAAATCTGCCTTGGCCTGATAAAGTACATCCTTTGACTCCAGGACAGCCTCTTTCTTCTTTGTCTCTGCCTCTTTAAGGGCATCACGGACGATTCTCTGAGCCTTTTCCTCTGCCTCTTTAATCTTGGAAGAGGCGCCAAACTTCTTCAGGAGAAGCCCGATTAAAAGACCGAGAAGGATCCCGGCAAACCCGTAAATAAATTCATTCACTTTGTATCCACCTCCTCTTTAACCTGTTCAGAAAGCTCCTTTAGTCTCTTTAGTCTTTCCTTTAACACCTTTTCATGACCTTCCTCAGAAGGATGGTAATAGTCCTTCTTCTCAGGCATATATATCTGGCTAATATAATGTCCCTCATAGTTATGCGGATATTTATATCCTTTACCGGCACCTAATCTATCTGCACCCTTGTAAAGGCTGTCTCTGAGATGGTCGGGTACCGACCTAAGCCTTTCTTCTTCCACATCCCTGAGTGCCTCTTCGATTCCTGAATATACAGCATTGCTTTTATGGCATAAGGCTATATAAACAGCAGCCTGAGCCAGTGGTATCCTCCCTTCAGGCATACCTATGACCTGAAGTGAATGAAATGCCGAGACAGCAAGCGTCAGGGCATAGGGGTCAGCATTTCCTACATCCTCAGAGGCACAGATTATAATCCTTCTTGCTATAAAAAGAGGGTCTTCACCGGCATAGATCATCTTAGCCAGCCAGTAGAGTGTAGCATCGGGATCCGACCCCCTCATGCTCTTTATAAAGGCAGAGATTGTATCATAGTGTGCGTCCTCGTCATATACAAGGGCCTTCTTCTGGATGGACTCCTCGGCAACATTTAAGTCGTAAACTATAACTCCGTCTTCTCCGGGTTTTGTTGTGAGGATTCCTATCTCAAGGGCATTAAGCGCCCTCCTCGCATCCCCTTCAGACATACGAATAAGATGGTTCATAGCGTCTTCCTTTATATTAACCCTGTATTTCCCCATACCCCTTTCTTCGTCCTTTAAGGCATTTCCGAGGATTATCCTTATGTCATTTTCAATGAGTGGTTTGAACTCAAAGATCTGAGACCTTGAAGACAGGGCAGGTATTATCGAGAAGAAGGGATTTTGTGTAGAAACACCAATCAGGATAATATTCCCCTTCTCTACATCAGGGAGAAGGGCGGCCTGCTGTGCCCTGTTAAACCGATGGATCTCATCTATGAAAAGGATCGTCTTCTGAGAAAGGGCAGAGGACTTCCTTGCACCCTGCATTACACCCCTTATATCAGAGACCCCAGACGTAACAGCATTAATTGATCTGAAGGATGCCTTTGTTCTTCTTGCAATAAGGTTGGCAAGGGCGGTCTTTCCTGTACCGGGCGGGCCAAAGAATATTAATGATGAGATGCGGTCTGATTCGATTGCCCTTCTAAGGAGACTGCCTAAGCCAAGGATGTGGTCCTGACCTACAAAGTCCTCTAAACTCCCTGGACGCATCCTCCAGGAAAGAGGGGCATTGGTTTCATTAATTATTTCTGGTTCTGTCACCATCGTTTAAATACAGTTAAGAGTCATTAGTTAAGAGTTTTAAGAATTTCACTCTTAACGCACAAACTCGTAACTCAGAACTCTAATATGGGGGACAGATAAGGATGGATAACAGGATAGGTTAACAGGCTCTTATTGGAGAATTATAAAAGAGAGATGTCCCAGGCGGTGATGAAATCCAGGGAACAGTCCCCTCATGATATAAAAATCTCAGGGCATTACAGAATTTGAACCTCAGAATTCTGTATCCCCATCTCCATAAGATTTCAAAAGACTTAATTTTATTGCAAACCTGTAAAAGATATAAAAGGATTTTAACCCCTAACATCTTGTTCTCTATCTTTTCATCCATTACTGTCCCCCTATCCCTTTAAGTTCCCCTTAATCCAAACCGGGATAAGGATTTTAAAAAACCCCCGCCTTTGCCGTGTAGATAAAAACTGAACCCTGGTTTTCACCAGGTGGGTGCTTTGCAAGGTGGATCAGGCTTCTCCGGGTTAACGGAGCATGCACACACCGCCTTGGACTTAGCTCCCTAAATTTTGTGAGTCGGATTTAGTTTATTACCTATCACTAACAAGGCAGGGGAACCTATCTGCCTGTTAAAAAAAATATACCAGAAATAAGAAATAAACACAAGAAAAAAATTAAGACTTCTCTTTTGACCTGTTGTGCATCCAGTCCAGTACCATGCCCTTTTTGTGGTACAGATACCTCTCTGCAGAAAGTGCTGCGATACATCCCTCTGCTGCAGCGATTATTGCCTGCCTTACCCTCTTGCATATAACATCTCCTGCAGCAAAGACGCCGTCAATAGTTGTTCGCATCTCCCTGTCAACCTCTATACAGCCTTCTTCTGTTAAATCGAGAGAGTCGGCAAGAAAGTCTGTAACAGGTTTTGTACCTTGAAGATATATAAAGACGCCATCCACTTCAAGGTTATTCTCTTTTCCGGAACTATCCCTGACTGTAATCCCCTTTACTATCTCTTCACCGTAAATGGCCTTGAGAC
>CAKKRL010000169.1 GCA_919902655.1 Thermodesulfovibrionia bacterium
ATAACAGGATAAGCTCTAAAGAGATCAGGATGCATTGTCCTGTTTTAAAGCCCCATGTTGTTAATGTTGTTGATGCTACATTGCTTGATGGTATAGACGTAACAGAGGGAGCCACTAAGGATGCACTATTTATTATAAATACATCAAAAAGCCCAAAAGAGATAAGGGAGAAACTTAAGGCAGGACCTGGTCAGAAGGTAGTAACAGTAGATGCTACAAAGATAGCCATGGAATGTATAGGAAGGGCATTACCTAATGCACCGATGCTCGGTGCTATTTGTAAGATAACCAATATTGTAAGTCTTAATCAGCTCCTTGAAGATGTAAGAAAGAGTTTCGGTAAGAAGTTTTCGCAGAAGATAATTGATGGGAACATTGAGGCAACAAGACGCGGATATGAGGAGGTAATAGAGGGATGAAGCTAAAGGGATGGAAAGAGATTACACCCGGTGCAACTGTTACAGAGCCGGGAAGTTCTAAAAATTTCAAGACAGGGTCATGGAGGACACTCAAGCCAAAATTCATAAATGAGAACTGTATCCAGTGCCTCTACTGCTGGCTTTTCTGTCCTGATATGGCAGTTACAGTAGAGAATGGCAAAATGACAGGTTTTAATTTTGAATTTTGCAAGGGCTGTGGTATATGTGCACTTGAATGTCCGGGTAAGAAGGGCAATAAGGCAATTGTTATGGAAGAGGAGGGGAAATAATGGCAAAGGTTGTTGCGGTTACAGGGAATGAGGCGGTTGCAAATGCCCTGAGACAGATCGACCCTGATGTCTGTGCTGCATATCCTATAACCCCGCAGACAGACATGATGCAGAGATTTTCGAGCTTTGTCTCGGATGGAAAAGTCGGAACGGAGATGATCCTTGTCGAGAGCGAACATAGTGCAATGAGTGCCTGCATAGGTGCATCTGCAGCAGGCGGCAGGGTAGTGACTGCTACATGTGGCCCTGGCCTGGCACTTATGTGGGAGATGCTCTTTGTTGCTTCTGGTTTAAGGCTTCCGATAGTTATGCCTGTAGTGAACCGGTCACTATCTGCGCCCCTTAATATACATGGTGACCATTCAGATGCAATGGGAGCAAGGGACTCAGGCTGGATCCAGCTCTGGTCTGAGAACGCACAGGAGGCACACGACAATACGATACAGGCATTCCGCATTGCAGAGGATATGGAGATAAGGCTTCCTGTGATGGTATGTCTCGACGGTTTTATAATCAGTCATTCTATAGAGAGAATTGAATATCTTGAGGATAATGAGGTTAAAAATTTTGTTGGCGAGTACAAAACATTAAACCCCCTTCTTGACCTGGAACATCCTGTCAGCTATGGACCGTTGATACTCCCTGATTATTATATGGAATACAGAAGGGCACATGCAGAGATTATGTCTAAAGTTCCCGATGTAGTCCTTGATGTTGCTAAAGAATTTGAGAAACTCTCAGGAAGAAAATACGGTCTGTTTGAAACATACAGGCTTGACGATGCGGAGATTGGTATTGTAATCCTTAACTCAGCAGCTGGCACATCAAAGGATGTGATTGATGAATTCAGGGATAGGGGGATAAAGGTGGGCCTGTTAAAACCGAGACTCTTCAGACCATTCCCTTATGAAGAGATAGGTGATTCACTCAGGCATCTAAAGGCCCTTTGTGTACTCGATAGGGCCGATGCCTTTGGTGGCTCCTACGGTCCACTATTCATAGATATAGCGTCGAGCCTTTACAGTTTTAAGAAAAAACCTGTTCTCATCAATAAGATATATGGGCTCGGTGGAAGGGATTATCTGCCTGAACATGCAGAGCTTGCATTGAATGAGCTTGTGGAAATTGCAAAGACGGGAAAGGTAAAAGTCATTAAAGAATATATTGGGGTAAGGGAATAGAAAGACAACTTGGAGGGAAAATGCCAGAGCCTATAAGATTAAAGGAACTTGCAAAAAAAGAAGATTTATTGACTTCAGGACATAGAATGTGTTCCGGATGCGGGACACCTGTTATAGTAAAGATGGTCTTCCTCGCATCGGAATACCCTATTGTTGCATGTTCATCAACAGGGTGTCTTGAGGTCTCAACCTGCATATCCGATTACAGCGCCTGGAAGATACCCTGGATACACAGCGCCTTTGAAAACGCCGCTGCGACAATTGCAGGGGTAGAATCCATGTATCAGTCATTGAAGAGGAAAGGCAAGATAGACAAGGAGATAAAATTTGTGACATTCTGCGGAGACGGCGGTACCTATGATATAGGTCTTCAGAGCCTCTCAGGTGCAATGGAACGTGGACATGATATGCTTTATATCTGTTACGATAACGGTGCCTATATGAACACCGGCATACAGCGATCGAGCGCCACACCCTTTGGAGCGGATACAACTACAAGGCCTGCAGGCAGTGTTGTGCCGGGAAAGACTGAGCAGAGAAAGAACCTCACAAAGATAATGGCGGCACATGATATACCATATGTGGCACAGGCTTCACCGAGCCACTATCAGGACCTTATGAAGAAGGTTAGAAAGGCACTTAGTATAAAGGGACCGAAGTTCCTAAATGTCCTATCTGCCTGTAACAGGGGATGGAGGTCAAGCACAGACGATGCAATCCTCCTCAGCAGGCTCGGTGTCGAAACATGCTACTGGCCCCTCTATGAAGTGGAGAAGGGGGTAACCACTGTAAACTTTATACCGAGGGAGAAAAAGCCCCTTGTAGAGTTCCTCAAACCACAGGGAAGGTTTAAACATCTTTTTAAACCTGAAAATGATTGGGCATTGAAGAAATTTCAAGAAATGGTAGATAAAGAATGGAATGACCTGCTGAGGATTTCTGCGGCTGATAAGACTGCTGATACAACACCAGAAGAACAATAGGGGAGGGGAGATGGCAAAATGGAAATGTTCTATCTGCGGATATATATACGACCCTGATGAAGGAGACCCTGACGGAGGAATTAAACCGGGAACTTCCTTTGAAGAGATTCCTGAAGACTGGGTCTGTCCTGTTTGTGGTGCACCCAAGGATCAGTTTGAAAGGTTATAGGATGGTTAAATAAAGGATATTCTGATGATCCTGATTACCGGTGGAACGGGATTTGTTGGCAGACACCTTGTAAGAAGACTCATTGATGGAGGTTATAAGGTCCGCTGTCTTGTGAGAGAAAGTTCTAAAGTCGAAGTATTTAAAGGACTCGATGTCGAATTTACCTTCGGGGATATAACCGACTATAATTCGCTTGAAATTGCAACAAAAGACGCAAAAACTGTAATCCACCTTGTAGGAATTATTCAGGAAACAGAAAAAGCTACTTTCCTATCAATCCATGTAAAAGGAACTGAGAGCCTCTTAAAGGCATCTTTAAAGAACGGTGTAAAACTCTTCTTATATCAGTCTGCCCTCGGTGCTGATAGGAACTCCCCTCTCGGATACCACAGAACAAAGGCAGATGCAGAGACTCTTGTTAAGGAAAGCGGTATACCTTATATAATCTTCCGCCCCTCTCTTATTTTTGGTCAGGGAGATCAGTTTACCATCAGGCTCTCATCCATCATCAGAAAGTCCCCAGTGGTTCCTGTAATAGGAACCGGAGAGGCAAGATTTCAACCTATATATATTGAAGACTGGGTGACATGTGCTATCAAGGCATTGAATGATTCTGGAATGCATAACAAGGTCTTTGAATTTGGCGGACCTGAGCATCTTACCTATCCTGAGATAATTGATATTCTTGCAGAGGCACTTAAGATCCAGAGATATAAGATTTATATACCACTTCATGTGATGTCACCTCTTGTAAAGATTATCGAAAATATTCTCCCGAAACCTCCTGTTACAACAGAACAGCTCCTTATGCTTCAGCAGGATAATATCGCAGACCTGAAGAGCGTTGAGAAGAACTTTGGCTTCATGCCGATATCACTTAAGGAGGGAGTTAAGGGATTCCTGAAGGGTAAGGAATAACTTTGATTTTCTATACTATCATGGAGGAGGTCTATGGTATCCAATAATGAAGATCTTTTGGGATCACTTACACTGGCTTTCAGCATGGAGAAGGGGTCAAATGAGTTTTACAAAAAGGCTGAAGAAAAGATCATAGACAAGAAGGGTAAGGAGATGTTCAAGAAACTCGCATCATTTGAAGAAGGACATATGCGCTATATCCAGTATCTTTACACATCCCTTCTGGGTGAAAAGAAACTTATAACCCTTGCCGAGTTTAAGGAAAAGGTTCCTACAGATGTTATGGAAGGTGGAATAAAGATAGACCCTTCCCTTGAAAGGGTGGAAGATACACCCTTTATGGACGATATCGATGTTCTGAATATTGCAGGGGATAAAGAGGCTAAATCCTATACATTCTACCAGAAACTCATAAGGAAAAATTCAGACACAAATGCAAAGGTAGTCTTTGAAGAGCTTGCGAAAGAAGAAAAGAAACATATTAAATATATCAAGGAGTTAATCGATAAAATAAATTAATACCTCTTAAATCCTTGACACAACCACTCAAAATATAATATAAATATCCTGATTATCAGGTTCCTAAATCCAAAATCACATATGGACATATCAATAGTTATACCGGTCTTTAACGAAGCGGAAAACATTAAACCCCTTCATGATCAGATTACAGGTTCTATAGAAAAGATGGGGGTTTCCTTTGAGGTAATCTTTGTGGATGATGGGAGTACTGATGGCACATTCGAGACCCTTCAGCAACTTCATGGGCAGGATAAAAGACTAAAGGCAATAAGATTTCGTAAAAATTTTGGACAGACTGCTGCCCTTTCAGCAGGGTTTGATCATTCAAAAGGAAATATCATAATCACACTCGACGGAGACCTGCAGAACGATCCTGCAGATATACCCCGTCTCGTTGAAAAATTAAATGAGGGTTATGACATTGTAAGTGGATGGAGGCATAAAAGGAAAGACCCGTTCTTAAGCAGGAGGCTTCCTTCCATGATTGCTAATAAACTGATTTCATTTATTACAAATGTGAAACTCCATGATTATGGCTGCTCACTGAAGGCATTCAGGAAGGAGGTCATAAAGAATATAAGACTCTACGGTGAAATGCACCGCTTTATCCCGGCTGTTGCAAGTTGGATAGGAATTTCAGTAGCCGAACTAAAAGTAAACCACAGGCCAAGGAAACAGGGAAAATCCAAATATGGTATTTCAAGGACTATAAAGGTAATTCTTGACCTTATTACTGTAAAGTTCCTTCTGAGCTATTCCACAAGACCTATACAGATCTTTGGTCTGATAGGATTTATCTCCTCTGCCATTGGGGGAATTATTCTGATATATTTATCGTTTATTCGTCTGGTCCTTCAGGAGCCTATTGGCGGAAGGCCATTACTCCTTTTAGGGGTTCTTCTTTTCTTTATCGGTGTTCAGTTTATAAGCATGGGCCTTTTAGCTGAGATACAGGCAAGGACATATCACGAGTCTCAGAATAAACCTATTTATGTTGTTAAGGAAATACTGGAGTGAATCGTTATACTGAAAACTTAAAACCTAAAACCCTTTTCTATATTTTTTCTCTCCTCTTTCTAATATCCTTTAGCGGCTGTAATGGTTGCGATAAAGATTCAAACCCGGTCAGTCCAGGTGAGGGTAATCCCTTTGCTGTACAGGTTATCTCTGCAAATATCGGGTGTGAAGGGATTAATTTATATACGAACCCGGAGGCAGCATTATGGGGGCCGGACTGGAATTACCTGCCAGATGGAAGATATTCAGGCTTTGTCTCTTTAGGACCTGCTGGAGATATAGTGATTAAGATGGGGGTAGATGTTGTTGATGGTCCAGGGCCGGATATAGCTGTATATCAGGCAGTATCAGACGAAGAGACTGGAGTATATGTAACTGATAATTTATCTACGCCATTTCAATTTCTTGGAAGTGAACGCTGTGGGTATCTATGCAGATTTGATTTAAATGGTAGTGGTTTTCAAAAAGTAAGATATGTAATGGTTAAAGACATGGGAGATTCCGACTGCTACGAAACAGCAGGTGCAGACATAGACGCAGTGGAGGCACTAAATTATAAATGAAAAAGAGGATATGCGTAGTCACTTCATATATCCCATTCGTTTATGGTGGTAATGAAATCCTTGCAGAGAATCTTTCTAAGAAATTAAAAGAATTCGGTTTCGAAAGTTATGTGGTATTTATACCTCAAAATCCCTTCGGTAAACAGATATCTGCGTACCTTTCTACGAGATTTACCAATCTCGAATTTAAAGGCAGTGGGAACGAAATAAATCAGGTTATATCCCTAAAATTCCCTTCTTATGCCATAAGACATGTGAATCATGTTTGCTGGCTCAGTCACAGGATGAGGGAATACTATGATCTCTGGGATGAATTTTATAGGAACCTTCCATCACTTAGTTACAGGATAAAAGAACAGATAAGGCGGTTTGCCATTCACGGTTTAGATAACTATTTCTTAAAAAGGGGCGTTAAGAAAATATATGCCCAGTCAGAGAATTCAGGTATAAGGCTTAAGAAATGGGGAGGAATAGAGGCAGAAGTAGTTTATCCACCCCCTCGGGATATGGTTTATCGTGATGGCCCTTACGAAAAATATTTACTCTCTATATCCCGCCTCACAAAATATAAACGTCATAATCTGTTTATTGACGCATTCAGATTTATTAATGATAAAAATATAAAAGGTTACATAATAGGCGAAGGTGAAGAAAGAGGGGAGCTTGAGAAACAAATAGAAAAGAGCGGTCTCAAAGACAGAGTTTTTCTTCTTGGTTACATAAGTGATGAGGAACTGGAGAAATATTACTCTCATTCCCTCGGTGTCTTTTTCGGCCCTTACGATGAAGAACTTGGGCTCGTTACACTCGAGGCTATGAAATTCAGAAGGCCGGTTATTACCTGTTCCGATAGTGGAGGACCGCTGGAGTTCATAAAGGATGGAGAGACCGGTTTTGTTGTAAATCCTGACCCAGAGAAGATAGCAGAAAGAATCGAATATCTTTCGTCTGAAGAGGGTCTTGCGGAGAACCTCGGCAGGGAGGCATTCGAAATAGTGAAAGATATTACATGGGAAAAGGTAATTGAAAAACTGGTAATAGTATGAGGATAGGTTTTGATGTCCGTCCTATGGTGTCTGAGGGTACAGGTGTTGGATCGTATGCGCTCAATCTGATAAAGAACATCGCTTCGCTTGATTCAAATAATAATTACACCCTTTTTTCTAATTCATTTAAGGACAGGATTAGCCTTGAGTCCTTACATCTTCCGTTGAACTTTAAATTGAAGGATTACAGGGTTCCTAACAGAATCCTGAGAGGGTTGTGGAATTACTTTTCTTATCCCCCTATCGAGTCATTTATAGGAGATGTAGATATTTTTCACTCTCCCCACAGCATACCAATACCTGCAAGAAAGGCAAAATTGATAGTAACTATACATGATCTTTATTTTCTGAAATACCCCGATATGGTAGGCAGGGATGTCAGAGAAGACCATAGGAGGCTCTCAATAAATTATCTGATTAAAGTCAGAAAGATTATAACTGTCTCTGATAATTCAAAGAAAGATATAATAGAACTTCTTGATGTGAGTCCTGAGAAGGTTACTGTCATTTATGAAGGTGTTGATGATATATTCAGGGTCGTTAATGAAGAGACCACCCTTGAAAACGTCAGGGAGAGATACAGATTGCCTCACGAATTTATCCTTTTCATTGGTACAATATCTCCGAGAAAAAATCCTCGTGGTCTTATCGAATCAATCTCAATTCTCAGGAAGAGGGGTTTGAAAGATCTCTCTCTTATTATGATAGGCCCCGAAGGCTTTAAGGCCGACGAGGTCTTACGGCTTATTTATGAAAGAAACCTTGAAGACTCTGTAAGGCACATTGGATATGTTCCCTATGAGGACATGCTGTATGTATATAATATGTCAAGTCTCCTCGTCTATCCATCACTGTACGAGGGTTTTGGATTACCACCCCTTGAGGCCATGGCATGCGGCGTTCCTGTTATAGCATCAAATACATCTTCAATGCCTGAGATACTTGGAGACGCAGCATTACTTGTAGATCCCTATAACTCAGGTGAAATTGCTGACTCCATAGAAAAGATTCTCCATGATGAATCCCTCAGGAACTCCCTAATTGAAAAAGGACTGAAGAAGGCATCATCATATTCATGGGAGGACACCGCAAAGAAAGTCCTAAAGGTCTACGAAGAGATAAAAGAGAATAATGGATAGACCATTAAGAATAGGGATAGATGCAAGGGAGTTAGAGGGTAAGAGGACAGGTGTGGGAAGGTACCTGATCAACCTGCTGAGTGAATGGTCTGAGATAGCCCCGCAGAATGATTATACGCTGTTTTTCAAAAGGAATATACCGGATGATCAGTTACTTAAAGGGGGATGTTTTTCAAACAGGTTGCTCAATTTACCAGGATTATTGGATAGAAATATAATCTGGGAACAGGTGTATCTTCCTCTATACCTGAGAAAGGGGAAATATGATCTATTCTTTTCCCCTTCGTATACCTTGCCATTATTAATAAAGGAAAAGGCTATAGTAGCGATACATGACATATCATATGAGGTAAACCCTGAATGGTTCCCCTCAAGAGAGGCATGGATAAGAAGAATATTTACGAGATATAGCATAAGAAAGGCAAAGGCTATAATTACAATATCAGAATTCTCAAAAAGGGATATTATAAGATTATACGGCATTAACGACAAGAAGGTAAAAGTTATTTATCTCGCTCCTGACAGGGCATTTAGCACCGTAACAGATAGTAATAGCTTAAAGAACATAAAAGAACGTTATAATACAGGGGAAAGATTCATTCTATATGTCGGGAGTATCCTTAACAGAAGACCTATAGAAACCCTGTTAAAGGCATTTTCTAAAGTGATTGTTGAAGAAAAGTGGTTAAGACTTGTTATCGTTGGCGAGAACAGGACATCGCCAAGAAAGGATATAGTCGATATTATAGACAGACTTGGAATAAAAGACTCAGTAATTCATCTCAATTATGTCCCTGACGATGAATTGGCCCTTCTATATAAGGCCGCCCAGATTTTTATATATCCTTCATTTTACGAAGGCTTTGGTCTGCCAGTACTTGAAGCAATGGCTTCTGGAACTCCTGTTATTGTGCCAAATTTAGCCTCTTTTCCAGAGGTGGTAGGTGATTGCGGAATATTTTTAGAGAATTTAAATAAAGATGAAATAACAACGGCAATACTCAGATTGATCAGAGATGAATCCTTGAGGAACGAATTTAGTAAAAGGGGAAAAGAAAGGGCGAGAAACTTTTCATGGAGCAACTCTGCAAAGAGTCATTTAGAACTATTCAAAGAGGTCTTTTTATGAAGGAAGATATTTCTTCAACAGGAAAGAAGATAGTAAAAAATCTTTTTCTTCTCATAACAGGGAATGTCGCTGCCCAGCTCTTAGGATTTCTGAGCGTTATATATCTCGCAAGGATTTTGAAGGCCGATGGGTTTGGAAAAGTTGTTTTTGCACAAGGAATAGTTGCATACTTTTTCCTCTTTTCAGATCTCGGTCTTAAGACATTCGGAACAATTGAGATTGCAAGGGTAAAAGGGGAACAGAAGAGGTACGTAAATAATATTGTTACAATGAGGATAGCCCTTTCAATTGCAGCATTCCTCATGCTCCTTCTGATTACCTTATTAATGGATAAACCTCAAGACCAAAAATATTTAATAATCCTTTTCGGAATTTCCATCTTCCCCTCTACTATCCTGCTCGACTGGTTCTTTCAGGGAATCCAGAAAATGGGTATTATAGGTCTAACAAATATGCTAAAATCTCTTTTCTATATAACCCTCCTTCTCCTTTTTCTAAGTAGTGGAGATATTCTATATATACCTATATACTTTACCGTTTCATTCATCCTTGCTATGGTGCCCATGTTTTTAACTTTTTTCAGGGAACATGGCTGGATAGTGCCATCCTTTGAATATACCCTATGGAAAGAATCTATTATAAAGGCTATCCCTCTTGGATTATCTTCTATTATGATACAGATATATTATAATATTGATACTGTAATGCTCGGATTCATGAAAGGAGAAGAGGCAGTAGGCCTGTATAATGCTGCGTATAAGATAGTACTGCTTCTTCTTGGATTTGCAAGCATAATAGGTATGGTACTTCTGCCTAACGTCTCAAAGATATATACCGAATCAAAAGAAAACATTGAGAAATATCTAAGGTATCTCTCAAAGATTACAATATTCTGGAGTATTCCTGTGACTGTGGGAGGCATGATTCTTTCCGGACAGATAATTAGAGTCTTCTATGGTGAATATTATAATAATAGCGTTATACCTCTGCAAATTCTCATTTGGAGTGTTTTTACTGTCTTTTCTAATATACCCTTTGCCCTGCTCCTTCTTGCCTCCGGAAAGGGGAAAGAGTACATGTACAGTGTTACAGCAGGAGCTGTTTCTAATCTCTCATTAAATCTCTTCCTGATACCAAGATATGACCTTATAGGGGCAAGTATTTCAACCTTAATATCTGAATTTATTGTTCTAACTTTTCTACTTTTGTATTCACGGAGACTAATTATTATACCTATGTTCAGGAACATCCTTCTGGGCTTAACAGCGTCTTCAATAATGGGAATATTGTTACTGAATTTGAATGATAAGTTTAACCTCCTCATTTCTATTCTTTTAGGTATCCTTATTTATATACTAACCTTGATAATTATTAAAGGGGTTAATAAGGAAGATCTCGTTTTTATAAGGGAGGCATTGAAGATTAAGGGTTCTTAAATCATAAATCCTTTTTTTCAAATCAATTCAAGTATGGTATTTATAAACCGAGCAAAAATCAAATTTATAAAGCTATCCAGAATGCTTTTAATTCCAAGAGGGCATCTTGTGCTCGACGTTGGGAGCGGAGATGGCCCTTTTGCAAGAGCGAATATACTTTGTGATAAATATATATCAGAGACCGTGAACAGGGTTGGCCCAATCTCGATTGACCGTCCATTTGTAGCAGGAGATATATTGGCGCTTCCCTTTAGAGATAATTCCTTTGATTATATATTCTGTTCCCATGTACTTGAGCATGTGGACGATCCTGAAAGGGCTTTAAACGAATTGATGCGTGTAGGAAAGAGGGGTTACATCGAGATGCCTTCTGAGTTTCTTGAGAAGCTTAAATGTTCTCCAGGACATAGGTGGTATGTAAACATAAACGACAGTACCCTTATCTTTAAAGAAAAGGAGAGGGATGTTTTCGATCCTTTCATCCAGGAAGTCTCTGAGAGCAGACTGATAAACAAGGATAAGTCTTTCATGAAATTCTACTGGAGTAATTACTATACCATTTTCAATATCGCTTATGAATGGTCAGGGAAAATAAATTTCGAAATATTCAGGAACACAACCATAAAACCATCTATCTTACAAGAACAGGGCTTAAAGAAGACAGAAGAAAACAGGCCTGACACAGAAGGTATTTCTTTAAAAATCAAAGCTGCTATAAAGTCAATTATAAAAATAATATATCATAAAGATATTGATCTATATGAATTAATAGCCTGTCCGATATGCAAGGGTTCTCTGGAATTAAAAGAGGAGAAATTGTTCTGTTACAATTGCAGAAAGGGTTACTATATAAGAGATGGTATTCCAATTCTGATAGAAAGCTATTCCTTTAACATCTAAATAGATGATTGATCTATCTATAATAATTGTTAATTATAATTCAAAGAATTATCTCAGAGGCTGTCTTGATTCGATTCTAAACCAAAACCATAAGGTAAGTATTGAAATATTTGTATCGGACAACAATTCATCTGATGGCAGCATAGATATGATTAAGAGCGATTTTCCGCAGGTTACATTGATTGAGAATAAGGATAACATTGGATATTCAGCAGCAGCTAACAGGGCTATAAGGGAGAGTTCCGGGAGATATGTTCTAATCCTGAATAACGATATCGAGGTATTAAAGGATTCCCTGAACCTGATGGTTGATACTATGGTTAAAAATCCTACTATTGGTCTCCTTGGTTGCAGACTATTAAATAGCAACGATACCCTCCAGCAATCATTTGGCTATTTTAATCTTGGTTTTCTTAGCGAGGCTATACAAAAAATATTCTTCAACAGGTATAAAAGAGGAAACAGGCTTGTAGGCAGGTATCTCTATAAGATCCATAAGAAGTTCAAGGAGGTTGACTGGATAAGCGGGGCATGCATAATGGCAAGACGTGATGCCATGGATGATGTTGGGCTGATGGATGAAAATTATTTCATGTTTTTCGAAGAGATCGATCTCTGTAATAGGGTAAGAAAAACAGGATGGAAAATATACTATACACCTGATGCAAAAATGATTCATCACGGAGGGAAAAGTAGCAGTGCTGAATTTGACAGGATTATGATCGAGTACAGGAAAAGCCAGCTATATTTTTATAAAAAGCACTACGGAGTATCATATATGAAGATATTGAAGCTGTATCTTATTTTGAAGATATCATTTCTTTATATCAAAGATACCATAAGGGGATTACTGACTGAAAAAGACACCAATAAAGTCCCAGGCACACTCATCTCTGTTATATGGAGATACAAGTAAAAGGTAGAGATTATGAATATCGGAATTGACGGAAGGATGATCGGGGAAAAGATGCACGGGATAGCCCGCTATACCCTAAATATGCTTAAAAATATTCTGAATATCGATAAAACAAACCGGTATACACTCCTTATAACAGATAAATACCCATACAAAAATGATATTTTAGCTGATAACCTTTCATACCTATCAATGAGATCACACTTTGTATCTTTATCTGAACCGTTTGAACTCTATAATGTTATTAAAAACCAGAAATATGACATTTTCCACAGCCCATCCTTCATACCTCCATTTTATAGCAGGAGACCATTCATCATGACACTTCATGATATGAATCACCTCATCAATTCAGGACTGAGTAGAAGGATTTACTATAAGTTTATAATTTCACCATATGTCAGGAAGGCAAAGAGGATAATAACTGTATCAGAGTTCTCAAAATCAGAAATTTGCAGGGCCTTTGGACTGGAGAATAAGAGCGTAATGGTTATACATAACGGTGTTGAAGAAAGATTCAGGTCTGTTGAATACGGAAACCTCGATGGTATTAAAAAGAGATACAATCTTCCTGAAAAGTTCATACTCAGCATCGGTAATGAAAGGGCATATAAAAACATTAAGACTCTCCTTAAGGCAATGAATAAAGTGGATAAAGAATATTCCCTCGTACTTAATCTTTATCCTGAGGGTTCTATAGAAAAAGAAACGATACAATCAGGCCTTGCAGACAGGGTTCATTTCATCGGCTATGTGGACGATAGGGATCTTCCTCTAATCTACAATGCTGCTTGTGTCTTTGTTTTTGTATCTTTTAATGAAGGATTCGGACTGCCACCCCTAGAGGCTATGGCCTCAGGATGCCCTGCTGTGGTTTCGAATACATCGTCTCTTCCAGAGATCTGCGGTGATGGTGCATATTATGTAGACCCAAATGACGAGATTTCAATATCATCAGGTATCAATAAAGTGATACAAGACCTCGAACTAAGAAGTACTCTTATCAGAAAAGGTTTAGGGAGGGCAAAGCTATTCTCCTGGGAAAGGGCAGCAAGACAGTTACTGTCCCTCTATCAAGAGGGTAATTCATGAGTAATATCCTTGATTTAGGGTGTGTAATGTGATATTATATCAGGTAAAAAGAGGATCTTTTAATTTGAAAGAACGTGGCAATTACTGGCTGAGATTTCTTGATCGTTATCTGGGGATACTATTCCTCTGTCTTCTTTTTCCTCTGAAACAGGTAAAAAAGTGGAAAGGAAAGAAAGTAAAGAACGTGCTTGTTATCAAGATTGGTTCCATTGGTGATACACTATTGTTAATCCCCATTCTGGAGGCTATAAAACACTCTAATAACGGAGTTTTATTAACAGTAATAGGGAGTAAAAATAATTATGAGGTTCTTAACCGTTATTCTTTTATAGATAGTTTGAAAACATTCGAAGTCTCCAATGTTATTAAAAAACCTCCTTACCTTTTTAAATTTATTCGTGATATTAATACCAGAGAATACGATGTTGTTATTGATTTTGAACCATGGCCGCGTATTAGTTCTATTTTGTCATTTTTTATTAAATCGGATTACAAGATAGGATTCAAGACCAAAGGACAACTCAGACACCTGCTATTTGATAATGCCATACCTCACAGTTCCATGTGTCACGAAACAGACAACTATGTATCCCTTGTTAGCACGGTTGGCATTATGGTACATAACAGAATGATAGAGTTTCCAGTATCTACATACGACAGGGAGTTTGTTGAAGATATTTTAAAGGAGGAGGGGTTATCAGGGAAAAGTCTAATTTTGTTTAATCCCTGGAGTTCAGGATATAGGGGATATTTGAAGGAATGGGGGATAAATAATTTTATAAGGCTAGCGAAACATCTTATAAGTGAGGGATTTAATATTGGCATTACAGGAACAATGGATAGTGAGTCGCAGGCTATGGATATGGTCAATGCCTGTGGAAAGAATGTGGTTTCTTTTTGCGGTAAATTGAGCATTGGCCAGACAGCATTTCTCATAAAGAAAAGCCGTATCCTGATTACGGTCAATACAGGTATTATGCATCTCGGAGCTGCTCTCTGCCATCCCATGATAGCCCTTCATGGGCCTGCTGGCGTTCTCAGGTGGGGGCCTGTATCATCATCAAATACCTATAATATCGAGAGTGACTTTGATTGTGCCCCCTGCCTTAATCTGGGTTTTGAATATAAATGCAGGAATGGTGGCTGTATGGATGGGATAAGCATCGAAAAAGTCATCCAGAAAATAAACGATGTTTTTAAAAACATCAATAAAGAGAGAGAGGATATAAATTGGGGTTCACATACATATTGTGAGCCTGTAGTAAATATCTCTAAGGAATAAACTTTATGTTAAAGAAACATAGTCAATTATTTATATCCCTTGCATTCATCTCAGATCTTATCGTTATTAGTCTTTCATGGATTCTTGCCTACTTGATAAGATTCGAGTTCAGGATCGGAGTTGTTACAGAAGGGGAGGTATCATTCAGCGAATATATGACTCTTCTTCCTGTTATAATTCTTTTCTCAGCCATTATTTTACGATATTTTGGCCTTTATCTCCCCAAAAGGGGAAGCTCTTTTATCTATGAATTTTTGAATATCTTTAAGACCTCGACTTTCACAGTTTTACTGCTAATCGTAATTACCTTCTTTTACAGAACCTATTCGTATTCAAGGGCAGTAATGATATTCTTCTGGATTACAACTATTTTTGCGCTCTTCATCTCAAGGGGTTTAACAAGACAGCTACTCAGATGGCTAAGGAAAAAGGGGTTCAATCTAAGACATGTCCTCATTATAGGGGCCAACGAATTAGGTAAAAAGGTCCTTGAGAAGATAAAGGAAAACCCATGGACAGGATTCAAGGTTGTAGGGTTTATAAGGGAATCTTCCCCTGAAGACCCCGGTTTTTATCCGGAATATATCGATAATGTAAAGGTCCTCGGTGGCATAGAAAGTATAAATAAAGAAATAAGGGATGCTGGTGTGGACCAGGTATTTATAGCCCTCCCCCTTGAAGCGCACAGAGACCTTGAGAAGGTGCTCAGGTCATTGGAAGAAGAGGTCGTGGATATAAGGGTAATACCTGACTTCTTCCAGTTTATGACCCTTAACTCTGGCATTGAGGACTTAGACGGCCTTCCGGTCATCAATCTTTCGGAAAGTCCCCTTTATGGCTGGAACAGGGTGATAAAAAGGTTGGCTGATATTACCTTCTCACTTTTTATTCTGCTGATATTCTCTCCCATAATGTTTGTTATATCTGTCCTGATAAAGCTTACATCTGAAGGCCCTGTCTTCTATAAACAGAAGAGACTTGGGCTTGGTGGAGAGGTCTTTGACATGTTGAAGTACCGTTCCATGAAGGTGGATGCAGAGAAAGATACAGGTCCTGTATGGGCATCAAAAGACGATGAGAGGGTTACAGGGATAGGAAAATTCCTGAGGCGATATAGCTTTGACGAAATACCACAATTTATAAATGTACTCAAGGGGGATATGAGTATTGTCGGACCCCGGCCTGAAAGGCCTGTCTTTATAGAGGAGTTTAAGAAAAAAGTTCCCAAATACATGCTTAGACACAAGATGAAGGCAGGTATCACAGGCTGGGCACAGGTAAACGGATGGAGGGGAAATACATCGCTCGAAAAAAGACTTGATCATGATCTTTTCTATATAGAAAACTGGTCTCTTGCTTTTGACATGAAGATAATGTGGCTCACCTTCTGGAAAGGACTGATAAACAAGAATGCCTACTGATAAGGACGAATTTTTTAATCCCCCCTCACCCCCCTTTACTAAAGGGGGGAGGGGGGGATTAAAGACAGTTGCCATTATCCCTGCGAGATATAATTCTACAAGACTACCGGGCAAACCTCTTCTCGATATCCTCGGCAAACCTATGATACAGCATGTGTGGGAAAGGGCAAGAAAAGCTGGTAAGATAGAAAGGGTTATAGTGGCTACCGATGATGAAGGGGTTTATAATGCTGTAACAGCCTTCGGGGGCGAGGCTGCTATGACATCAAAAAACCACCTCTCAGGTACTGACAGAGTCGCAGAGGTTATATCTGGCTTTACTTTCGAAACAGAAATCATTGTTAATGTACAGGGAGACGAACCCATGATCGATCCGGACATGATAGATCAGGTAGTAAAACTTCTTCAAAATGATTCAAGAGCCTCCATAGGAACACTCTGCAGGAAGACAGAAGACAATAAGGAAATCATGGATCCCAATATAGTAAAGGTAGTCTTTGATAAAGAGGGTTTCGCGCTTTACTTCTCCCGCTCTCCAATACCTTACAACAGGGACGGGCATGGGTCAGTTTCATATTACAAACACCTCGGTATTTATAGTTACCGGAGGGATGCCCTGCTCAGGCTCAGCTCTATGAATCCTACTCCCCTTGAAAAAACCGAAAAACTTGAGCAGTTAAGGGCGCTGGAGAACGGTTTTAGAATAAAAGTTAGCGAAACCGATACGGATACAATAGGTGTGGATACAATAGAAGACCTTGAGAAGGTGATAAGAAAAATCAAAAATGGCTAAGTATATCTTTGTAACAGGCGGCGTTGTATCCTCGTTAGGAAAGGGGATTGCCTCAGCCTCTATAGGAGCCCTGCTCGAAAACAGAGGACTAAAAGTAACAATTCAGAAGCTCGACCCTTATATCAATGTTGACCCCGGTACAATGAGCCCGTTCCAGCACGGAGAGGTCTTTGTTACAGACGACGGTGCGGAGACTGACCTGGATCTTGGCCACTATGAGAGGTTCACGAAGGTGAGGACCTCCCAGAAGAATAATTTTACCTCCGGAAGGATCTATTACAATGTTATAACAAAAGAAAGACGGGGCGACTATCTGGGAGGTACGGTCCAGATGGTTCCGCATATAACCGATGAAATAAAGAGGAATATCAGGGCCGTTGAAGATGAAACAGATGTCGTTATAGTAGAGGTAGGAGGTACGATCGGAGATATTGAGAGTTTGCCATTTCTTGAGGCAATAAGGCAGTTCAGGTTCGATATCGGAAGAGAAAATGTCCTTTATATCCATCTGACACTCCTTCCATTCATCGAGGCATCAGGAGAGCTCAAGACAAAACCAACACAGCATAGTGTGAATAAGCTGAGGGAGATAGGTATCCAGCCCCATATCCTTCTATGCAGAACTGACAGGGCTCCGACACCTGATGTAAAGAAAAAGATAGCCCTCTTCTGTAATGTCGACGAAGAGTCCGTTATTACAGCAAAGGATGTGGATACCATATATGAGGTTCCCCTCCTTCTCCATGAGGAAGGGCTTGACGATCAGATCATAAAAATACTTAAGCTCGAGACCAGGGAACCTGATCTCAGGGAATGGCGAACGGTTGTTGAGAGGATAAGGAACCCCGAGACCACGATCTCGATAGGTCTTGTAGGCAAGTATATAAACCTTAAAGATTCTTACAAGAGCCTGATTGAGGCACTTACACACGGTGGCATAGCAAACAAGGCAAGAGTAGAGATATCATGGATAGATGCTGAGTTAATAGAGAAGGATGGGGCGCAGAGGCATCTTTCTGAAGTCGATGGAATCCTCGTACCTGGTGGTTTTGGTACAAGAGGTATTGAGGGAAAGATAGAGGCTATAAGGTATGCGAGAGAGAAAAAGGTTCCCTTCCTGGGTATATGCCTCGGTATGCAGTGTGCTGTGATAGAGTTCGCAAGGGATGTATGTATGCTCAAAGGGGCAAACAGTACTGAATTTGATGAATCTACCACACATCCTGTAATATACCTTATGGAGAAATGGTATGACTACAGGCGTAAGGTCTTTCATGAAAGAACCGCTGAATCAGAGAAAGGCGGCACGATGAGGCTCGGGGCCTATCCATGCATGCTTAAAGAGGGTTCTTTTGCATACAAGGCATTCGACACAAAAGAGATACTGGAAAGGCACAGACACAGGTATGAATTTAATAATAAGTATAGGGATAAACTTACAGAGAACGGTATGAGAATAAGTGGAGAGTCACCTGACGGAGAGCTTGTTGAGATAATAGAGATAAAGGACCATCCATGGTTCCTTGGATGCCAGTTTCATCCAGAATTCAAATCCAGACCGATGGAACCACATCCAATATTCAGGGATTTCATAGCTGCAGCTATTAAAGAAAGGAAGCTACTTCTGTAGGTTTTGAGATATGAAGACCAAAGAGATAAAAATAGGAGGAGTCAGGATTGGTGGCAATAACCCCTTAGTCCTTATAGCAGGGCCCTGCGTTATAGAGTCTGAGAAGACTACAATCAAAGTTGCCTGTAAACTCAGCGAGATCGCTGAAAAGATAGGTATACCTCTAATATTCAAATCCTCCTATGATAAGGCAAACAGGAGTTCGAAAGACTCCTTCAGGGGGCCCGGACTCAAGGAAGGGTTGAGGATACTAAAAAATGTGAAGAAGGAAACAGGGCTTCCTGTTCTTTCGGATGTCCATAACATTGATGAGGTAAAGATGGCCTCAGAGATACTTGATATACTCCAGATACCTGCTTTCCTCTGCAGGCAGACAGACCTTATAATGGCGGTTGCACGCACAGGAAAAACTGTAAACATAAAAAAAGGTCAGTTCCTTGCACCCTGGGATATAAAGAATATTATCGAAAAGGTGATTTCTGCAGGGAATAAAAATATAATTATAACCGAAAGGGGAGTATCTTTCGGTTATAATAACCTTGTGGCAGATATGAGGGCTCTTCCTATAATGAGGGCCCTCGGCTACCCTGTTGCCTTCGATGCTACCCACAGCACCCAGCTTCCCGGTGGCATGGGAAAATCTTCTGGTGGTGAAAGGGAAATGATACCTTATCTTGCAAGGGCTGCAGTAGCAACAGGTTGTGATGCGATTTTCCTTGAGGTTCATGAATGTCCTGAGAGGGCCCTTTGCGATGGTCCGAATATGGTAAGCATAAGGGAACTCCCTGATCTCCTCAGTGATATTAGGAAAATAGACAGGATAGTAAGGGGTAAATGAGTCTCTGGGAATCATACTATGATGCAATAAAGCAGCAGGACTGGAAAAAGGCATTAAGGTCGCTCGAGTCTCTTAAAAGGTCTGAACCAAAAAACCCGCAGGCCCATCTCAAGATAGGGGACCTATTGCGCCGTACAGGGAATATAAATGATGCTGTAAATGCATACGATAGATCCGCTTCCCTTTTACTTTTACCGATCCGATTTCGATAAATTCGAGATGGCCAAATTCATTACTCTTAATTAGAGGCCTGTGGTTTTTCCGTTGATAACTGTATGTTTGTCTTCATTAAATACGGTTACTTTCATAACCAAGAAAATCAGAGTTTGCGGAACAGAGAAAAAATGTTTGACAATTAGCTTTATATTAATATTTAATATAAGTAGTTGCAAAGAATTTATCTTATAGATTAAATAGTTATGGGGAAAAACAGTTCTAATTCAGCGATACGGAACAATTACTGGTCTCCTTATCTTACAGGAGTACTCCTCGGTTTAGTCCTCCTTTCCACCTTTTACCTTATGGGGTGGGGTCTGGGGGTATCGAGGGCTGTTACAAAGGTTACAGCTTATGTCCTGCATATTCCATTTCCTGATATGGTAGAAAAAAATATTTACTTCAAAGACTATTTCAGGGAAGAACAGCCGCTCAAGGACTGGATTGTCTTTGAAGTATCCGGAATGGTAATCGGAGGAATAGTAGGTGCCATAACTGGACGGAGATTCAGCATAAGGGTCGAAAGAGGGCCGAGGATTAACCCTGCAAGGAGGTTTTTGTTTGCCCTTTTAGGTGGTATTATCGTGGGTTTCGCAACAAGGCTTGCCCGTGGATGTACAAGCGGTGTAGCTCTGAGCGGAGGTGCTACACTGGCTTTGGGTGCCTGGGCCTTTGTTATCGGTATGTTCTCAGGAGGATACGCAATTGCCTTCTTTGTAAAGAGGTTATGGAGATGAATGCACCTCTTTTTGCACACAATCTGTTCAGTTACAACTTCGGCCTTGTTTTGGCACTTATGATAGGTTTCTTTTTTGGTTTTTTGTTAGAACGTGCTGGTCTTGGAAATCCCCGCAAACTTACTGCCATATTTTATTTTGAAGACTTCACCGTACTTAAGGTTATGTTTTCGGCCATACTTACATCTGCAGTTGGTATATGGTTTCTCTCAAAGGTCGGGGCAATAAATATGGCTGAGATCCTCGTAGTCCCTACATATATCTGGCCACAGCTTATAGGAGGTTTTTTACTCGGAATCGGTTTCGTTATTGGGGGTTATTGTCCCGGCACAGCAGTGGTCGGTATGAGTTCTGGTAGAATTGATGCAATAATCTTCATTTTTGGCCTTATGCTCGGGATATGGATCTTTGCTGAAGGTTATCCATACCTGAAATCCTTTTATCTATCAGGTTACATGGCGGATATAACATTAAATAAATGGTTAGGCACATCAAGAGGAATAATCATCCTGGTAATAACCTTCCTTGCCTTCATAGCCTTCTGGGCCTCTGAGAAGGCTGAAAATAAATAATATTATTTGAATTTCTGTCCTAATCTGAATTATAATAATCCCTGTAATGATGCTTGAGTATGCAAAAAGGGTTTTGAAGATAGAGGCAAACGCGATATATTCCCTTATCGACAGGATAGGCGAAGATTTCCTCAGAGCAGTAGATATACTTTATTCCTGCGAGGGCAGGGTGGTGGTAACAGGGATGGGGAAGTCAGGGATTATAGGAAAGAAGATCGCAGCGACCCTTGCGAGCACTGGTAAACCTGCGCTTTTTCTTCACCCGGCAGAAGGGATTCACGGCGACCTTGGAATGATAACAAAAGGTGACGTCCTTATCGCTATATCCAACAGTGGAGAAACTGAAGAACTAAATAAGATCCTCCCTCTCATAAAGAGACTTGATATCAAACTTATCTCCCTTACAGGAGGGCCGAGATCTACCCTTGCACTTGCTTCGGATATAGTCCTCGATGTTGGAGTAAAAGAAGAGGCCTGTCCCCTTGGTCTCATCCCTACAGCAAGTACAACTGCCGCCCTTGCAATGGGCGATGCCCTGTC
>CAKKRL010000170.1 GCA_919902655.1 Thermodesulfovibrionia bacterium
TGATCTTCCCCCGAAATAATGGACACACGGTTAAGCTACTTTAGCCATCCTCTCAAACTCATACGGTGAAACATTTCCCAGGGTCGAGTGCCTCCGTACTCGGTTATAGAACACCTCGATGTATTCAAAGACGCTGCTACGGGCTTCCTCTTTGGTCTTATATCGCTCAAAGTAGACGTGCTCGGTCTTCAGGGTATGAAAGAAACTCTCGGCAACGGCGTTATCATAGCAGTCTCCCTTATCGCTCATGCTCTGGATGCACCCGTAGCGCTTTAAAACACTGCAAAAGGCATCGCCGGCATATTGGCTCCCCCTGTCTGAGTGAAAGATAAGCCCTTCAGGAGGATTACGCCAGATTGTTGCCTGTTGAAATGCCTTGATAACCATTTCTGCCGTTATCCTTTCGCTCATTGCCCATCCCACAATCCCCCGTGAGAAGAGATCCATAATGACGGCAAGGTACAGCCATCCCTCGTTTGTCCAGATGTAGGTTATGTCAGACACCCACACCTTTTCAGGCTTTGATACACTAAAATCTCGCTGAACGAGGTTTGGAGCCACCCGAAGATGATGCCGGGAGTTGGTTGTGGCCTTAAAGCGCTGTTTTGTCTTCGCCATGATCTTGTTTACCCTCATAAGCCGTGCTATCCGATTCTCTGAACAGTATATCCCCTTTTCGTGAAGCTCTCGGGCAATACGGGGGCTCCCATATGTGCCACGACTCTTTGTGTAAGCTTCTTGTATCCCTTTCAGTATCATCTCATTTTCTTCCTGTCGCCTCGTCTTTTTCCCGTGTCTCCATGCGTAATACCCGCTCTTTGAAGCGTCCAATATGCGGCACATCTTCTCTACCCGAAACAGGGGGTGGTGATTCTCGATAAATTCATACTTCATCCGCGCCGTGGTGAGAAGATGGCCAAGGCTTTTTTAGGATCTCTCTATCCTCCTTGACGCCGGCAAGCTCACGTTCAAGCCTTCTTATGTGTTCTTCCTGCGGCTTGAGATGACCTTTCCCGGGGAAACTTCCCTCAGGATCTTCCATAAACTTCCTCTTCCAATAACGTAAAAGACTCTCATGTATCCCCAGACTCCGTGCCGCCTCCGGCACCTTGCGTCCTCCCTCAATTACCAGCCTTACTGCCTCCCTCTTAAATTCCTTGTCAAACACCCTCCGATTGTGCTTTACTTCCATGCAACACCTCCAAAATTTAGTTTTTATATCACTAACCTTTCGATGTGTCCACTAAATCGGGGGAAGTCCA
>CAKKRL010000171.1 GCA_919902655.1 Thermodesulfovibrionia bacterium
TCTTCTTAGAAAAGTAGAGGCATTCATGAATTGCCCCTATATCTAAAGCCTCACTGTTACCCCTTTTCTCTGTAGATATTCCTTTGCCTCTTTTATCGTATATTCCCTGTAATGGAAGATCGAGGCGGCAAGCACAGCATCTGCCTTCCCTTCTACAACAGCCTGATATAGATGTTCTAAATTCCCCGCACCACCGGAGGCAATAACAGGTATCCCCACGGCCTCTGCAACAGTCCTCGTAAGCTCTATATCATATCCGTCCTTCGTCCCGTCCTTATCCATGCTTGTAAGGAGTATCTCGCCAGCACCGAATTCCTCTACCTTATTCGCCCATTTTATTGCATCAATGCCTGTCGGTTTCCTTCCACCATGAGTGTAAACTTCCCAGTTACCCGTGAACCGTGAACCGTCAACTGTGAACTGTCTCTTCGCATCTATTGCAACCACAATACACTGACTACCGAACCTCTCTGCAGCCTGCCTTACGAAATCAGGATTATTGACAGCCGCAGTATTTATAGAGACCTTGTCTGCACCTGCCTTAAGTAGCCCTCTGATATCCTCGAGGGTCCTTATCCCGCCACCTACGGTTAAAGGCATGAATACCTCTTCTGCTGTTCTCATTACGACATCAATAATTATATCCCTTTTCTCATGGGAGGCAGTAATATCGAGGAAGGTGAGTTCATCCGCACCCTGTTCATCGTAGAACCTTGCATTCTCAACAGGGTCTCCAGCATCTCTGAGGTTTACGAAACTCACTCCCTTCACGACCCTACCGTCTTTTACATCGAGGCAGGGTATTATTCTTTTTGTAAGCATGATGATATAATAGCTTAAAACTATAAGAATTTCTACATTTCGAACAGAGGTAATATTTAATGTCATTCCTGCAAAAGCAGGAATCCAGGTTTAATTAGGGACACATCCCATAATTCTTGACATAGTAACATTAATCCTATAGAATCTCTGCATGCCGAGGATAGCGAGGGCGGTTGCAGTAGGTTATCCACATCATATAGTCCAAAGAGGGAATAATAAGGAAAAGGTTTTCTTCAATAAGAAAGACAGAGAGAAGTATTTATCGTTACTCAATAAATATGCAGATAAATGGATCTCACCTGTCCTTGCCTACTGTCTTATGAGCAATCATGTTCACCTGCTAATAAAGCCGAAAAAAGATGAATCATTATACAAGATGATGCAGGGAGTAACCCTTTGTTACACTCAATATATCAACAGGACATACAAAAGGACAGGCAGGTTATGGGAGAGCAGGTATTATTCCTGCATAGTTGATAAAGAGAGATATTTGTGGGCGGTAGCGAGGTACATTGAACAAAATCCAAAACGTGCAAGGATAGTGAAAAGGGAAGAAGACTATCCTTATTCAAGTGCAAAGGCACATATAGTTGGTATAGAGGACGAAGTATTGGGAGAGGAGCTATTTGAAGAAGGACAGAGAAAGGACTATGTAGAACTTATGAGGTCAAGTATTCCAGAAGAAGAAGTAAATAGAATAAGGTATTCAACAAGGACGGGCAGGCCTTTTGGCAGTGATGGGTTTATTAGTAAGATGGAGAAGAAGCTTGACAAGAGATTCTTATTAAAACCACCAGGAAGGCAGAGGAAGAAAGAAGGCAAATGAGAAATATGGGATGTGTCCCTAATTATTTACTAATTATTTATTGTGTCCCTAATTATTTTCCCTAATTATTTTCCTAATTATTTTCTAATTATTTTAATTATTTAACATCAACGAGTGTATCTATATAATAGGCCCTCAGGATTTCGAAAAATTCCTCCTCTGTCCTCCTGCTTGAACCTATAGTGTAGATGATTTTTCTGGCGCCATGTATATTATTATACCTGATTCCCGCTCCCCCGATTAAATCGGGGGAGCGGGAATGACATCAAGGGGATCGAGTAATTTTAAATCTACAAACACCCTTTCTTTACTTTTCAATATTTTTTTTGATAATATAGTGTATGCTTCGCTATAAAAGGGCAGTCAGGGTAGGGGATCTGATGAGGGAGGAGATAGCAGATATCCTGATGCATAAGGTAAAAGACCCGAGGATTGGTTTTCTGACTGTAACCGGAGTAGATCTTAGTGATGATCTCCGCTATGCAAAGGTATTTGTGAGTATTTATAAAGATGAAGAAAGGGAGGCGACCCTGAAGGCGATTGAAACGGCAAAGGGATTTATCAGGAGGGAGCTCGGAAAGAGGATGAGTTTGAAATTTGTTCCCGAACTCGTCTTCCGGCTTGATAAATCTATAGAATATGGTGATAAGATTGATAGACTGCTAAAGGAGGTAAGCGAGACCCGCAGGTCAGAGGCAACCGAAAACGAAAAAGATGAATCCCCCTGAGAAGGTCATAGAGGTAATCAGGAAAAATTCTGCTTTTCTTATTACTTCACATAAAAGCCCCGAGGGTGATGCTATAGGGTCAGAGCTTGCCCTGGCCCTGGCACTTGAGAAGATCGGGAAAAATGCAGAGATCAGAAACCTTGATCCTGTCCCCGAGACATATAAGTTTCTGCCCCAATCGGAGAGGATCGGGAAGACGGAAAGGATAGATAAAAGATATGATATCCTTTTCCTTGTCGACTGTGGAAACACGGAAAGGACAGGCTGGGCAGATACGGGTAACATTCCAGCAGACAGTATCTTTGTAATAGACCACCACCGGACAGAGAGCCCCCATAAGGATAATGGCTGGATAGAGCCTGATGCGTCTTCGACAGGTGAGATGATATACAGCCTTATTGTTTCCCTTGGAGTAGATATTGATTTGGATATGGCAGTAAACATCTATACGGCAATTATGACCGATACCGGGTCTTTTCGCTATTCCTCTACAACACCTGAGGCATTCAGGATTGCAGGTACTCTTGTGGAAAAGGGTATAGACCCGTCAAAGATCAATGAGGAGGTCTATGAGAAATTACCCTTCAGAAAGCTAAAGCTTTTTAGCTATGTCTTAAAGACCATTGATAGGAATCGTGATGGTAATGTTGCATGGATGACTATAAATAAAAGGATGTTCAGCCTTACTGGCACAAAGTCTGAGGATACGGAGGAGTTTGTAAACAGCCTTCGGTCAATAAAAGGGGTGGAGGTTGCGATTTTATTCAGACAGACAGGTTCAAGATCCTATAAGTTGAGTCTCAGATCGAGGGGGAGGGTTGATGTGGCAAGGATAGCAGAGGCCCTCGGAGGAGGAGGACACAGGGAGGCAGCCGGATGTGAGATCAAAGGGAGCATTTCGAAAATAAGAAAACGGGTTATAGGAATAGTAGAAGAAGCGATCCAAAATAAAAATTAAAATTCAAAGATAAAAAATCAAAAAATACAAATCATAATTTAGAAATTTATGCGTTTTGATTCGTCATTTTACATTTTGATTTTTGCATTTTGATTTATCTTTAATGGTTATGGACGGTGTTCTAAATATCGATAAACCAAGGGGCATTACCTCCCACGATGTTGTGCAGAGGGTAAGGAGGATACTCCGCATAAAGAAAGTAGGCCATACGGGCACGCTTGATCCCGAGGCTACAGGGGTACTACCCGTACTTGTAGGAAAGGCTACAAAGATAAGCAGATTTCTGATTAATTCGGATAAAGAATATATCGCTACCATGATGTTAGGTATCAAGACGGATACGGGAGACTCCAAGGGGAGGGTGATCTCGGAGGCTTCGGGTCCTTTTCCTTCAGAAAAAGAGATACGCAGTGTATTTGAAGGATTCACTGGAAAAATTCCTCAAGTGCCTCCCATGTATTCAGCAATAAAGGTCAACGGGATGCCGCTTTACAGCCTTGCCAGA
>CAKKRL010000172.1 GCA_919902655.1 Thermodesulfovibrionia bacterium
CCAAATTGTTCGCCATAGCCCTCGCTCCCATCGCTAACCACGACGGAACCGATAGGGGTGACATGGACCGTCCCGGCATAGGCAAGAGGTTTTCTTGACAGGAGATTACCGTCCAGATCGTACACATCGTAAGAAATTGTGCCGTTTTCGTGATTCCACACTGTAACAACTCCGCCCTCGAACGGCTTGGGAACGGCATGACGATCAAGGTTCATCCGCACCTTGTTAGGAAAGATTAACAGTTTTTCATATACCTGCACAATAGACGACTTATCTTTGGAAGAGACAAAAACAGTCCTTATTGACCCGGCATTACCGGGAGGTGGAAGGTGCCCCATATGTACCATCCGCTTACCTATTGGAGCAATTCTACTGGGCCCATTCTCAGGCTTCCCGGCCTCGGCCCACGTTTTATTCGTGGCAGAAAATAATAATAAAACAATGACAAGCATCAGCCGCACGGTATTTAGGAACACCGCAGTTCGTGATCCATATACCAACTGGAACAGATGATCTTTCCACATCATTCTGACTCTCCTCCAATATCTTATACACAGATAGACCATTAAAGCCAGACCTCCTGTTTACTAATTCAATTTTAGCACCCTTGAATGTTTCTAAAGAACAAACAAGACCCGTTCCAATTTTTTCAATGGGACTATTATCTTGCATAGGTTTGCTTGTGAAATAAGATTTTCTCAGTTTCAAAATCTTTTACTACAAAATCTTCATAGCAGTAATCACAGTGATAATAAATAGTCGTTCTATCTTCATAATTCTCATCAGAATCAACAATTATGATTTCCCAAAATTCTCTTGGACAGTTACACATTTTATATTCAAACTTATTATTTTGCACATCAGCCTTTTTGAATTTCATTAACCCTTCATATTCTTTCTCGTCTATTTCAAACTCACTTAAATTGGTTTTCTTTATTCTCGTGGGAACTTGAATTGCTTTAACTGAAGACAGCTTATCAATGCTGTAACCCATAGTTTTAAGCCATTCCTGAGCTTCATTATCGTTTTCCCATGAATTGAACTTTTTGCAGATACTTTTTTCATTTGCAAACCCGCCTTTAGCGGTTTTGGAACCAAGTTCTTTTTTGTCCATATTGTATTATAAACAATACTTTATAGAAATGACCGCAAAATTTCTGCTAACACTCTCATATCTGTCATTCTGTGCTTGACTGAGACTGCCCCGCACTTGATGCGGGGGAATCCAGGGTTTCCTGTGAAAACAGGAATTTAATTTCTCGCTGGATTCCCGCCCTATGGGTTGTGGCCCACGGGTCATAGACTTTCTCGGGAATGACAAAAAAATACTTATAGTTTAGGATATTTCGCATGGTAAGAACTCCTCACAAGTGGCCCTGACTCCACATGCAGAAACCCCATATCCTTTCCAATAAGTTCAAACTTCCTGAACTCCTCAGGCGTATAATATCTCTTAACCGGATAGTGTCTCCTCGATGGAGGAAGATACTGGCCTATAGTGATTATATCACAGTTTGTTTCCCTTATATCCATTATTGTCTGGATTATCTCTTTCTCGTCTTCCCCAAAACCGAGCAGAAGACCTGTCTTCGTTATTATATTTTTATTTAATGATTCCGCCATTTTGAGCATCTCAAGGCTCCGGTCATAATCTGCTGAGGCCCTGACATAGGGATAGAGTCTTCTAACAGTCTCGATATTGTGGCCGAGTATATCTGGCATGGAATCTATCACAACCTTCAGGGAGACTAAAGACCCATTGAAATCAGGGATCAGGACTTCGATAGTAGAGGATGTATTTTTACGGATAAGCTGGACGGTCTCTGCAAATATTGACGCACCCCCATCATCAAGGTCATCCCTTGTGACAGAGGTTATAACTGCATGGTTCAATGCAAGCTCTTTTACGGCCTCTGCGACCCTCTCCGGTTCTTTCCTGTCGAGAAGAAAGGTATATCCTGATTTAACATTACAGAAACCACAGTTTCTTGTGCAGGTATTCCCAAGGATCATGAATGTAGCTGTCCCCATACCCCAGCACTCATGGATATTGGGGCATGCCGCCTCCTCACAGACCGTATTAAGATTATATTTATTCGTAACCCTTCTGACACTTTCGGGAAGGAAAATAGAGGCCTTCACCCTAAGCCATTCTGGTTTTCTCTGAACATTCATAATCTATTAAACCATACCATAAAAAAACCGATTGACAATCGATTTTCATCCTCTCCGTCATTCCGAAGTTTTCCTTTTATCCTCTCATTTCAGGTATCACTCCCTCTAAGAGCTTTAAGAACTCCCTTTCCATCCTTCCCGCCATCTCAAGGACATATCTGTGATCTGGCCTTTTCTGGGAAAGCCCTGCTGCGTAATTAGTAACAAACGAGATAGATAAAACCTTCATCCCGAGGTACCTCGCCATGATAACCTCTGGTATGGATGACATGCAGACGGCATCTCCGCCCAAAAGCCTCAGCATCCTCACCTCAGCAGGTGTCTCATAAGAAGGACCTCTGACAGCTACAATCGTTCCATTCTTAATTTCGATATTCCTTTTCCTGCCTGCATTCTTACAAAGACTGATAAGCGATTGGTCATATGCTTCTGTAAGATCAAGAAATCTCTTCCTGTCATTAATTCCTGTAAGAGGATTACCACCCATAAGGCTTATATGATCTTCTACAAGCAGGAATGTCCCGGGCTTAATGCTTTTCTTCAGGCTGCCTGATGAATTAGTCATTATCAGCGTTTTGATACCGAGTTCTTTAAGTATCTTTATCGGTTTTGTTACTTCCTGAGGCGAATAGCCTTCATAAAGGTGGAATCTCCCCTTCATAATAGCAATCGGCACTCCGGAGAAGTACCCTGATACCATTTCTCCCTTATGCCCGGGGACGGCAGGAGATGGGAGGCCTAAATCTTTATATTTAATCGTACGGGGTTGTAATATCTTTTTTATGGGGATTTCTATACCTGAACCAAGGATTATACCGATCTCAGGTCTTAATCTTATCTTTTCTTTTCTCCCACTCACCTCAATCCTCTCCCCTTAGGGTCTATGACTCGTAGAGGAGAAGAGGAAGTTTTTCCTTCCCTTGAGAGCACGAGATTTCTGATCACCCTGCCATGCGGCCCGAGAGGTTCAACCTCTTTCCCGTCGAATCTGATCTTTACACCTCCTGCATTTCCTATAGTCAGGCCAAAATTCTTTTTTGCTGTGAAGCTGACTTCATCACCACTTCTCATAAGAGCTTCCTTTACTTCCATGCCATCAATTATAATTTTTATCCATGTCTCTTCTGTCGCCATTATTGATAAAGTCAGATCCTTGGGGATGTCTCCGGACACGACACGAGGAGGTTCAGGTTTTATTGATTCCATGACCTGTTTAGACGAGGCAGGAATAGGTATATCTTTTTTCTTCTGAGGAATGACCATAAAGAGAGCGAAGGCAATTATAAAAAACGGAATAGCCCATAACCATAGAGGTAGCCTCCGATGTTTCTCTGTTACAAGCTTCTGTCCGGTATCTTCTTTCTTTTCATTTTCTTTCTCTTTTCTCTCATACTGGTCATGGTATATTCCGAGGACCTCTTCCTCTTTAAGCCCCACAGAGTTTGCATATAAGCGCAGAAATCCCTTTACAAAGACATTCCCTGGAATTTTTTCAAACCGGTTTTCCTCGATACACTTTAAATAGTTAACCCCTATCTTCGTCTTTTCAGAAAGGTCTCTAAGGCTGAAGCCTTTAAGCTCTCTCTGCCGGCGCAGATATTCGCCAAGGGATTCCATCGCTTCTTATTTAAGGATGTCTATATATTTCTTCGAGGCCGAGGCATTTTCGCTATCAGGGGATAGTTCTATTACCTTTTTAAAATGCTTTATCGCATTTTCTTTATCCCCTGCCTTAACATAGGCCAGGGCAAGATCGTAATGGGCATCTGAATAATTCGGGAATATCTTGATAGCCTGCCTAAATTCATCTATAGATTCCTTTATCTTCCCTAATGCGACATATGCAAGTCCGAGGTAATAATTGGCACGTTCGAAATTAGGGCGGATTATTAACGCCTCCTTATATGCGCCTATGGCCTGGAGGATCTCCCCTTTATTGTATAAGGCATAGCCGAGGTTAAGGTAGGCGGCATCCGGAAACCGGTAGAGAGGATTCTTCAGGGCATTTCTGTATTCCGCTATCGCTTCGTCCCATCTCTTTAGCTTTCCATAAACAACACCTAGATTATTATGGGCCTCTGAAAAATTCGGGTCTATCAGAACCGCCGTCTTATACGAATCAATGGCCAACTGGAACTTCCCCTGAGAATCATATATCTGCCCAAGGCCATTATGTGATTCCTTATTCCTTGGATTAATCTCTATCGCCTTCTGGAATTCGACAAAGGCCTGCTGAACCTTTCCTTCATTGAAAGAGGATACGCCTATCTTGTAATAGGCCTCTGACTTCTGTATCATCTCAACGTTAGGTTCGGAGGAAGCACAACCCAGAAAAATACAAAATGCTAAATTTAAAATGCTAAATTTAAAATTTTCTTTCATCGAAGACCCTCAAAAAAGGTTAGTTTTCTAAACTCCCCGAACCTTTCCTCTATTTCCTTATAATCAAGACTCTTTAACCTGTTAAGGCTGAAATCTTCAACATTATAAGACGCCATCACACTGCCGAATATGATTGCCTGTCTCATACTTCCCTCGCTAAAGTTATTGGTATTGGCAAGATAGCCGAGGAAACCACCGGCAAAACTATCACCTGCCCCTGTAGGGTCAAAGACCGTCTCCAAAGGATAGGCAGGTGCAGAAAACATACTGTTCTCATTAACCATAAGAGCGCCATACTCTCCCCTCTTTATTATAAGGGTTTTTGGTCCGAAAGAGCTGATCTTCTGAGCTGCCTTTACAAGATTAGGTTCTTTCGCAAGTTCCCTCGATTCGCCATCGTTAATCAATAAAATGTCAACCTTTTTAAGAACACTCTTCAGGGCATCATACTTTCCTTCAATCCAGTAATTCATTGTATCGCAGGCAACAAGTCTTGGGCCTTTCATCTGACTGAGGACATTCATCTGAAGTTCCGGATCTATGTTTGCAAGAAAGACCACCTCTGAATCCCTGTAATCCTCAGGTATCTCTGGATTGAAATCACTGAAGACATTCAGCCGGGTATCGAGCGTATGCGCCTCGTTAAGGTCATAGCCATATCTCCCGCTCCATCTGAAGGTTTCACCCCTGGTTTTTACAAGACCTCTTAAATCAATCTTCCGGGTCTTAAGAAGTTTTACATGATTTTCAGGAAAATCTTCCCCGACTACTGCAACAAGGCTAACATCTGTAAAATAGCTTGCAGAAATGGAGAAATATGTGGCGGACCCTCCCAGTACATCTTCTGCCTTTCCGAAAGGGGTCTCCACTGTATCAAGTGCAACAGAGCCGACAACAAGGAGGCTCATTTTATATATTTCCCTATAAGGAGTCCGAGTCTCTCTTTCGTTTCATTTGAGATAGCCTTCGGGTCTGTTATGATGGCGCCCTCCAATGCCTTCGGACAGTGGCATTTCCTCTCACTGTTTAACATGCCGGTAGCCTCTTTTATAATACCTTTTGCAGTATCCACATTCTTCATGAGTATGGCTATCACCATCTCAACTGTGACGTCCTCTGCATGGGCATGCCAGCAGTCATAATCCGTAGCAAGGGCAATGGTGGCATAACATATCTCAGCCTCCCTTGCGAGTTTTGCCTCCTGAACATTCGTCATGCCGATAACATCAACACCCCAATCCCTGTATATCATCGATTCACCCCTTGTTGAAAACTGGGGTCCTTCGATACATAAATAGGTTCCTCCTTTATGAACCTTAGCCCTTATCTTCTTCCCGGACTCATAAAGTATAGCAGACAGCTCAGGACAAACAGGATCGGCCATACCCACATGGCATACGATACCATCACCAAAGAATGTGCTCTTTCTCTGCTTTGTATGGTCATAGAACTGGCCGGGGATTACGATATCACCGGGCACTATTTCCTCTTTCATACTGCCAACCGCCGAGACAGAGATTATCCTCTCAACACCGAGGGCCTTCATGCCGTAAATATTTGCCCTGAAGTTTATCTCAGTTGGCATGATCCTGTGGCCTTTTCCATGTCTTGGCAGGAAGGCGAGTTTAACCCCGTTCAGGGTGCCGAGGAGGTATTCATCCGAGGGGGATCCGAAGGGAGTGGTAACCTTTTTGGTTCTAAGATTTTCGATACCCTCCATTCCGTAGAGGCCACTACCCCCTATAACACCAATCTTCGCTTCCTGCGACATGGGAAAATAGTAGCAGAACAAGGTTTAAAAGACAAGAATAAATTTAATCGTCTAATACCTATTCTTAAAATAATCCTTCAGTATCTTTCCATGGTCAAAGGCAATAGGCTCGGGAAGGATGTCTTTTGTAAAAACACCTATCTCTTTTGCGTCATCAGAAGCATTTGGCTCCCCTTCTGCCTTTGCAATATAGACAGTACTGATCGTATGGAACCTTTTGTCTCTTTCAGGGTCTGAATATGTATGGAACTGGCGGATGAGGTTTATATCGAGGGATGTCTCTTCTTTAGCCTCCCTTATGGCAGCCTCTTCTAAGGATTCCCCATAGTCCACAAAACCCCCAGGAATGGCCCAGCCAAAAGGAGGGTTTTTCCTTTTTATAAGGACTATACCCCCTTTGACCTCTATGATAATGTCAACGGTAGGAATGGGGTTTTTAAAAGATTTCTTCTCTGCCATTTCAGTGAATAGTGAATAGTATTTAGTGAATAGTTTTTTACTGACTACTATTCACTGGAGACTATTCACTTTAAAGGAGTTCCTTTAACTTTTCAACCTTATTCTTTAAAACTTTGAAGATAGATTCCGAGTCTGTAAGACCTGTTATATCCACCCACTTAATCCCCTCTTCTTTCCTGAACCATGTGAACTGTCTCTTTGCATATCTTTTCGTATCTCTCTTTAAAAGTCTCACAGCCTCTCCAAGGCTATATTCCCCCATAAGGTATCTCATGAAATGTCTGTACCCAAG
>CAKKRL010000173.1 GCA_919902655.1 Thermodesulfovibrionia bacterium
CCGCTTCCGAGAACCTTCTCTGCTGCCCTTGAGAGCTCGAGGTCATGCTCATGGTTAAGTGCGAAGATCCTGCACTGGACAACCCTTGCAGGGATGTAGTCGAAGAAGTCCTGGAGCGGCTCTCTGGCAATCGACTTCGTCGATGGGTTATAAATATATATCTGTCTGTTCCCCATTACGAGAGGATTCAGTGGCCTCGGGTCGTGGCTTGCCATATCAACCCTGAATTCGAGATGCCTGAGAGAAGCCGTCAGTCTTTTCCTTATCTTTCCCTCAAGCTCCTCCGGACCTATTATCACCTTACCCTTTTCAAATTCCTCAAGTGAAAGGGTTGTATCAAAGGCCATCTTCCACTTCACATCCCTTCCGAGGATACGATCCCATTCAGAAAACAGTTTCATCCTCTTATTATCCCTGAATGTCCTCCACCTCTTCACCTCCTCAAGAAGCGACCAGTCTGTGAGTTCGAGGTATTTATCAAACCTCTCTGCCGGATTGTAGGGGAATATAATCTCCATTGTATCCTTGAATATCTCACGAAGGTGGAAGTCTATAGCCCTTGTTGTCCTGTGGTAGTAAACATTTGAGTAAAGGTATAACCTTGCATTAAGGAACATCGTTAGAGCCGGGCATCCTGCCCTGTGAAGTGTAAGGCCGTTCTTTGTAAAGAAAGAGTAATGCATTAACCTCTCCATATCCACAGGTCCTATCGAGATACCGCACATATATGAGTCCCTCAGGACATAGTCGAGGTTATCTACTGTATAGATACCGCTGAACAGGGGCTGGAGAAAGGTTAGCCATTTCGGCCTTTTCTTTTTATCGTGGGAGTCTTTCCTTATAAGGAAGGCTATCTCCTCCGGGTTCAGCACCTCTCCTTTTTTAAAATCTCCGCCCGGACCCCTCCTTATCTTCTTTATAAGTTCACCCAATTCATCAATTATAATACTCTGTCCAAGAACCTCATGTGTGAGGTCAAAACCCTCGAGGAAGTTGTCATCAAAGAAATGTCCGAATGGCCCATGCCCTACATCATGGAGCAGTGCAGTGATTCTCAGAAGTTCCTCGATATACGCCTCAGAAGGACAGTCCTTTACAGATTCCCTGAGGGATGGGTAGAGCCGTCTTGCAAACCTCCCTGCAACATACATAGCACCAAGTGAATGCTGGAACCTGCTGTGCTCTGCAGAGGGATAGACCCACCTTGCAGACTGGAGCTGGTATACATGTCTCAGTCTCTGTAGCCAGGGCGAGTCTATGAGATCTTTTTCGGTCTTCTCGGTCTTACCTTTAGGCGTAGTGAATGTAATATATCCATGGACAGGGTCTGCAATAAGGGCGAGGCCATCGTAGAGGGACTCGCCTGCAATGGTATTGTCAGGTTTTCTCATATTTCTACGCTAACAGAAAAAGGTGGAGGGGTCAAGACGGATTCGGATATCTCTCAGACCATTTGCCATTCAAAATGGGTTCTTTCGCTAAGAAACGGTCATAAAGAAGTAAACCAATATTTACAATTATTAATGTGATAAAACCGGCAAGTCCTGTTACCCCTGCAATCAGTTCATTTCCGCCCTTGATTAACATCACAGAAAGTCCGATAGTTGCATTAACTGTACCATGAATGACCGATGCAGCAATAACAGATTTTGCCCTTTCCCTGATATAGCTGAAGATCGGAGAGATTAATATCGTAAAGATTACCATCATCAATACACCCATCAATGGATTCAACTGGGAATTCTGTCTCTGAAGGATTATCGGGATATGCCATAATCCCCAGACAACCCCGATAATTGTGGATGACATCCAGAACCCCATATAACCCATCTCTCTCTGCAGGAGTCCCCTCCATCCCAGTTCCTGACCGAGTGCAGCAATCATATTGATTGTTACACCTGCGGCCATACCCTGAAACAGTCCAAGCCAGATGGGATGTGTTGACCAGTTAGTAGTCTGTTTCCTTATCTCCTCCAACCTCTCAGATGTAACTGTTGATTTAAGCTTTTCAAAAAAACCCTCCATGCCCGGAGAAAATTCGACTCCAGAAAAAAGGAGACTAATCCCGAATGAAGACAGGGCAATCACAAGGGGCAGAAGCCAGGCAACAAAAAACCAGAGGTTACACTTGAAGGAGAGACCGAGAGGCTCCTTCAATGGCTCTTTGTAAATAAATTTCTGGACACCTATGGCTGTAACCATCGGGATGAACATATAGGCCGTGGTTATAATAACCGAGCCTGGCGCGACCCACTTTCCGCCAAAAGCAAAATAGAGGATAACAAGGAGGTAATTAAACAGGAAGGTGAGTCCGATAAAGGTCAGGGCTTTTTTAATGTTTCTGTTCATAAGAGTTTCTTTCTCTGATATCAGGTAATAACGGAGTAATTTTATCAATTAACCTCAAAAATCACAAGACAAAAGAATATGGGGAGAATAACATAAGGAACAGGTTTCGTGTTAAAATATATATTCACTCATGGACTCTGAACTCATCATAGAGGGAGCAAGGCAGAATAACCTCAAGAACATCAGCCTCAGGATACCCCACGATAAGGTAACTGTGATTACAGGCCTTTCCGGCTCCGGCAAGTCCTCCCTTGCCTTTGATACCATCTTTGCAGAGGGGCAGTGGCGGTATATCGAGTCACTCTCTACCTATGCAAGGATGTTTCTTGAGAAGATTGACAGGCCACTTGTGGATTCCATACAGAATATAAGACCTGCCATAGCACTTGAGCAGAGAAACCCTGTCAAGACATCGAGGTCAACTGCAGGGACAGTAACAGAGATCTATGATTATCTGAGACTCATATTCGCAAAGATCGGAAGGCCCTTCTGTCCGGAGTGTGGTGATGAAGTTAAGAAACACTACCCTTCAGCAGTGGTTGAAGAGATCCTGAAGGATAATGCTGGAAAAAGGATAAATATCCTATTCCCTGTTAAAGTTCCAATGGGTGAACTTAATACTGTCCTTAACGACCTGCTTAAAAGGGGCTTTACAAGGGTAAAGATAGGAGATGAGGTCATAGAAGTGAACAGGGTCCCTCCTTCTACAAGAAAGATATCTGAAATCCCTGTTCTCCTCGATAGGCTCACAGTCAAGCCAGAAACAAAGGGAAGGCTCGGTGATTCTATCGAAATGGCCTTCAGGGAAGGGCATGGAGAGATCCTGACAGATATAATAGGAGAAAAGGTCATCAGATACAGCCAGTCCCTGAGGTGTATGAAATGTAATATAAACTTTGATCCTCCGCAACCTCTCTTATTCTCTTTCAATCATCCTATTGGCGCCTGCAAAGAATGTAACGGTTTTGGAAATATCCTGAGGTACGACGAAGACCTTATCGTCCCTGATAAATCTCTGAGTCTCGTTGAAGGGGCAATAGAGCCGTGGA
>CAKKRL010000174.1 GCA_919902655.1 Thermodesulfovibrionia bacterium
ATGAGGGTAAAAAAATCACATGGAAGGATGGTTTTTCTGCACTCTGGACATTGGTGAAATACAGGTTTGTAGACTGATATAAAACACCTATGCCGACAAGTCTGCACAGAGAAAAATGAAAATAATATTTTACAAAATCCCCCTCCATCCCCCTTTTCCAAAGGGGGCAATATTCCCCCCTCTTTAGTAAAGAGGGGTTAGGGGAGATTTTATAAAACAATAATTCCAATATGTTTAAGGTATTTTTAAATGAAATATAAATTCTGGATAGGTATAATCATAAGCATAATCTTCCTCTATCTTTTTTTCAGGAAGGTGGATTTCTATGAGCTATGGAGGTCACTGAAGGGCGTGAATTACCTCTATATCATACCGATCATCATGCTTATGCCTGTTATGTTCTTTGTAAGGGCAGAGAGGTGGAGGTGCCTTCTTATCCCGATACGGAATATCGGTATACCGAGTCTCTTCTCTGCAACGGTTATAGGTTTCGCTGCAAACAATATCCTCCCTGCGAGGATAGGTGAGATCGTGAGGGCCTATGTGATAGGGAGGAAGGAGAATATTAGCAAGAGCTCTGCCCTCGCCACCATTATCGTAGAAAGGTTTTTTGACGGGCTGATAGTGATACTCTTTATACTGCTTATTATCGCCTTTCCTCCCTTTCAGGAAGTTAAAATCATAGAAAGACTGAAGGGTGCTGCATTCCTGTTAAGCGGTATCTTCATAGGCGGGGTCGTCACAATGATTTTCCTTAAATATAATACGACCGTGGCATTGAAATGGGCAAGGTTTCTCTTTTCACCGCTTCCACATCGTTTTTCAGAGAAACTCCTCGGCATATTGAATTCCTTTGCTGACGGTCTGGGGATTATAGGGAAGGGATGGTATATATTCCTGATCTTCATTTATTCCCTGATTATATGGTTCCTTGCTGTACTGGTCGCCTATATCCTTTTACCAGCCTTTTCATTAAAGGGGCTTCCCATAATGGCGGCAATCTTTATTCAGGTTGCGATTGCCTTTGGTGTTTCTGTCCCTTCTGCACCCGGCTATGTCGGGACATTCCATTATGCCTGTGCCTTAGGATTAGGTCTCTTAGGGGTTGATAGCTATACAGCAAAAAGTTTTGCGATAGTTATGTGGGCGGTAAGTATCATTCCAGTCACTATCTTTGGTCTCTTCTTTTTATGGAGAGATAATCTTTCACTGAAGGATGTTAAGGAATGAGGGTTCTTTTTATATATAGCGATGTAAATGTAAAAGGCGGGGCGAAGAGTTACCATTTCGGCCTGGGAATACTCTCTGCTGTCCTCAGGGAAAAGGGGCATGATACAAGACTCTATTATATGTTTGATAAATTCGATACATCACCTCTTGTAGAGATAATCGAAGACTTTAAGCCATCTCTTATTGCGGCCACCTCTGATTCCTCACAGTTCAGGTACATCCAGAAGATATTCAAGGATGTAATGCCATTCGGAATATTCACCATCTGTGGAGGACCACATGTCTCATTAAACCCCAGGGCCCTGGAAGAGACGGAAGGGTTGAGGGCTATCTGCGTTGGTGAAGGAGAGGGGGCAATTCTTGAACTCGTAGATTCCATAGAAAACGGTAAAGACTTAAGGGAGATCAGGAACCTTTGTATAAAGACTGATGGAGATATTATCAGAAACCCCATGAGACCGTTTATACAGGACCTCGATAGTCTTCCTTTCTGTGACAGGGAGATATTCGATTACCAATCCGTAATAGCCTCTGATTATGACAGGGCTGTCTTTATGTTATCAAGGGGCTGCCCTTATAAATGCACTTATTGCAGTAACCACGCCCTGAGGGAACTTCAGCAGGGGCCATATGTGAGATTCAGGAGTGTCGAGAGTTCAATAGAGGAGATAAAATCTGTCCTCTCGAGATACAGGGCAAGGTCTATCTTCCTTGCCGATGATGTATTTACACTTAACAGGGATTTTGTGAAGGAATTCTGCGAACGTTACAAAAAGGAGATAGGGATTCCCTTTGAGGTAACAACGAGGGTTGAGACGGCCTCTGAAGACATGTTCGGCTGGCTTAAGGAAGCAGGGTGCACAAGGGTTGCCATGGGGATAGAATCCGGAAATGAATGGCTCAGGACGAATATTCTTAGCAGAAGGATGACTAACGAACAGCTGATAAAGGCATTCAGACTTGCAAGAGAGGCAGGTCTCAAGACAAAATCCTATAACATCGTTGGATTCCCGGGTGAGACAGAGGAGATGTTTGAGGATACTGTGAGGCTTAATGCCGAAATCAATCCTGATAGTCATGTCTGTTACATATTTAATCCATATCCGGGGACAAAACTTCACGGCTACAGCCTGGAGAAAGGTTATTTCAGTGATACCCCTGTGGAGGAGTTTGTGAGCAGGACGGATACACCCCTTAATCTCCCGACATTCAGCAGGGAAAAGATACTCAAGGCGTACAGAAATTTTTCTTACAGGGTCTATAAAAAGATATCCATTAGAAAGGCCATCGTGTATAAGATTTACTATTCAAGGTTTGGTGAAAAATTGATAAGAATCCTCGACCCTGTAAAGAAATGGGTACGCAGGATTGCGATGGATAGGTAAAAAGATGATATCCGTAGTGATTCCAACAAAGAACGAAGAGGCGACAATCGGCGAGATGATAGATATGGTCAAGCCATATTGCGATGAGGTTATCATTGTGGACGGGCATTCGACAGACAGGACAGTACAGATTGCCGAGCAATATGGCGTCAGGGTTGTTAAGGACAATAAAAAAGGAAAGGGCGATGCCCTACGCGTTGGTGCGGATGCTGTAAGTTACGATATAATAGTCTTTATTGATGCAGATGGGTCACACGATCCAAATGATATCCCACGTCTTACAGACCCGATTAAGCGAGGGGAAGCAGACCTCGTTATCGGCTCACGTGGAAGAGGTGGTAGTGATGAATTACATGGCGACTTAGATAAACTCTTGCGGCTGATAGGATCAGACCTGATCCTTATCGGGATCAACAAGAGGTGGAAACAAAACCTTACAGACAGTCAGAATGGATTCCGGGCTATACGAACTGAAGTCTTTCGGTCATTGGGACTGAAGGAAAATATTACAACAATCGAACAAGAGATGACAATGAAGTGTCTTAAAAAAGGTTATAGGGTTAGTGAGGTTCCTACCCATGAGTATGCGAGAAAACACGGCGAATCTGTTATAAAATTAAGAAAGGTCTGGTTTCGGTACATTTACAGCTTTATAAAGAATATTTTCTGAGGCAAGAGAGGATAACTTCGCATGTTGAAAAAGGTATACGGTTTTATTGCAGCGAACAGATTGCTAACGGGCATTTTGTTTGCAGGCATAGTACTCCGCCTCATCTTCTTTTTCCGTGCCTATAAGAAACTTCCTGTATCATCCGAGGAGGCATGGGCAGGACTTATGGGAAGGCATATCCTTGATGGTGAGTTCCCTATAGTCTACTGGGGTCAGTCATATATGGGGACAGTGGAGTCATTCTTTCAGTCTGTCTTCATTTACCTTTTCGGGACTATACCTTTCTCCATCAGGGTCTATCCCCTTTTAGTCGGGATACTCTTTATCTTTGTTACATTCAAGATAGCAGATGAGATGTATAACCGTGGTGTTGCCCGTATTACTGCAGCCCTTGTCTCTATCCCTACGGTCTATCTTTCCATATGTACGAGCATGGTTCCACCAGACCAATATCTTGCGACAGTCCTTGTAGGGAGTTCAGCGATCTTACTTTTACACAGGATTATTTACAGGCCCATAGATGAAAGACAGAGGATGAGGTACCATATAATGCTTGGCTTTCTTTCAGGGTTTGGGTTCTATATACATATCCTTTATATTGACTATATAGGGTTGATACTCCTTTTCTTTTTCATCCAGGACAAACTCTTTTTCCTTAAAAAGAGGTTCTGGGCGTTCGCCCTTTTTTTTATAATCGGCTCTCTCCCGCTAATCTTCTATAATTTAACTCATAATTTCGACACCTTCAGTGTAACAAAGGGTGTAGGTCTCCGCATGACGTTTCTTAAAATGATAATGCTCTTTGAGGCTGTTATACCTGTTCTTCTTGGGATGAAGGTCACTCCCTATGCAGATAATCCGAATACATTACAACTCCCCCTGCATCTCGGAGCGGTACTCGGAGCGATTTATGTGGCAGCCTTTTCATACATAATAGTAACGAGATGGAAGAACATCCTTGGCTTTCTGACATTTTCATTGAAAAGGATTGGCCCTACGGAGATGCTCCTTGCCTTTGTCTTAATAAGTGTTGTGATCTTTAGCAGAGGCGAACGTTCAAACAGTTGGGCAGTAAGATATATACTGCCTGTCATTTCTGTAGTCCCGATCCTTCTTTCTTTTGCGATATACGATGTATGGAAAAAAAACAGGAAGATCGCTGGTGCAATTGTTGCAATTATTCTGGTTATCCAGTTATATGGGAATGGTCTTGTTTACTCTGCCTGGGGGTCACCAAAGATGGTCGGTGAGACCCTCCAACTTCCGGACGACAGGCCATTGATCGCCTTTCTTGATTCTAAGGGCATAACAAGGGCCTATGCACATTACTGGATATCATTCAGGATGACCTATGAGACGGGGAAGAGGATAATATGTGCCCAGCCCTATGACGAAAGGTTCGGGGGGAGATACAAGCCGAAGTATACAGATGAGGTCCATAATTCCAGTGTTGTTGCCTTTATATTCCATCCGACCTTAGGGATTCCTTATGATCTCTTTGAGGAGAATCTGAGAGTGATTGGCGGTTCTTACAAGAAGGAGACAATAGGGCCATATACAGTATTCTATGATTTTGTATCACCGAAAATAGGAAAACCTCTTTCTCCTGAAGGGTGGGTTGCTGAAAGTAATTATAGCCCTGATGATGTCACCAATGCCTTTGACCGTGATATATTATCAAGATGGGCAACAAGATCGCCACAGAAGCCTGGTGCAGTCTTTACCCTCAATTTGGGAAAGAATCAGAGGATCGCGGGTATTTCGATGGCTCTCGGGAGATTTTTATCAGACTCTCCGAGAGGGGTGATTGTCGAGACATCGATGGATAAGGTGTCCTGGAAGGAGGTGGCAAAACTGCCGAGGAACATGGGGACACTTGTATGGAAGAACAGCCACCCGCTATTTGAAATGGAAAACGGAAGGACAGAGATCATATTCGATCCTGTTGAGGCGAGGCATATTAAGATTACGCAGACAAGCTATGCAAATCCCTTCGACTGGTCCATAGCGGAGTTATATGTATACCAAGAAACCCCTCACCCCTCCTCTCCTCTATGAGTCATAGACCCGATGGGGAGAGGAGAAGGGTGAGGGGCGGTGAACTATGAACTATGAACTATGAACTAATCCGTTTTGATTGCAGGTATTTTATAGGCGAGAAACCCTGCAGGTTTAAACTTGAGTGCGACAGTTGCGATAGATACAGCCCGATGGGGGTTCGTATCTGTATAATCAAGTTCGGCGCCCTCGGGGATGTCCTTCGTACAACCCCGCTCCTTTATGCACTCAGGGAGAAATATCCTGTATGCCATATTACATGGGTGACCGATACGGATGCAATCAAAATATTAAGCAGGAATACACTGATAGACAGGCTATTTTCATATTCCCCTGATGTTGCCCTCAGGTTTCAGATTGAGGAGTTCGATGTCCTTATAAACCTTGAGAAGGCAGTAGAGGCATGTCTGCTTGCTTCTAATACGAAATCCGGAGAAAAATACGGGTTCGGACTGAGCCGATACGGAACGATATGCCCCATAAACGATATGGCAGATTATGCCTTCAGGCTTGGCATATCAGATGAACTGAAGTTCAGGAAGAACGAGAAGACCTATCAGGAGATAGCCTTTGAGACGGTTGGTTTGAGATATAAAGGTGAGCCTTACATTATCAATCTTAATGAGGATGATTTAGCCTATGCGGAAACTATTTTTAAGGAGAAAGGTATAAGGAAGGACGATATAAAGATAGGCCTGAATACAGGCAGTGGTGTTGTATTTGCTACAAAACGATGGACAATAGAGGGTTTTGCAGGGCTTTCAGATATACTCTCTAAAAAACTTGAGACGAAGGTGATGCTTTTAGGAGGACCTGAGGAAGAGATAAGGAACAGGGAGATATTTGATCTTACCAAGATGAAGCCAGTTAATATTGGCACAAATCATTGCCTTACGCATTTTGCTGCGATTGTCTCTATGTGCGACCTGCTTGTGACAGGTGACACCCTTGCCCTTCATTTTGCAATAGGGCTTGGAGTGCCGACGGTTGCAATATTCACATCCACCTGTGCACAGGAGCTTGATCTTTACGGAAAGGGGTTGAAGATGGTTGCAGATGTAGAATGCACGCCATGTTACAGAAGTTCATGCGGGGATATGAAATGTGCCTCATCCATCAGCGCCTCTGATGTATTTGATGCATGTGTTGAGATTCTGAGAAAGACTAAGGACACAAGGTTAAAAGTAAGGTAGAATAATCATTGCAAATTTACAATTAGCATTTCAAATTTAAAATTTATATTGCTAAATGATAATTTTAAAATGAGGTATAGAGGACAGGCAAAATGATTGAAAATAATCATACCAGCGGCAATCTGAGTAAGATGATCCGTTTCTACAGTACAATTCTGTGGCGGAATATTCACAGGGGAAAACTTCCTTATAAGGCCCATCTGATCCTTTCCTGGAAATGCCAGTCCCGTTGCGTCATGTGCGATATATGGAAAAGAAAACCTGGTAATGAGTTTACCCTTGAAGAATGGCAGAAGTTCTTTAAAAGAAACCCCTTTTTGAAATGGTTGACTTTTACAGGAGGGGAGCCCTTTCTCCGTGATGATCTGGTCGAAATAGTAGAAGCTGCAGCGCACCATTGCACTAATCTCTACTTAATCAATACACCTACGAATGCCCTTTCCCCGGATAAAATCTTAAAGAAGGTAGAAGGCATCCTGAAACTCGGCATCCCGAAATATGTGCTTTCTATATCCCTTGACGGACCTCCGGAGGTTCATGACCGTGTGCGGGGAATTCCGGGCACATGGGAAAGTGCCATGGAGGTGTTGCAGGGTGCAAAGGAGATTCAGAAGTCCCATCCTGAAAAGTTCAATGTTGTTCTCGAATATACCCTGCTTCCTGAATCACACGGAAGATTTGCCGAGATGGTTGATGCACTCAGGAAGTATGCGCCGGAAATTAATGCAGGAGATTTCTTTCTTGCTACTCCAAATATATCGGAGCATTACTACGGGAATACCCATTTATCTGAAAGTTTAAGAAGTAAAAAGTGCCGTCCATTGATAGAATCATCCCTCCCTCAGATCCAGAAGGTGAGGCAGGTAAACGGGAAGGTGGAGCCGGGATATATTATACCTCAGTTATTTATAGATATGGCGGCATCTTATCTTCGCACAGATATCCCATTAATGCGGTGCCGTGCTACACGCTCAACGATCTTTATTGATCCGGAGGGGACTGTCTATCCCTGCAACGGCTGGAACAAGGTTCTTGGACATCTGAGAGAAGCCGATTTCTCACTGAGAAAAATCCTTGAAGGGCCGGCAATCACAGAGATACGACAGGACATGGACCAGTTTAAATGTGGCGGCTGCTGGACTCCCTGTGAGGCATTTGTCTCTATTGCTGAGGAGGTTATCCGGCCGAAGACAATCCTGCGGTTACTGGGAGTCCTATCACGGAGGAGATAGACCTTATCCGCTTTTTGTTGACAAAGTAAGCTTGCCGTATATAATAAAACGCTGTTAACCTGGCTTGAACTATTTTGGATTATGAAGACCTTTGTAATGATACCTACATATAACGAGAGAGAGAATGTCGAGACGCTTGTAAAGGATATACTCAAACTCGGAATAGAGGACATTTCAGTTGTGGTCGCAGATGACAATTCCCCTGATGGCACATGGGAGCTCGTAGAGAGGATGTCCCGCGAAAATCCTAATATCCATCTCCTCAGGAGGATGAAGAGGCACGGCAGGGGGTTTGCCGGAATAGACGGGTTTTTATACTGTTTCAGGCAGGGCGCAGATTATATCGTTGAGATGGACGGGGACTTCTCTCACGACCCCAAGCATATTCCAGAAATGCTCAGGGAGATTGATTCCTGTGATGTTGTCATAGGGTCGAGGTTTGTTAAAGGTGGAAGTGATAATGATAGGAGCATCTACAGGACGATTCTTACAAGATTAGTCGCATTATATGTCAGGACACTTCTCGGCGTTAAGGTCAGGGATGTATCATCGGGTTACAAACTTTTTAAGAGGAAGGTCTTTGAGAAGATAGACCTCGAGGATATGATCTCTACAGGCCCTTCGGTAGTTCTCGAGACACTCTATAAACTTACACTGAATGGTTTCAAGATAAAAGAAGTTCCAATAAGATTTGTTGACAGAAGGCTCGGCAGTACAAAGCTTGATATTATTACACTGCTTGAGACGATGGTGATGGTTTTGAAGTTAAGGAAGTGGAAGAAGTTGGGAAGAATAAAATAGGTGTTACTTTTGTAATAATAGATCCCCTCACCCATCCCTCTCCCCTGAGGGGAGAGGATTGAGGTGAGGGGGGAATTGGATAGAATAACTTGAAAATAGATAGCAACATAAGAAAGATATTCCTTCTCGGACTTTTTCTGAGGTTCCTCTTTATGCCCTTTGCCGGATTCATCCGGGACATAGGGTATATAAACTATGTAGCCAATATATTTGCCACAGGCCACTTTGATATATACAGGTACCTTGCCGAGAGATATGCAGGGAATATCTTTGATCGATGGGCCTATTTCCCTCTCGGTTATGTTATCCTCGGTGCCTTCAACTGGATTGCCATGTTTTTCCTTCCCGAACTCGACTGGGAGAGGTGGCATGAGAGCGATTATGCCTTCAGGGCGATGTTCTTTGCAAAGGTTCCCTACCTTGTTTTTGATATAGCAACAGGGTGGTTGCTCTACAGATATTTCAAAGGCAGAGATGCTACCTCATCTGTCCGGTCCGTAGGATCCTGTGGAGAGGAATGGGCACCCCTTGCCTTCAAGCTCTGGTGGCTTAACCCGGTGGTGATATTCACAAGCTATATCTTTGCACATTTTGATGTGATGATTGCGTTCTTTGCCTTCTTTGCGGTATTTGTAGCGATAAAGCACAACAGACCCTATTCAGGTGCCCTACTGCTCGGCCTCGGCGGATTGGTCAAGTCGGTTTCAATGTTCATACTCCCTTTTCTTGCCTTTTCCCCAGGAGTAAAGGGCTGGAAAAAGATTGCAACCTTTATGATAGGGGTTAGTGTGCTTATACTCGGTATCCTGCCCTTTGTTAGTTATGAGCCCTTCAGAAGCCAGATCCTTTTTACACCCCATATCGAAAGGATGTTTGCACTGAACTTTACTCCCTGGGGCTCAAGGGATACAACACTTATTTTCGTTGTGCTCTGCGCATTACTCTTTTTCTGGTATACTGCGAGTGGTGAGACGAAGAGGATGAATCCCGTTAGAGAATTTTCTTCTAACGGGATGAACCTTGTTGAGGCAAGTTTTATCCTCTTTGCGATGACCTTTGTAATAATAAACTTCCATCCGCAGTACTTTATCTGGTTTATCCCCTTTGCCATTATTGTAGCCATCGAAAGAGGGTACACACATATACTCAAATATCTCTACCTCTTCTTCTTCCTCACTCTGATAGAGTGGAAGTTTGAATGGGTATATTTCGAGCTGATGGCCCCTAAACTTGCCTGGGCACAGAGGTCTGTATT
>CAKKRL010000175.1 GCA_919902655.1 Thermodesulfovibrionia bacterium
CTTGCAAGGATAAAGATACTCCTCAGGGCAAAGGACCTTGGTGATAAACTCGATCATGCCCATTCAGATATCAACAACCTGACATCCCTGCTGAAAGAGATGGAAGAGACCCTTGAATATACTGTTTATACCCTTTCAAGGGCATCTGAGATTAATGATGAAGACGCAGGGAAACATATTGTGAGGGTGGGTGAATATTCTTCAATACTGGCAGAGAGGATCGGGATGCCCGAGATGTTTGCCAGGACAATCAGGATTCAGGCACAGTTGCATGATATAGGGAAGATCCACACACCGCCTGAGATCCTGAAAAAACCGGACAAACTCACACCTGAGGAGTTCGATGAGGTGAAAAAACATACTGTAGAGGGGGCAAGGATGGTCAGTGAACACATCGGGCTGAAGATGGCAAAGAACATAATCCTGAGCCATCACGAGAAATGGGACGGAAGCGGCTACCCCTACGGGTTGAAGAGCGAACAGATACCGATTGAAGGGAGGGTATTAAATATCGCAGACCAGTATGATGCACTAAGAAACAGAAGGGTATATAAGCCTGCCTATGACCATGAAACAGCCTGCAGGATAATCACCGAAGGGGACGGGAGGACAATGCCCCATCATTTCGACCCACAGGTACTTAAGGTGTTTAAGGAAAGTGCCTCCAGGTTCGGGGAGGTATATGATTTAATGAAAGATCAAATAGCGGAGAGATAGATGCTCAGGTTGAGTATCAAGGTCAAAATTATAATCATGGTTCTGATAGTTGCCCTGCCATTATTCGGTGCCAGCATTTACCATGTGCTCGGAGATCTGCGCCGTGCCAGAAGTGATGCAGAGGAGTGGAGCCTCCATCAGGCACACATGGTCTCTGCTGAAGTGGATACCTTTCTCAATGGAAGCGAAAGGCTCCTCATAGCCCTGTCAGAGATCCCTGGGGTAAAGAATCAGGAGTGGGAAAAGTGCAGAGAAATTTTTTCAAGGCTGATGCCCCAATACCCTTACTATGAAAATATCCTGGTTATAGACAGCAAAGGCTGGGTTCGTTGCTCTGCAGTTCCTCAGGAGAAACCAACTTATGCCGGCGACCGCACATATTTCAAAGAGGTGATGAAGACAGAGAGATTCACAGTCGGCGAGGTGCAGATAGGACGCATTACAGGGAAACCGGTTGTTGTCCTTGCCTATCCACTCAGGGATTTCTCAGGAAGGCAGGCAGGCATGGTAGGTGCACCCATTTCACTGCTCAGAATTCAGGAGACTTTAGGGCACCTATCACTCCGGGAAAATGAGGTGGTTACTCTGGTGGACAGGAAGGGGAGGGTTATTGCCAGCACTTTAGACCCTGAAACAACAGTCCTGAAGGATATAAGTAAAGAGGCATGGTTCAAAGAGATTATTAAAAAAGAAAGCGGTGTTTTTGAGATGAGATATTCTGATACAGAGAGACTGACCGCTTTTTCCTCTCCTTCAAGAGTAGACTGGTATGCGACTGTGAGCATTCCATCAGAAGAAATCTATTCTCCAATAAGGAATGAAATCCGGAGCAATTTCATTTTCAATTTTCTTGTCTTAGTCGTAGCCCTTGCCACATCCTGGTTGTTCGGAAACCGTATTGCCTCTCCACTTTTGAGACTTGCTCATGGAGCGAGGGAAATGAGCGCAGGCGGACTGGGAGTAAAGGTTGCGGTCAGGACAGGAGACGAAATTGAGGAACTGGCAGGGTGTTTCAATCAAATGAGTGTCGAGATAAAGGCAAGGGAAGAGGCCCTTCGGGAAGGTGAGGAGCGTTTTCGCTCCCTTGTTCAATCAGCCACTGACGGGATTATCTCTGCTGACAGTAAGGGAAACATAATATCCTGGAACAGGGGGGCAGAAAATATCTTTGGCTATAAAGAGGAAGAGGTAATGGTTAAGTCTCTAACAATGCTGATGCCTGAACAATACAGGGAGGTACATCAAAAAGGGCTCGAGCGGATGCATTTAACAGGGGAGTCCCGCATAGCAGGAAAGATAATAGAGCTCAGCGGCCTCAGGAAAGATGGAATCGAATTCCCCTTAGAGCTTTCCCTCTCAACATGGAAGGTGCGCGGGGAGACCTTTTGCACTGCCATAGTGCGTGATATCAGCGAAAGAATACGGGCAGGTAAGGTTCTGAAGGAGAGTGAAAAAAGGTACAGACATCTTATTGAATCAGTAACAGATTATATATATACGGTCAAGGTCGAAAATGGCAGGGCAACGGCCACATCCCATGGCCCTGGCTGTGTTGCAGTTACAGGCTATAAGGCAGAGGAGTTTGAAACTGACCCTCATCTCTGGATACAGATGGTTTACGAAGAAGACAGAAAGTCTGTAATGGAACAGGCTGAGAATGCCCTTTCAGGCAGGGCAGTGCCACCTCTTGAACACAGGATAATCCATAAGGATGGAAAGTTACGATGGGTGAAGAATACAGTTGTCCCGCACTATGATGAACATGGCCCCCTCATATCCTATGATGGTCTTGTAAAGGACATAACAGAGATAAAGAAACTCGAGGAACAGCTCCGCCATGTCCAGAAGATGGAGGCAATAGGTCAGCTTGCAGGAGGGATTGCCCATGACTTCAACAACATCCTCAATGCCATACTGGGATTCGGGAACCTCATCAAGGATAAGATGAAAAAAGATGACCCGAACATTCCCTATCTTGAAGAGGTGCTTGATGCCGGGGAGAGGGCAACACACCTTACAAGGAGTCTCCTTACCTTCAGCAGGAAGCAGGTGCCGGACATAAAACCTGTGGATGTCAACGATATTGTTTCCGGAATAGGGAAGATGCTTTCGAGGATAATAGGGGAGGATATCAAACTCAGGACATCTCTTTCAGAAAAGGAGCTGATAGTAATGGCAGACCATGGCCAGATAGTGCAGGTGCTGATGAACCTTGCTACGAATGCAAGGGATGCAATGCCTGACGGAGGGGTCATGACAATCAGGGCTGAACAGATCGAGCTGGATAAAGAATTCATAAAGGCGCATGGTTATGGTAATCCCGGTGAATACGCACTTATAACAGTAACAGATACAGGAAAGGGAATGTCTGAGACGACCAGGGAGAGGGTCTTTGAGCCATTCTTTACGACAAAGGAGATGGGGAAGGGAACAGGGCTCGGGCTTGCGATAGTCTACGGCATAGTAAAACAGCATAACGGGTATATAAATGTTTACAGCGAGCCGGGTATGGGGACGACATTCAAGATATACCTTCCTTTTATAAGGAGAGGGGCTGAGGAGAAAGAGAGACGGGTGATCCCTCCACCCATGGGAGGCACAGAGACGATACTTGTGGCAGAGGATGACCCGGCTATGAGGAGGCTGATGAAGGATGTGCTTGGAAGGTTTGGCTATACAGTAATAATTGCAGAGGACGGCGAGGATGCAATAAATAAATTCACAGAACATAAGGAAAGGATTGCACTTATCATCCTCGATATGATAATGCCGAGAAAAAGCGGAAAGGAGGCTTATGAATCAATCAGGGGGGTGAGGCCTGATGTCAAGACGGTGTTTCTGAGCGGATATACCGATGACATTATCCTGAAGAAGGGTATGCCAGATGGAGATGTAGTTCTTCTGCTAAAACCTGTATCCCCGAGTGACCTTTTAAGGAAGGTGAGGGAGGTGCTGGACAGGCAGGAGCATGACTGATATGTGAACCCCGTAAATTTATTATTCAAGTGAGCCTGTTATATAGCCACCCTATAATCGCCCCGCTCAGGAGGCCGTCGAGGAAACCATAGAGAAGTCCCAGAAAACTTCCTGCAGGTGTGATTGCGTAACCCGGATAGATAGAAACAGCAAAGGCATTTAAGAATTCCCTTCCGTATCCTGTGTAATAAGATATAAAGGTCGTGACGAATACAGACCCTCCCCATACTATCCCTATGGATGCACCGAGTGCCCAGGGCTTAAGTTTCATGGTCAACCTCCTCTTCTCTTTTACCCTCAATAATAATGACTATCTCGCCCTTGGGATGCGAACCTAAATTGTTTATTACATCTGATATTTTCCCTCTTATTACCTCTTCATGGAACTTTGTTAACTCTCTTGCTACAGAGATTTTTCTCTCACCGAATATCTCCCTTATCTCATTTAGGGTCTTAAGGACTCTATAAGGTGATTCGTAGAGGATAAGGGTATGCTCGATTGTTGAAAGGGTCTTAAGGGTCTTGTCCCTCGCAGTCCTTTTTTTAGGAAGAAACCCGATAAAAGAAAAACGATCCGTTGGCAGGCCGGAAACAGAAAGTGCGGCAGTCAGGGCAGTTGCTCCAGGTATGGGGATAACCCTTATCCCTTCCTCGATAGCCCTTTTGATAAGATAATACCCAGGATCTGAAATCCCCGGTGTCCCGGCATCAGAGACGAGGGCTACATTTATTCCCTCTTTGATCTTTGCTATAAGAACCTCTGCCTTCTCGTATTTATTAAAATCGTGGTAACTCGTCAACGGGACATGGATCTCGTATCTGCTGAGGAGTTTCCGTGTATGCCTCGTATCCTCAGCAGCGATGATACCTACCTCTTTAAGAACCCTGATTGCTCTTAGGGTGATATCCTCAAGGTTACCGATAGGGGTGGAGACTATGTAGAGGATACCTGTGGCCATATCGATTACAGTAGGGGCATATTGCAATATGCCCCTACAAATTAATCATTATTCCCGTAGTTGTCCATCCCCGAAGACTATAAACTTCGGACAGGTGAGTTCCTCAAGGCCCATGGGTCCTCTTGCATGGATCCTCGTTGTGGATATGCCTATCTCTGCGCCGAGGCCGAACTGGAAACCATCATTGAGTCTTGTAGAGGCATTAATGAATACAGCAGAGGAATCCACCTCCCTCAGGAATCGCATCGCCTTCTGGTGGTTATTAGTAACTATCGCGTCTGAATGCTGTGAGCCATAAGTGGCTATATGGTCCATCGCCTCATCCATATCCTTTACGATCTTTATATTGAGGATGAGGTCTAAATATTCATTATGCCAGTCCTCCTCAGAGGCTTTCTTCAAACCTGAGATAAGTTTATCCGTTTCTTTACACCCCCTAAGTTCTACTTTGGCCTCTTTTAACCTTTTTACTATCTTTGGTAAAAACTTTTTTGTTATCTCCTTATTAACGAGCATCGTCTCCATCGCATTACAAGTCCCGGGTCTCTGAACCTTTGCATTAAAGCATATCTGCTCTGCCATCCTGATGTCTGCATCACTATCCACATAGACATGGCATATCCCTTTGTAATGCTTTATAACAGGTATTTTTGAATTCTCAACAACAGTCCTTATCAGACCCTCACCACCTCTCGGTATTATGAGGTCTATAAGTTCCTCGAGTTTAAGCATCTCATTTACTGCCTGTCTGTCAGGAATATCGATAAATGTTATTGCATCGCCCGGGACTCCGGCTTTCTCCGCAGCTTTAGCGAGTAGTGATGCGATCGCCTTATTTGAATTTATTGCCTCCGAGCCTCCCCGTAGTATCACAGCATTTCCTGCCTTCATACAGAGGCTTGTGGCATCGGCAGTGACATTCGGCCTTGCCTCATAGATAATCCCTATCACACCTATAGGGACCCTCATCTTTCCGACCTCCATACCGTTTGGCCTCCTCCAGATCTTTATTATTTCTCCGACAGGGTCCGGAAGCAGGGTTACCTCCCTTAAGCCTATTGCCATTTCTTTAATCCTCTTTGGATTGAGTGTAAGTCTGTCTATCATGGCCTTAGAAAGGCCCTTCTTTTCTGCAGATTCTATATCTTTTCTGTTTTCCTTTATGAGGTCTTCTGATCTTTTTTCGATCTCTTCAGCCATGGCAATAAGGGCATCGTTCTTAACCTTTGTTGAAAGGTTCGCAAGGATTCTCGATGCCTTCTTTGCCTTCAGGGCTTTCGCTTTTACATAAGATTTAATATTCATAAATCCTCCTCATAACATTTTCACCGAACAGTAGGACAGCCGTCTCGCCTGTTAAAAAGCCATTATAGTATCACCATATTATCCCTGTGTATAACCTCGTCATCGTATTTATATCCGAGTGTCTTTTCTATCTCTGAACTTTTCATGCCTTTGATCTTGTTCAGATCCTCCGAGGAATAGTTAACTATCCCTTTAACGATCTTCTTACGGGATTCGTCCTGACAGCTTACAGCATCACCCACACCGAACTTCCCCTCGATAGATGTTATCCCTGATGGGAGGAGGCTCTTTCCTCCCTTAAGGATGGCCCTTTTTGCACCTTCGTCTATTGTAAGTGTTCCTTTGGACTTCAATGTGTATGCGATCCAGTGCTTCCTCAGGGACAGACGGTCCTTTCCTGTTGCAAAAAATGTCCCGACCTCTCTTGATTCGAAGAAATCACGAAGTGATCCCGGCCTTGTGCCATTGATAATGGCAGTGGCCACCCCCATCTGGGCGGCCTTTTTCGCTGCCTGTACCTTTGAGAACATCCCTCCTGTCCCTTCTATCGTGGAACTTTCGCCTGCTATTCTCTCAATCTGTGGAGTTATATCTGTTATGATATCTATAAGTTTTGCATTAGAATCTGATCTCGGATCTGATGTGCAGAGTCCGTCTACGTCAGAAAGGATCAACAGCAGGTCTGCCTGGAGGAGATTCGTGACCATTACAGCAAGTGTGTCGTTATCCCCGAACCTGATTTCATCTACTGCAACTGTATCGTTCTCGTTTATTACAGGGATTACACCGAACTCTATAAGTGTTTCGAGGGTATTCTTTGCATAGAGATAACGTCTCCTGTCAGAAAGGTCTTCCCTCGTGAGGAGCACCTGGGCAACCTTCTTTCCATAGGTCTCAAAACTTTTCTCATACGCCCACATGAGGCGGCTCTGACCAACTGCTGCTACTGCCTGCTTGAGTCTTATCTCCTTCGGCCTATCCTTTAAAGATAGTCTTCCCATACCTGCAGCAATAGCCCCTGATGATACGATTACCACCTCTTTTTTAATGCCGCTTATTTCTTCTGCAAGAGAATCGATCATCATCTGGTTTATTCCTTGTCTGGAGGCAAGGACAGTGCTCCCTATCTTTATTACCACCCTCTCGGAAGAATCGATTAATTCCTTTCTGATATTATCCATTAAGTCTTTACCCTTTCCCTTTTTAGTTCTTCGACTTTTAATGAGAGATAAGAAAGGAGATCTTCTATCCCTTCTCTTGTTATGGCAGAGATAGGGAAGACCTTATATCCTTCTCTCTCACAGAAATCCTTAAGGCGGAAGAGCTTATCTCCTTTGCCTACGATATCTATTTTATTAGGTGCAACCACCTGGTGTCTTTCTATAAGGGATGGATTATAGAGGCTGAGTTCCCTGTTTAGGGCCTTAAAGTTATCAACCGGGTCTCCAGGACTTCCCTCTGATACATCAACGAGATGGACGAGTATGGAGGTCCTTTCTACATGTCTCAAAAACTGAGAACCAAGTCCTGTCCCTTTGTGTGCCCCTTCGATAAGGCCCGGGATATCTGCCACAACGAAGCTCTTGAACTCACCATATCTTACCACACCAAGTACTGGTGCAAGGGTTGTAAAAGGGTAATCTGCTATCTTCGGCCTTGCTGAAGAGATTACAGATATAAGTGTGGACTTACCAGCATTCGGCATACCTATTAGACCTATATCTGCTATAAGCTTCAGTTCAAGCAGTAGCCATCTCTCTCCGCCTTCCTCACCTGGCTGGGCAAACTTTGGTGCCTGTCTTGTGGAGGTTGCAAAGAAGGCATTCCCTTTACCTCCCCTTCCGCCCTTAGCGGGCATAACCTCCATCCCTTCTTCAATAAGGTCTGATAATATTTCACCTGTTTTGAAATCCTTTATCACCGTTCCTACGGGGACATAGATAATTACATCAGGGCCGTCCTTACCATGTTTATTCTTACCCTTTCCATGCTCACCATTTTTGGCACTGTAATGGAGGTGATATTTAAGGTCGATGAGTGTATTGAGGTCTTCTGTAGATTTTATGATAATGTCTCCTCCCTTTCCTCCATCACCTCCGTTAGGTCCTCCCCTCGGGACATATTTCTCCCTCCTAAAGCTTATACATCCTCTTCCTCCGTCCCCGGCCTTTACAAATATCTTTACCTGGTCGATGAACATAAATTACCTATTTGCGTTTAAATCCCCCTCAATCCCCCTTTTTCAAAGGGGGAAATTTATTCCCCTCTTTAGCAAAGAGGGGTTAGGGGAGATTTTATCAATCAGAATAAAAGATAATCCAATAACTCTAAAAAGGCAATAGAATATTTTTGTCTGATTAGAAGTGCTTATCGATGATAATTGAAAGATTCTGGGATTAAAACTGCTGAGGTGTTTGATGCACGATACATGATAACAGTTTGAGAAACCATGCATCCTGTATCATGGATGCTTATGAAGGGGCGAATACGTTGACTCTCGTTCTGCCTTTTCCGTTGTCGAACCTTACGATGCCATCGATCCTTGCATAAAGGGTATCGTCACTGCCTCTCCCGACATTCATACCGGGATGTATCTTCGTCCCCCTCTGCCTGACGAGTATGCTTCCGGCTCTCACGATCTGTCCGCCGAACCTCTTTACGCCAAGCCTCTGGCCAGCACTGTCCCTTCCATTCCTTGAACTTCCTACACCTTTTTTATGTGCCATAAGTCTATCCTCCCAGCTTAATCTCTTTAATTTTAATCTGCGTATAAGGCTGTCTGTGGCCCCTAGTCCTCCTGTAGTTCTTCCTCCTCTTCATCTTGAAGACAATAATCTTATCAGCCTTCCCGTGAGATATAACCTCAGCAAGGACCTTTGCCTTTTCGAGCGATGATTTCTCAAGTGAGATATCTTTGCCCTGTCCTACAGCAAGGACCTTCTGAATCTCTACGGTATCACCTTCTCTGGCATTTAACTTTTCAACCCTGAGGCTATCACCCGGGGCAACCCTGTACTGCTTACCACCTGTTTCTATAACTGCAATCATTTATACCTCCGGATTATTTATTAACATATTACTAATAAGGCTGTCAAGATGTTTGACTTATTTTCTGGTGCCCCTGGGGTGACTCGAACACCCGACACAAGGTTTAGGAAACCTCTGCTCTGTCCATACTGAGCTACAGGGGCACGTAATAAATCAATCACCAATTACCAAGCACCAATAACCAAATAAATTCCAATTACCCAATATCTAAATTTGGTGATTGAATATTGGTTATTATTTGGTTATTGTAATTTGATTATTGGTTATTTCAGCATTAGTATGTTATCAAAGATAAAATATTAAATCCATCGATGCGGTTTCTTCCCCTGAG
>CAKKRL010000176.1:0-21086 GCA_919902655.1 Thermodesulfovibrionia bacterium
GGTGAATGTACTAACAAATCCTTCGGTTAATGGTGGAAATTCAATAGATGCAGTACGGGTTGAAGTGGTAAGGGGATAAGAGGTAAAAGGCATCAGGCATCAGGTCTTGCCTCTTGACATAGAAGATGTAATTTGATATGACAAGAAATTATCGAAACTTTTCGAACGACTTGATTCGCAATTCAAGCCCTGTGAGCTACTGTTTCTCCGATGTTACCCTTACTACCGTCTTCATGTTTCCTCTCGGGTTAAAATCTCCGATTACCTCTAAGTATTTTGGCTTTATGGTCTTGAAGATTACATCATAAATTCTGTTTGTTGCTGCCTCATGGGATACATATTCCCCCCTGTAGCTGTTAAGATAAAGTTTAAGGGATTTAAGCTCAACGATATATTTCTTGGGGATGTAGTTGATTCTAATTGTAGCAAAATCAGGGTATCCTGACCTCGGGCAGAGGCAGGTAAATTCAGGGAATGCGACCTCGATTCTGTAATCCCTTCGAGGATAGGGATTATCCCAGACCTCTAATTTTGACCGGGCTATTGCCTTTTCACCATATTTCATGCATTCAGCGGATCCTGAACCACTTTTTCTCAGGTTTCTCCGTGAGACTATCTACCTTGCCCTTTAGTTCGTTGAAGGATTTAAGGATTTCTTCGGTCCTTCTCCTGTTGGATTCATCGCTTTCCACGAGCCTTCTGTAGAGGCTCTCCTGTGCCTTCCTGATTTCAGGGATGGAATTGAGGGAATTAGTAATGGCTGTGAAATGAGATCCCTGAGCAGTCAATTTATCCCGGATACCCCTGAGTTCATACAGCGAACTGTAGACAGAATCAAGGCTTTCCTTTATTTCTTTCAAGAGGACTAAAATTTCATTTACAGAGGGAATATGTTCCGCAGTTTTTTCTTCAACAAACCTTTCTAATGGAGGTAGAGTTTCTGTAATGGTAGGCTCTTCCACGGAAGGGGTCTCTATTTCAGCAGGGTGTTCGGCGAGCTCAGCTACCTCCTCTTCTACTGCAAGAGGTCCTTCAGCAGGTGAAACGTATTCGATGGCCTCGCTTACCTCTTCTCCTAAAATTTCAGGTATTGTCTCTCCGGCAATACCGCTCTCAACTTCGACTACAGTGCGTATCTCTTCAATTATTGGCTCATTAATTTTCAGCTCTTCTGCCGGATGTACTTCATGTTTGACAGGGGCCTCTGATGGAAGTATTTCTTCCTTTACTTCAACTCTATGTTTTTCTGCCATCTCCTTTAGGAGGATCTTTGTTATCTCCTTAAAGCTCTCAAGGACACCGGAGCCTTTTATAGCGATTGATTCAAAAAAAGGGACCCCTCTATAATTAAGTTTTTCATTTAGTTCAGGGACAGGGATTATATCATTAATGTCCCTTTTATTGTACTGGAAGACGAGTGGGATTGTCTGAGGGTCCAATCCGTTCAGCAGAAGGTTCTCCTTCAGGTTCCCGAAGCTCTCTATATTCTGGTCCATAAGTGTACTCTGGGAATCGGCAACAAATACGACTCCGTCTGCCCCCTTCAGGACAAGTTTCCGTGTGGCGTTATAACGAACCTGTCCTGGCACTGTATATAATTGGAACCTGATCTTGAAACCCTTGATAATGCCCATTTCCATCGGAAGGAAGTCAAAGAACAGGGTTCTGTCCGTCTCTGTGGCGAGGGAGATAAGCTTTCCCCTTGTCTTAGGGTTTAGTCTTGAATGGATGTATTGCAGGTTTGTGGTTTTCCCGCAAAGGCCAGGGCCGTAGTAGACCACCTTCATTGTTATCTCTTTCGTTGCGTAATTAAAAAGTACCATGATATATTTTAAAATTAACCTGACGCCAATGCCAGATATACATTATTCCTTGTTTCGTTCTTTACTCTGTACATTGCCTCATCAGCAAGGCGAAGCATCTCCTCCTTTGTTTTTGCATGTTCAGGGTAAGAGGCTATACCGAAACTTGCAGTGAGCTTTAACGATATCCCCTCTTTTTTAAGGAAGGTGTACTGCGCTACGGATTTCCTCACCCTCTCGGCAATAGCGTAAGCCGCACCGGGGTTTGTCTGCGGCAGGACGATCACAAACTCATCACCGCCATAGCGGGCGACTATATCGATAGCCCTCAGGTTCTTCATAAGTATCTGGGCGATCTCAATCAGGACCTTACTTCCCATAAGGTGTCCGTAATTATCATTCACATGTTTGAAATAGTCGAGGTCCATAAATATAACGGATACAGAGGTACCGTATCTATTTGACCTCTCTATCTCCATGTCGATTGTCCTGTGAAGATACCTCGTATTGAAGAGCTTCGTCAGGTCATCGGTCATAACAAGTTCTGCCATCTTCTGATAAAGGGTCGCCCTTTCGATGGCAACTGCTGCATGGTCAACAAGCTTCAGGAGAAGATCGAGGTCTTCCTTGTTGAAAGGTTCGTTTCCGAGCTTATTCACAACCTCGAGGACGCCAAGAACCTTCTCCTTACTTATTATTGGCACGCAGAGGATAGATTTTGTCCTGAATTCGAGGGCGCGGTCAATCTCTTTAAAGAACCGCGGATCCTTTGAGACATCCGGCACTACAAGCGGAACACCTTCCTTGGCAACCCATCCTGCTATTCCATCTCCAATTCTGATGCGGAATTTTTCTGCCTTTCTGCCTTTGCCTTTCCCGCCTCTCGATTTTTCAAAGACAAGTTCCTGGGTCTCCTCATCAACAAGAAGGATCGACCATGCCTCTGCCTTGATCATCCTTTTCATTTTTTCCATGATAATATTAAGGATATCCTTCAACTCAAGTGCAGATGTGAGGGTCTTTCCTATGTCATCGAAGAAGGCAAGCTCCCTTGTATTCTTCTTGATTTCCTGTGTATATGTTTCGCTCTCCTTCTTAAGGATATCCAGATCGTTTAACCTTTTGATGACATAGAGGAGTTCTGTTTCTGAGAAGGGTTTGTAGAGGTAAAGGCTTATTCCCTCAAGCCATCTCTTTAAACCCTTAAATGACCGTTCATCACTTATAATGATCTTGGGTATGTCCTTAATGCTCTTGTGAAATTTCTGAAGGAACTCAGGTGTACACTGGTTTCCAGAGTTCTTGTTTATAAGGAGGATGTCAGCCTCGGGTAGCCTTGGCAATGCCTCATTGATGGAAGATTGTTTGATTAAGATATAACCTCTGTAGTCCAGAAAGTTGTAAAAGTCGAAGGATTCCTTTTTATCCAGAATAAGGATTGCAGACATAAGTTCTATTTACTCAACAGGTTATTGCCCATGACATTTTTTATATTTCTTCCCGCTGCCACAGGGACAGGGTTCATTTCTTCCAACCTTATTTGCCTTGACAGGTACTCTTGCGATTCCCTCCCCGTCTCCACGATTAATCTGTACCCCTGGCTGCCGATAGGCAAGATTTGGTGTTTCCCTGAAGGCGAATTTTTCATGGAGTGGTTCTTCTTTTACTATCTGGACCTTGAAAAGACGGTCAACAACTTCAGACTTTATCCTTTCACCCATCTCCATAAACATATCGAACCCTTCCTTCTTATATTCAACGAGGGGGTCTTTCTGACCGTAGCCCCTTAACCCTATTCCTTCCTTAAGGTGGTCCATGGTGAGTAGATGATCCTTCCACTGGGTATCTATTGCCTGTAGCATAACCACTTTTTCGAGATACCTCATCATGGATTCGCCAAGTTCTTTTTCTTTTTTTTCATAGTTCACTTTTATATCATTAAGGATGATATCTTTAAGTTCCAGACGGGTTATCCCTTCTGAAATCCCGGAGGAGTTGAAGTTAAGCGTGAATTGCCTTATTAGTGCATCCCTGAGCCCCTGCAGGTCCCATTCCTCATCGGTCACATCTTCAGGACAGTAGATAGAGATGATCTCATCTAATAGATCCTCTATCATTTCATAGGCCTTATCCTTCAGGTTCTCTCCTGCAAGAACCTCCTTCCTGTAGGAATAAATCTCCATTCTCTGTTTATTCATCACATCGTCGTATTCAAGGAGGTGTTTCCTTATGTCAAAGTTATGGGCTTCAACCTTTTTCTGGGCGTTCTCTATCGCCTTAGAGACCATCCTGTGCTCAATTGGAATTCCCTCCATCTTGAGCCTGTCCATGATTGAGGTGATCCTCTCAGAGCCGAATATCCTCAGGAGGTCATCCTCAAGGGATAGATAAAACCTCGATGAACCAGGATCTCCCTGCCTGCCTGAACGTCCCCTCAACTGATTATCTATTCTCCTTGCCTCATGCCTTTCAGTCCCGAGGATATGAAGACCTCCTGCTGTAAGTACCTTTTCTCTATCTTCCTTACATAATGTTTCAGCCTTTTCAACTGCCTTTTTCCATTCCTCTTCGTTATAGGCTTTCTTATCATTTAGAAATTCCTTGGCGAGGCCTTTTGGATTACCGCCGAGGATGATATCTGTTCCTCGGCCTGCCATATTTGTGGCAATTGTTACTGTACCTGACTTTCCTGCCTGGACAATTATCTCTGCTTCCTTTTCATGATATTTTGCATTCAGGACGGAATGGGGGATGCCCCTTTTCTTCAGAAGGTTGCTAAGATGTTCAGAATTCTCGATGGATATTGTCCCTACAAGAATCGGTTGTCCTTTCTTGTGACATTCTATAATCTCATTGATAACTGCATCAAACTTTTCCTTCCCGGTCTTGTAGATTACATCAGAGCTGTCTGCCCGTATCATTGGCATATGGGTAGGTATCACCATGACATCCAGATTGTAGATCTTTGCGAACTCCTCTGCCTCTGTGTCTGCAGTTCCTGTCATACCCGCCAGTTTATTGTAAAGCCTGAAGTAGTTCTGGAACGTGATGGTTGCCAGAGTCTGGTTCTCATTTTCTATCTTGACGCCCTCTTTAGCCTCTACAGCCTGATGAAGTCCGTCAGACCAGCGCCTTCCCGGCATAAGTCTTCCTGTGAATTCATCAACGATGATTACCTCTCCATCCTTGACTACATAGTCCACATCCCTCCTGAAAAGGGTATGGGCCCTGAGGGCCTGGTTTACATGATGGACGATTTCTATATTAGAAGGGTCGTAGAGGTTCTTTACGTCGAGCAACTCTTCAACCTTTGCATTTCCCTCTTCAGTTAGGGCGACTGTTTTGGTCTTCTCCTCGATTGTATAATGTAAGTCCTTTTTCAATCTTGGGATGATCTTATCTATCTTATAGTATTTATCAGTGGATTCCTCTGTAGGGCCTGATATGATAAGTGGAGTTCTTGCCTCATCGATCAGGATGCTGTCGACTTCATCAACGATTGCATAGTTGAGTTCCCTCTGCACATAGTCTTTAAGGTCGAACTTCATGTTGTCCCTGAGATAATCAAAACCGAATTCATTATTTGTCCCGTATGTTATATCGGCAAGATATGCCTCCTGCCTTATGCAGGGCCTGAGGTACTGAAGCCTTTTCTCAGAAGATTCATATGCGGGGTCGTACAGGAATGATTCCTCATGCTGGATTACTCCAACAGACAGCCCAAGGGTATGGTATATGGGACCCATCCACTGGGCATCCCTTTTGGCAAGGTAGTCGTTAACTGTTATAAGGTGGGCACCCCTTCCTTCAAGGGCATTGAGATATAGAGGCAGGGTTGCAACGAGCGTCTTCCCTTCGCCGGTTTTCATCTCGGATATCCTGCCTTCATGGAGGACTATTCCACCGATTAGCTGGACATCGAAATGCCTCATCCCTATTGTCCTTTTAGAAACCTCCCGGACTACGGCAAAGGCCTCCGGAAGGATGTCATTTAACATCTCCCCCTTCTCGAGCCTTACCCGGAACTCATCGGTCTTTCCCCTGAGTTCCGACATCGACATCGCTGCCATCTGAGGTTCAAAGGGGGTTATTCTTTCGACAAGGGGCTGGATTCTCTTAAGTTCACGCTCGTTCTTTGTTCCTATTACCCTTTTTAAGATTGTACCTATCATAGATGATACTTACCTTAATCCTGTTTATAAGATATTATACTAAATCTATTAATAATTCAAGGGATTTATATAGGGCAATTTGGACTCAAAGGAATCTGACGAGGGGCCCTAACAGGCTTACATGTATTGAGTTAGACGGGCCTTCCGTTGCCTGTATGTACAACATTTCTGCCATCTGTCATACATGGATGACAATTGCGATTACTGCCATCACCCCGGTGCGGTCATCGAAAAAGGAAAGCCCTGGAGGGAAATATTCTCCAGGGCTTTTTATATACCAGTGGGGTTATACCTTCACTACATTGGCTGCCTGAGGGCCTTTCTCGCCTTCTACTACCTCGAACTCTACCTTCTGGCCTTCAGTCAGGGTCTTGAAGCCTTCACCCTGGATTGCTGTAAAATGGACAAAGACATCCGGACCATTTTCCTGCTGGATAAATCCGTAACCCTTCTGTTCATTGAACCACTTAATCTTACCAATACTCATAATACTTCTACCCTCCTTTTCTTTCCCAGATAGACTGGGGTAAAATTAATTATTAAGGTTAAAAATATAAGGGATCTCCTTCATATCTATGGCGAGAATTTCTTCAATAAGGTAAACTATAGGATAAACTTAAAAGGATTTATTGGTGCTCCGTGAAGTCTCACCTCGTAATGCAGGTGAGGTCCTGTTGTATTTCCTGTAGACCCGCAATGACCGATAACCTGGCCCCTTAAGACCTTTTGTCCGCTAGGGGCTACAGTCTTGGAGAGATGGCCATAAAGCGTTTTAATGCCATAACCGTGATCTAACTCGATGAAACGGCCAAGTCCTTCACTATAGCCTGTATAAGATACCATTCCGTCGGCAGGTGCTGATATATTTGTTCCACCGCTGCATGAGATATCAATACCACTATGAAATTCCTTATTACCGTTGAAAGGTGATTCTCTGTAGCCAAAGTTTGATGTTATATTGCCCTTTAAAGGCCAGAGGGAGGGGCTGGAGGATTTACGTGTCCTGTAGCCTTCAAAGAATTCAATTAATCTCTGGAGGCCTGCCTCACGGCCCGAGGCTTCATCCCTGAGTATTGTAAGTTCCTCATGCATCTGGTTTAAGATCCCAGTCTGTTTGGCTGATATAGTATCTTTTATATAATTCCCTATGTCAGGAGATCCCCCCTGATCCTTTTTGCTGTAGGATCCTGTCAGCCTCTTCAGTTTGATGTCCATATCCCTGATTCTTTCGATCTGTGACTTGATATCAATAAGTCCTGAAGCAAAGGACTGGATCGTTACCCTCTGTTTCTCGGCCTCCGTTCTCAGGGAATCAAGTTCCCATACCTTTCCTTTCATATCAACATAATTGAAGACAAGATATGAGGATGCAATAAAGATACCCAAAGAGAGATAACCTAAGAATTTGAGAAATATTTTAGGAAAGGTATACCTTCGGACATTTGAGGCATGATCCGAAATGAACATTATTGTGAAGAATTTATTCTTTCCCATATAGGTTTTGTATTGTCGGAAACTATATTATGTAATCTTTCGTATGTAATCTTTCGTAAAGTTCTAAATTTATATCACAGAATTTTGTTGTTGTCAAGCATTTTTGTTTATTTATTATGTAATCTATTGAAAAATAAATAAATACAATGGAAAAAGATCAGGGCAATTTAGAAAAATCAGCTATCTTTAGAGAAAGTTCTTTTATCCTATTCAAAAGTGAAAAACGGTTATTCCTGATCTTCTCCTCTTTATCCATGACAAGAACCTTTTCAAAAAAAACATCTACAGGCTCCCTGAGAGAAAAAAGTGATTCAAGTGCGACTGAAAAATCCTGTACCTCGAGTCTCTTTTCACAGACTGCCTTTACATCCCTGTAAGCAGCGTATAGTCTTTTCTCCGCATCTTCCTTAAGTAAGTCTTCCCTTGTCTGCCCGTTAAATTTCCCGGGAATGATATTAATTACTCTCTTTAAAGCTGTAACAAAGGGATAAAATTCATCCCTCTCTCTCAAGCCTGTAATGGCTTTGACCTTTGCATTTATATCACAGGGTATATCGAAACCGGATGAGAGGACTGCATCAACAGTATCATGGCTATATCCTTCTGCTGTAAGAATATAGGAAAGCCTCTGTCCGAAAAAGCCGTAGAGGTCTTGCTTGAGATGGGGGTTAATCTCCTTTTCAGAAAGTAATTTTTTGAAATGCTCCATTGCCCTTGAGATGAATTCATTCAGAGACAGACGATAACCGTGAGAAAGAAGAATGGTTATTATCCCCTGGGCCTGCCTTCTTAGTGCATAAGGGTCTTCAGAACCTGTAGGGATTAGTCCTATGGAAAAGAATCCGGCAACTGTATCCATTTTATCGGCAATACTCAGGATTGCACCAGCCCTGCTTTTAGGTATCTCATCGCCTGAGAATCTCGGGAGATAATGCTCAAGGATAGCTTCTGCAACCTCAGGTTCTTCACCTGAGAAGAGCGCGTATTCTTTTCCCATAACTCCCTGGAGTTTTGGGAATTCACCGACCATGCCTGTAACAAGGTCAGCCTTGCAGAGGTAGGCAGCCCTTTTTACGACTCCTTCAATATGTGGATCTATCATACTGGCGAGGTAGGAGGATAAATCAGTAATTCTTTCTACTTTCTGGTATATGGTACCGAGTCTATCCTGATAGATGACTCCTTTTAGGCCTTCTACACATTCCTCAAGTCTCTTTTTCAAGTCCTCATCGAAATAGAACTTTGCATCATCAAGTCTCGCCCTGAGCACCCGTTCGTTCCCGAATCTTACGAGGTTCATATCTTCAGCCCTTGTATTGCTTATAGTGATAAAATAGGGCACGAGATCGCCTTTGTTGTCGATTAAAGAAAAATATCTCTGGTGTTCCCGCATGGCATTGATAAGAACTTCCTTAGGAAGGCTGAGATATTTTTTATCGAAACTTCCGATAACAGCAACCGGATATTCTACAAGGAATACTACCTCTGTAAGAAGTTCATCGTCCGGGATAACTTTTCCTCCTGTAGAAAGGGAGAGTTCCTTGATCTGATCCTCGATCATTTTTTTCCTTTTCTCCTGATCAAGTATCACATAGTTACTTTCTAAAAGATGGGAGTAACTTTTTTGTTCCTTTACCTGGAATGCACCCGGGCTCATGAACCTGTGTCCTCTCGTAACATTTCCGCTCTTTATACCTTCTATCTCAAAAGGTACGATTTCGTCACCATAGAGGGCGAGTATCCAGTGGATGGGTCTTGCAAACCTGAAGTTTTTGTCCATCCATCTCATGTACTTCGGAAATGATATAGAGGTAATAAACTCGGTTAATATCTCTGAAAGGAGACCTTCAGCCTTAACCCCTTTTTCTTCAAAGATAGCACAGATATATTCACCCTTTTCAGTAGACTTAATCTTTAAATCTTCAAACGAAACCCCCTGTGCCTTAGCAAATCCGAGAGCTGCCTTTGTTGGACGGCCGGATTCATCGTATGCCACTTTTCTTGCAGGTCCTGTTATCTCTCTTACACTGCTTCTCTGATATGACGCGAGGTCTTCCACAACAAGGACAAGCCTTCTCGGCGTACCTATCGTAGATACCTTTCCAAAATCTATCCTGTTCTCTTCCAATAGTCTTTCTATGAGTTCAGACATCTTATCCAATGCCTGTGGAATAAATTTAGAAGGCATCTCTTCTGTGCCTATCTCCAATAAAAGTGGTTTGAAGTTTGAAGTTTTAAGTTTTAAGTTTTGATCGTTGGTTCTCATTTCCTTAGAAGGGGAAATCCCATGCCTTCTCTCAGTTTTAGATAACCTGCAGCACAGGTCCTTGCGAGGTTCCTGACCCTCGCAATATAGGCTGTTCTTTCGGCAACACTCAATGCACCCCTTGCATCAAGTATATTAAAGGTGTGGGAACATTTGAGGCAGTATTCATAGGCAGGGAGTATAAGTTCTTCTCTGAAAAGCCTCAGGGATTCCCTTTCGTACATTTCAAACAATCTTGAATGCATCTCTATATCAGCGCTGTCAAAATTGTACTTTGAGAATTCTAATTCTGTTTCGTGATGGATATCCCTGTATTTTATTCCCTCTGACCATTCAATATCGAAGAGATTATCTACACCCTGTATGTACATGGCAATCCTTTCAAGGCCATATGTGAGTTCTACAGAAATAGGTTTTAGGTCTATACCACCGACCTGCTGGAAATATGTGAACTGGGTGATCTCCATTCCATCGAGCCACACCTCCCATCCCAGTCCCCAGGCGCCGAGGGTTGGTGATTCCCAGTCATCCTCAACAAATCTTATATCGTGTTTAAGCGGGTCTATCCCGAACCTTGTGAGACTCTCAAGGTATATATCCTGACAGTCCTCAGGTGATGGTTTAAGGATTACCTGGTACTGGTAATAGTGCTGGAGCCTGTTCGGGTTCTCGCCGTATCTTCCATCAGTTGGTCTTCTTGAAGGCTCTACATAGGCAGCCCTCCAAGGCTCAGGGCCGAGTACCCTCAGGAATGTGGCAGGATGAAATGTCCCTGCACCTACTTCCACATCGTAGGGCTGGAGGATTACACATCCCTTTTTAGCCCAGAAGTTATGTAAAGTGATAATAAGTTCCTGAAAATTCAAATCAGAGACCTCTTCCTATTGGCCCCCTAACCACCCTCTCCCCTGTGGGGAGAGGATTGAGGTGAGGGGGCTTCTTAATCGGTAATTTGTTATTTGATTATAATATTTCGGGATTAGAATAGCAGAAGAATTGAGATTCTGTCAAGGTAAACCCCGCACCACGCCTTTAAAGGCGTGGCATTGGGATATTGCACTTCGGGATTTCTGATTGCATTCATACACGGCTTTTCAGCCGTGGCTTTCTGCGTTGGTGCGGGGTAAAGGGAATGCGGGAATATTAAATGGAGAGACCATAATATCATAGGAATCATTTCCAATTCCGTAATGAAGAAGGTTGAGGAGATGTTCCAAACCCAATTTTGTCATTGCGAGCGACCATAGGGAGCGTGGCAATCTCTTTTTCCGCAGTATCTTATGAGATTGCTTCGTCGTCCCGATAAATCGCCCCGATTTATCGGGGTCGCAATGACACTCTTAAGGCAGCAATGCCCCCCTCACCCACCCCTCTCCCCCAAGTGGAGAGGGAATTTCTTATTTTTTGTCCTCTCCCCTAAGGGGAGAGGATTGAGGTGAGGGGGTTATCACGGAAAAGGTAATGCTTAAAAGTTTTGACACTACCCAAACATATGTTATAATCATGTTAGAGATGAAAATGAAGCGGCAAAAAAGGGGGAAGATAAAATGGAAACAAAGGGAATATTAAGGATGGTTTTAGTAATAGTATCATCTGTAATGATGTTAGGTTCGATTTGTGACAATGGAAATAAAGGAGGGGGAAACCCCTTAGAGCCAGACCCGTATGCAGGAATTAGTGTTCACTCCACAACACAAACAGGAATAACGTTTAACGAGGTGTTAGATTTTGGGGATGTCTTAGTAGGAACAGAAGTATCTCATCAGTTTTCGATTTCAAATAAGGGGTGGGGAGGAGTAGACTTAAAATACATCCTATGGCTTGACGCTACTTCACCTTCTGCGGCGCCATTTTCTTTAAGTGCACTGTTGTACAATACAAAACCTTGTTCGTCCACCACAATAGTGTCTGCTTCACTCTCACCAAGTACACTCAAATCAGGAGAAATCTGCTACTTTTATGTAGTATATAAACCTAAATATGAAGGAACTCACATGGCTAAGATAGTTATCCAATCCAATGATCTTAATCACCAAGAAGAATGGATATGGGTGAAAGGATATGGATATTATGAAAAAGGAGAGCCTATTGAAGACGTTCCCTGGTCTGACCCCGGATCAGGGAAAAAAAGGTCAGGGAAATTGAGGTAACTTCAGCGGGTTCAATTTTGCAAATTGAACCAGAAAGATTTGTATTATTGAATCTTCTTTTACACACCCCGTCCCTTCGGGACACCCCTCTTTTTAGAGGGGATTCTTTACTGTGTAGAATAATCATTGTAAATTTAGCAATTAGCATTTAAAATTTAAAATTTGCATTGCTAAATGATAATTTAAAAATAGGGGGTAGAACATTCAAGAGGGGATTAAGGGGTGTGTCTATAAGGACTAAAGGGGACAGATTTTTTTTTACAATCTGCTCCCCTTTTAACCCCCGATGCCTCAAGACCCTCGGCGCCTTTGGGATTAAAACATCGGAAAAGACAGAGGAGAGTTATAAAAGCGTAAAAGGGAAAGAGTAAAATACGAATTGCGGAATGCGGATTGCCATTGACAATTCCCTGTTGACTCACAAAGGCATTTCTGATAATCTGTAAAATAGGTGAGAGGGACGAGTCCTTACCATGGTTCATGGAGGATAAGAATATGCTAAAAATCATAGAGGTAATATATGAAAATGGAGTTTTAAAGCCGCTGGAAAAGATTGAACTAAACGAACACCAAAAGGTAGAGATAATAATTAAAGAAAAAAAGGGTGTGGCAAAGATAAGCCAGGGTATTGTTAAGGGCACTCCAGAGGTTATTGAAGAGGTTGCTTTGAATCCTGAATATAGCTGTCTGGAGGAATAAGTGCTCTTATCTGAGATGGCCGATGATTCAAGAGTATTTATTGATTCAAATATTTTTATTTACCACTTTTCAAAATATGAAAAGTTTGCTAACTCCTGTCTTGAATTATTCCAAAGAATTGAGGCCGGAAAACTATCAGGTTTTACATCTACGCTTGTTTTAGCAGAGATTCTTCACCGGCTTATGATTATAGAAGCCTCTAATAAATTGAGCCTTCAACCCAAAAAAATACTTGAGTATTTAAAAGCAAATCCAGAAAAAATAACTTTACTTACTGACCATCTTGCTTCTTATGAACTTATTGAGAAAATGGGCATCGCTGTTCTATCAGTTAATGCCAGAGATATTGAGCAGAGCAATAGTTTTAAGAAAGAATACAGGCTCCTCACTAACGATGCTATAAACCTTTCGGTAATGAAAAACAGTAATCTTATCTATCTCGCCTCCAACGATCCTGATTTTGAAAGGGCTGACTTCATTACACTCTGCAAACCCTTTTAAAATCCTCTCTTAACTTACTGATTTATTGTAAGTTTTGGTTTTGAAACTTTAAATCCGCAATTGGCAATCCAAAATCAGCAATTAAAAAAATCTGTCACCTATCTGTCACCTCCTATATGTTAAGGTTTTCTGGTATAATGAATATGGTTTAATCGTTATTCTAAAAACCTACTTTTTAATTAGGTAACTTCAGCGGGTTCAATTTTGCAAATTGAACCAGAAAGTTTTGTATTATTGAATCTTCTTTTACACACCCCGTCCCTCTCCCGATTACTGATCCCCGACAAAAACACTTCGGTGACAGGCTTCGAGGGCATGTCGGGACACCCCTCTTTTTAGAGGGGATTCTTTACTGTGTAGAATAATCATTGTAAATTTAGCAATTAGCATTTAAAATTTAAAATTTGCATTGCTAAATGATAATTTAAAAATAGGGGGTAGAACATTCAAGAGGGGATTAAGGGGTGTGTCTATAAGGACTAAAGGGGACAGATTTTTTTTTACAATCTGCTCCCCTTTTAACCCCCGATGCCTCAAGACCCTCGGCGCCTTTGGGATTAAAACATCGGAAAAGACAGAGGAGGTTTATAAAATCCTGCGGGGTGATAAAGTTCTTGACAAATATAACATATTATAATATATTATAACTATGGGAAAAACGATAAGCATTTATATTGATGATGAACTCCTTGAAGAGATAAAGGAGAAAAAAATCCCCTTATCAAAGGCAATAAGAGGCGCCTTGCGGGAATGGCTTGAAAAAGAGGCCAAAGAGGAAGACTATGACTTTATTGAAAAGGCGCTTTATAACACAATAGGCGTGAAAGGTAAGAAAGCGTGGAAAGAGCTTCTGGAGGAAAGAGATAGGTGGTAGCCTTTGATACTGGATTCTTTGTAGCTTTTATGAGAGGCAGCAAGGAGGCAATGGCCTTGTGGCGCTGGATAAAAGAGGAAAGAATAAAACCTGTTGTATCTACTCTCACAATAGGAGAAATTATGTATATCCTTTACAGAGAAAACAGAAATGAAGATGCAAATGGCATAGTTGAAAAAATCCTGCATGTGGCAAAGGTTATGCCTGTAGACATTACAATTGCCAGAAAAGGGGCTGAAATAAAATATTTACAGAAAATTCCTTATATTGATTCCCTTATAGGAGCCACAGCTATATTGAATGGTTGTGTGAAGCTTTACACCTCTGATAGAAAACATATGAGCATCCTTAAAAACTATGGACTTGAGGTTGTTACACTTCATGAGTAGCCTCCTCCCCTAATCCTCGACGTAAAAGGGGACAGACTTCAGGTTTAAATCATGTTAGAGATGAAATTAAAAGGCAGTAAAGGAGGAAGATAAATGGAAACAAAGGGGATTTTAAGGGTGGTTTTATTAATAGTATCATCTTTGATGATGTTAGGTTCGATTTGTGACAAAGACAAGGGAGGAGGAAACCCCGCAGGGGGGAAAGACCCTCACATTGAGGTATGGCCAAAATCAGCAGAAGAAACTTTCAATTTTGGAGAGGTAGTAGTCGGAAAAAGCAAAAACCTGGAAGGTTCCATTATGAATTATGGGCAAGCGGACTTGATATACTATGGTCCTTCAACTAATGCGGCTCCTCCCCCCTTTGACATTATAAATTACGCTTACACGTTCCCTTGTTCACTCTGGGCAGGGTCTCATGTTCTCAAATTTGGAGAAAAATGCTTCTTTACAGTAAAATTTGCACCTGAAGAAGCAGGATATCAAACCGCTTGGTTAATTGTCACATCCAATGATCCGAAAGTGCCAATAGTATATAAAAAGCTGGAGGGAACAGGCGTACTACCGGTATCGCCGGATATTGTACCTCCTCCTGAACCTGCACCCAAGACCCGAACCCAATCCAAATTAACGAAAAGTAAGGTCTTAAGGGGACAGTTCCTTTTTGTAAGTCATTGTCCGGCTTGACCGGACAATCCAGAATAAAAAGAACTGGATTCCCCGATCAAGTCGGGGAATGACAATGTGTTTTGCATCATTTTTGGATACCCCGTCCCGACGCATCGGGACTGCGGGGAGGTTCATTCAGATGGCCCAGGTCAGGGAGTCTGTGCTTTTCAGCCTTTTACCGAGGATATGATTGAGGTGTAGTGAGATGAGGGTTTTTAATTCACCCCTGATTTGAGGTGAAAGAGGGTGCTTCTTTTCAAGGAATGTGTTCTGATATAAGGGTAAGGACAGAATTTTATAGTAAAGGTCTTTTGTTTCGGGAGTAAGAAGCAGAAAACCTTCTTCCGGCTTTGAACATCTTTCACAGAGGATTCCACCATGATCCGGGAAGAACTTCCCTATGGGTCGGGTCTTCGACAGGTCACCGTATTCCTTACTGCACCTCACACAGCTATCAAGTCTCGGCTGATAGCCCATTAATCCAAGAAACCTTATATCAAAAAAGATTGATAGGAGTTCCAGATCCCTTTCTGATTCCATAGCAGTCAGGACATAGCTAAGGAGATCGAAGACCCCTCTGTTTTCTTCGTTCTCTGGACAGATCTCGTAAATAAGCTCTGAGATATGTGCTCCATAGGCAAGTCTCGAAAGGTCTTCCCTGAGCATTCTATGGGAATGGAGGATATCTGATTGGGTCACCTTAGGAAGGGATACATTCTCTTTTCCGTAAAGGGATATTCTGGAATGGGTGAAGGGTTCGAGGCTGCTCCCGAAACGGCTCTTAGTCTTTCTGCAGCCTTTTGCGATGCCTTTGACCTTGCCCTTGTCGAGGGTGAAGAAGGTGACGATCAGGTCGGCCTCGCCATACTCAAAGGTCTTTATTATAATTCCCTGAGTCCTGAAGAGCATTACTACATGACTTTTCCAAAGTCCTCTGGCTTCAGATTCTTAAGCCATTCCTCAAGGCCATCGGTATTCTTGTGTTCTATGACCCTCTCATCGACATAGATAGGCACGCTTACCCTCAGCGCAAGGGCTATTGCATCACTCGGCCTTGAATCTATAGCTACTTCTGTACCGTTCTGTTCAATATAGACAAGGGCATAATAGGTATTGTCGATTATCTCAGTTATAACAATCCTCATTACCCTGACGCTGAGACCATCGACTATATTCCTTATGAGGTCATGCGTCATCGGTCTCGGGGTAACTACCTTGCCGAGAGAGAGGGCAATGGCATCGGCCTCAGGTTTCCCGATCCATATGGGCAGGGTTTCATTTCCCTGAATCTCTTTCAGGAGGAGGATATACATGCCGCTTCTGGGATCAAATAATAAGCCTTCCACCTTCATCTGAAATAACATCTTACTTCTCCTTTTATGTCAAACCCTGGATCCTCTGAATCCCCTGAATCAAGTTCAGGGTCAGGATCAGATTTAATTTGAAACAATTATATCATTTAAAATAAAAAAAGTCGAAAATAATTTTTACAACCCTTTATACCCAAATTCCCTGAGGACCCTTTCATCCTGTCTCCAGTCCTTCTTTACCCTGACCCAGAGTTCGAGGAAGACCTTCGTCCCGAGCAATCCCTCAATATCCTTTCTTGCAAGAGTCCCTATTTCCTTAAGCATTCTACCACCTTTCCCTATCAGGATTCCCTTTTGGGAATCCCTTTCTACATAGATCAATGCCCTGATGGAGATAAGTCGTTCACCCTCGCTGAATTCTTCAACAACTACGGCCACAGAGTAGGGGATCTCTTCCTTGGTCTGTTCCATTATCTTTTCCCTGATGATCTCTGACACCATGAATCTTTCGAGCTGATCCGTAACAATTTCATCAGGATAATATTTAGGGCCTTCAGGTATATATTTAATAATTGTTTCAAGGAGACGGTCAATATTATCGAGCTTAAGGGCTGATATTGGAATTATTTCAGAGAAATCGGATATCTTATTATATTGTTCTATGAGAGGGAGCATCTTCTGTTTTGCAACCGTATCTATCTTATTTATAAGAAGGAATAGAGGTCTCTTTGTGGATCGTATGGTCTCTATTATATGCCTGTCTTCATGAGTGGGCTCTTCAGGTTCGACCATCAGGAGGACCAGGTCTACCTCTTTACAGGCTTCGAGGGCAGTTCTCACCATTGCCTCTCCGAGTTTATGCCTCGGTTTATGTATGCCAGGGGTATCAAGGAATATAAGCTGTGCCTGTGGAAGATTTTTGACGCCGAGGATCCTGTTCCTTGTTGTCTGGGGCTTATTTGATATAATTGCTATCTTTTCACCGAGGATTGCATTAAGGAGTGTGGATTTCCCGACATTCGGACGTCCGATTATCGAAATGAAACCTGATTTAAAATGGATCTCTTTGTTCAAATTATCTCCTGACTGTAATGAATATTAATATACATCGATTGCAGATATTTTAAAAGGGATTTCTGTTATAATTCAGGCATTATAAATCTTTTTTTCAGGAACATTTCAAAATGACTTGAAAGCTGAAAAGTTTTATGAGATAATAGCCATCTCTAAAATGACATTTATGATAAAAAGGAGGATTTAATTGATGGGCCGTAAAAAATATATCTATTATTTCGGAAACGGGAAGGCGGATGGAAGGGGAGATATGAAGGACCTCCTCGGAGGGAAGGGGGCCGGGCTTGCAGAGATGACAAATCTGAATATTCCTGTCCCTGCAGGATTTACGATTACAACCGAGGCATGCAGGGAATATTTCAGGAACAAAAAGAAATACCCCCCGGGACTATGGAAAGAGGTGCTTGTAAATCTCAAGAAAGTGGAGAAGGCTATGGGTATAGAATTCGGAGACCCCGATAACCCACTTCTTGTGTCTGTCCGTTCAGGGGCGAAGTTCTCCATGCCGGGTATGATGGATACCGTCCTTAATCTCGGGCTTAACGAGACAACATTGAAAGGGCTTGCAAGAAAGACAGGGAACGAACGTTTCGTTTACGATGCCTATAGAAGGTTCATCACGATGTTCAGTAGTATTGTTATGGGTGTTGACAGGCAGAAGTTCGAAAAGGCCATTGAAGAGATGAAGAAAAGGAAAGGTGTTCATCTCGATACAGACCTTTCGACCAGCGACCTCAGGAATCTTGTTGATGAATACAAGGTTATTTATAAAAAGGGTACAGGAGAGGACTTTCCGTCAGACCCATATGAACAGCTTAAGAAGGCTATAGATGCGGTCTTTGGTTCGTGGTTCGGGGAAAGGGCTGTAAAATACAGAAGACTTAACGATATCCCGGATGACCTCGGCACTGCCTGCAATGTCCAGACAATGGTATTCGGCAATATGGGTGAGAATTCAGGAACAGGGGTTGGCTTTACAAGGGACCCGTCTACAGGTGAGAAGAGGTTCTTTGCAGAATGTCTTATAAATGCCCAGGGAGAAGATGTGGTTGCAGGCATCAGGACCCCGCTCCATATAAATGAACTAAAGAAGAAACTTCCGAAGGCATACAGCGAACTTGACAGGATATACAAGAGACTCGAGAAACACTATAAGGATATGCTCGATATTGAATTCACGGTTCAGGAAGGCAAACTGTATATGTTACAGACAAGGGTCGGAAAACGAACAGCAGCATCGGCCCTTAGAATAGCTATAGATATGGTGAAGGAGAAACTTATAGATAAAAAGACAGCCATATTAAGGATCGCCCCACAGCAGATCGACCAGTTATTGCACCCAATGATAGACCCAAAGGCCAAGATTAGAGTAATAGCAAAGGGTCTGCCTGCATCACCGGGCGCTGCAGTCGGGAAGGTCATATTCACAGCAGAGGAGGCAGAGAAGGCAGGAGAAAAGGGAGAGAAGGTTATCCTCGTGAGGACAGAGACATCACCGGAAGACATCGGTGGTATGCATGCCGCACAGGGGATTTTGACAGCGAGGGGTGGCATGACATCACATGCCGCTGTCGTGGCAAGGGGTATGGGAAAATGCTGTGTGGCTGGATGCGGTGCGCTAAATATAAATGAGGTACAGAGGCAGTTTACTGTAAATGAACTTACTATAAAACAGGGCGACTACATTACTCTCAATGGGACTACAGGAGAGGTTATACTCGGCGAGGCACCTCTTATTAAGCCCGAACTTACAGAGGATTTCGGTATATTCATGAAATGGGTCGATGATTTCAGAAAGATCGGTGTGAGGGCGAATGCAGACACACCGCATGATGCGTCGGTTGCAAGGGGCTTTGGTGCAGAGGGGATAGGACTCTGCAGGACAGAACATATGTTCTTTGAGCCAAACAGGATAATCGCTGTAAGAGAGATGATACTTGCGGATGATACAGAAGGGAGGAAAAAGGCGCTTGCAAAAATCCTGCCTATGCAGAAAGGTGATTTCATAGAGATATTCAGGGTTATGAAAGGGCTTCCGGTTACGATAAGACTCCTCGACCCGCCACTTCATGAATTCCTTCCCCATACCGATGAGGAATTGAAATCCCTTGCAAGCCAGATGGAAGTTCCATTTGAAAAGCTGAGGGCGAGGAACATGGCACTCCATGAATTTAATCCGATGCTCGGACACAGGGGATGCAGACTCGGCATAACATATCCCGAGATCTATGAAATGCAGACCCAGGCCATCATGGAATCAGCCTGTGAGCTTGCGAAACAGAAGGTAAGGGTTATCCCTGAGGTAATGGTCCCCCTTGTAGGACATGTGAATGAACTCAAGATGATGAGGGAGCTTGTCATAAGAGTTGCAGAGGATGTTCAGAAAAGGTATAGGACAAAAGTAAATTATACTGTCGGGACAATGATAGAGCTTCCAAGGGCTGCTATAACTGCTGATGAGATCGCTACCCAGGCTGACTTCTATTCCTTCGGGACAAATGACCTCACACAGACAACCTACGGTCTTTCGAGAGATGACGCCGGGAGGTTCCTCCCTTATTATATAGAAAAGGGGATACTTGAGGATGATCCATTTATCACACTCGACCAGAGCGGGACCGGCCTTATTATGAAGATTGCGGTAGAAAAGGGAAGGAAGGTGAAGAAGGGACTCAAAATGGGGATCTGCGGTGAACACGGGGGGGATCCGAAGTCTGTTGAATTCTGTCACAGGATCGGTCTTGATTATGTAAGCTGTTCACCTTACAGGGTGCCTATAGCAATGCTTGCAGCGGCCCAGGCTGCACTCAAGGAGAAGGGGGCAGTTATGACGAGGGCGACTGTATAAATTACAGTTGACTTAAGGGGTATATTCTGATATTTTTTGTATTACTTCTCTATGAGTCGAGTCTACGATAGGGGGATGTTTATGAATATCAACTATATGGTTAAGGTAGAGGATGCAAAACTCGGTGATATCCAGAAGGCCCTTCAATCGGCCGGGATAAAAGTAAGAAGTATAATCGAGGTCTATAAAGAAGAAGAGCAAAAGTAAGAACCAGAATTTAGGGGGAATGAACCTTAATGAAATCAAAGAAAAGAAAAGGGACACTGGAGAAAATACTTACAAAAAAAAGGGAAGAGCTCCTAAAGGAAGTGAAGGATGAAATAGGGGAACACTTCGAGGGTGGCAGGAGAGTAGAAGTCGAGACCGCCCTCGATGACGGGGACTGGTCTGTAGTAGATCTCGCTGAGGACCTGGACATTGCGATTCTCGAGAAACATAAGGATACCCTCAATAAGATAGATGAGGCGTTAAGGAAACTCGATGAGGGGACCTATGGCAAATGCAATGACTGTGGTCAGGAGATAAGCGAAAAGAGACTTAATGTCTTACCTTTTGCGATTTATTGTGTTGATTGCCAGCAAAGGAGGGAAGAACTCGAGGAGATAGAGAAAGAAGAGGAAAGGGAATAGCATAATAAGATTGTAGATTGTGGATTGTCGATTGCGAAATAGAAAATGAGAATCCTAAATCTAAAATCCAAAATCCGAAATACAAAATAGGAGAGGGGGGATGGATATGGAAGAGAAGATCGGTAGGGTTGTCCATTACTATACAAAATTAGGGGTTGCGGCAATGGAACTTACAGATGGGAGTCTAAAGGTTGGTGATAGAATCCATA
>CAKKRL010000176.1:21096-26197 GCA_919902655.1 Thermodesulfovibrionia bacterium
GAATCCATATTCAGGGACATACCACAAATTTCGAGCAACAGGTAGAAACACTTCAGATTGAGAATGCGAATGTTCAGGAAGCCAAAAAGGGACAGAGCATCGGGATAAAGGTCAAAGAGCATGTGAGAGAGCATGATACGGTCTATAAGGTGACATAACTCAAAGGCACCTTTGAGTTATGTCACCTTAACCCCTTCGCTTTTTGTCATTCCTTCGCTCTTTGTCACCCTGAGCTTTAAAAAGAGATTCTTCAGGGCTACGCCCTTCAGAATGACAGAAACGAAGGCTCAGAATAACCATTCTTTAAAGGATTTTAAAGAATTGAATCCCTCAAGAATCCTATGAAATTCATTGCCGACTTCCATGTCCATTCAAAATACAGCCGCGCAACAAGCCATGAAATGTCTCCTGATGTTATTGCCCGCTGGGCAAAGATCAAAGGGATAGCCCTAATTGGCACAGGGGATTTTACACACCCTATATATTTTGATGAACTGCGGTCTAAATTCGAAGAAACAGGTAACGGTCTCCTGAGGTTAAAAAATGGGGATAATAGCGTCTCCTTTATGCTCACCTCAGAGGTGAGTAATATCTTTTCTCAGGCCGGAAGACTGAGAAAGATCCATACCCTCATTTTTGCACCTGACTTTGATACGGTCCAGAAAATAAATAGTGCCCTCGGGAAAAGGGGCAAACTCTCCAGCGATGGAAGACCTATATTCGGATTCCCTGTAAAAGACCTCGTGAAAATAGTCCTCGATATATCGGATAACTGTTTTCTTATTCCTGCCCATGCATGGACACCCTGGTTCTCACTTTTCGGTTCCAATTCAGGTTTTGACTCTATTGAGGAATGTTTTGGTGAAGAGAGTAGGAATATATTCTCCATCGAGACGGGCCTTTCTTCAGACCCTGAGATGAACTGGCGACTATCTGCCCTTGACGGGATAACACTTATATCCAATTCAGATGCACACTCGCCTAATAAGATCGGTAGGGAATCAAACATCTTTGATTGTGAGATTGATTACCGGGAGATTGTTGATGCAATAAAAAGAAAGGACAGAAAGAGATTTCTTGCCACCATAGAGTTCTTTCCTGAGGAGGGGAAATACCATTATAACGGACACAGGGATTGCGGTGTACTTATGTCTCCAAAGGAAACTAAGGAAAAGGGACTACTCTGCCCTGTCTGCAGAAAAAAGATTACAGTAGGTGTTATGCAGAGGGTTGATGACCTTGCAGACAGACCCGAGGGTTTTATTCCGGAAGGGGAGATACCTTCCATACATATAATTCCCCTTGTGGAGATAATAGCTGATGCCATTGGTGTAGGTGTCGGGACGGTCTCTGCAACAAAGGAATATGAGAAAATGATAGGGATGGGATTATCAGAATTTTCTATCCTCCTTGACATCCCAGTTGAAGAGCTCGCCAACTTCTCACAGCCGAAGGTCGCAGAGGGAATAAAAAGGATGAGGGAAGGAAAGGTTAATATAGTACCAGGTCATGACGGGGTATACGGAAAGATAAGTCTCTTTGAAGATGAGATGCCAAAAGAGGTAAAAGACATCCCTGAACCCTTAGCCATCGCAGGGCAGATGGACCTTTTTTAGTCATTTGAAGACACCATTTAAAATAGCGCTGATTATCTTCATTTTATTTATGCTGTTAGTCATTTTGCTTCCAGCAGTAATAGACCTCTCAGGATACAAGGGTAAAATAGAAGGGTTTATATCAGAGTCACTCGGAAGGGAGGTCACAATAAAAAAGATAAGGCTTTCTATCCTGAAGGGAATAGGTGTCGAGATGAAAGAGATCAGGGTCGGAAAAGATCCTGATCTTATCCATATGGAATCAATGATGATTAAGGTCAGCCTCCTGCCTCTGCTCAAAGGGAGGGTAGAGATGACAGGTGTATTGATGCAAAATGTTCGTATATTTTTTCCGAAGGATCCTGTGGAGAAGAAAGAAGAGGGAAACGAGAGAAAGATTATAATCTCAAGGCTCTACCTTCCTTTAACCTCGCTCAGTAGCAGGCTTACTGAATTTAAAAGATTTAAGGCAGAACTTTATAAGGGAAGTTTACTCGGAGACCTCAGAGTAGAGAAGAAGGAAGATGTCTCCTATAATCTTGTCCATAACATAGAGAAGGTGGAATTGGAACAACTTATTAAAAATGCCCTGAGCCAGTCCACAGGATCCTCCGGAAAGGTGACGATCTCTGGCCCACTCAAACTGGATGGAAACCTTAAGGGGATTGGGAATAACTTAGAAAGGCTTGAGGGTTCTGGAACTATAAATGTAGGAAAGGGGAAGATAAAGGGAATAGAAATTACTGATATAATAGGGTCGATAGGCATAGTTACTACCAAGCGACATATATCACTCACAGATTTTGACCGTATTACAGGCCACTATTCCATCGAAGGAGGTTACCTGAAAACTGAAGACCTTGAAATGTTCGGGAAAGACCTCTATCTTAAGGCAAGGGGTTCTTATGGACTCGTTAATTCAAGGCTCGACTTCCTTGTCAAGGGGCATGTTATAGACATCCCTGTTGAAATAAAGATAGAAGGAACGAGCTCTAACCCTAAGTATTATTTAAAGACAAGGGGCATAGAAAAAAAGGTGATCGAAGGACTTGGAAAGGGAAAGATTGAAAAGAAAGAAATAAATGAAGTACTAAAGGGGATATTTAAGAAATAAATTCAGGAATAAAAGCTTATCCATAATTAAGTGATCTACCTCGGTGTATTTGCTACTGCCTCGGCTACCCTTATCCTTGAGGTAGCCCTTACAAGGTTATTCTCTGTAGCCTTCTGGTATCATTTTGCCTTTCTTGTTATAAGTATAGCCCTTTTAGGTTTCGGTGCAAGCGGGACGCGAAAACTAAGGGGCGTGGCGGCTTTTTGCCGCGTCCCTCTTGAGCGATTCGTTATCTGCGTTTTTCAGATGATTGGTCGTCTACTATGTCGAGTGTAACTGGAGTGCATTTTGCCTTGCCCTTCCATACTGCATCAATTCGTATGAACTTGTTTTGACTGCTGTCCCAATATGTATCTTTGTTATTGATATATATTGCATCGATTGTATATCTGCCTGTTTTGGAGCACGGTGAGTTTGAGTAATTGTTGTCTCGAAACCAGCATACATTTACTTCTCGAATGATTTTCTTATCGGGATATAGCATTAGGTAGTGATTTTGCTGCAACTGAATGGCAGGGGATGGAAGAGGAACTAAAGAATGATTGATACCGTTTGAATCCCTGATTGTCATTTGCAAACTACCCCAAGTCAAAAGCAAATGAGTGTCCTCTGGCCAGAGGACGGCAATAGTTTTCTCCGAATTATTAATTACTTCGACCTGCGTCGTAATTTGCTGTCCAATTACGGCAGGATTCTTTGCAACAGACAAAGTACAGAATATTTCGGGACGAGAAGCTGGTTCCTGCGTATTGCCCGTACTAATAAATGCAATACAGATTCCAGTAATTATAAATAAACTTAGGATGTGACGTCGTAAATGTATTATGATCATCTTCATCTTATGTCAGATAACGACCTATATCAGCAGGGCGGTTATACCGCGTCCACTGGATTTCTTTATTAGACTTAAAATTTCGCTCCCTTTGGATAGGAAGTTTTACCAATCACACGCCAGGCATTTTTCTCTATTACAGGGTCTCCAAACCAAATAAGATAGACAGTATTTTTATGTTCATATTGCCATTCCTCGTAACGTCTCAGACCATCCAATGCATTTATGTCAATCCCTTCCTGCGGACCCCAAAAGGGACCTTTTGGCAAGCTATAGCTATCTGTTCGTATAGCTGCCGGATCGCCCAACCTGTTTCTTGTCTCTGTACGTGTCATACCTGAAGAGATTTGTTCATATGCATCAACTGAAAAATTAGTATTAGATTCCGAAGTGCTGTTTTGGGACAGAACCGTATTGGTGCACCCGATTAAAATTATTATTAAAGTTACAACAATAGCTAACTTCATATTTTTTTTGAGTCTAACGCCCGGCTTAAATGGCGCGGGAATGTTGCGCGTCCAAATTGAAGCGGTTGTTATAGGTAATGCTAATTCAGACTCTTCAATTTTTGTTCGACAGTCTGAGTAATTTTAGTTTTCATATCAGTGAATATACCATGGTGACCAATAGCAAACTCAGTAAACTCTACGTTGGCACCATTTGCTCGCAAAATATTTACAGCGATCTTTCCTCCGCTGATTGAAATTACGTCGTCGCTTCTGCCATGAAAGGCAAAAACTTCAGCTCCTGTTCTAAAAGATTCATCACCAAGAACCCCATTGGATAGCTGGCCGGATACTGGAAAAATATAAGAATAACTATTGCCATGTTTTGCGGCTTGATAATAGGCCATCGTGCCTCCGCCAGAAAAACCTATCAGGATCGGTTTCCCTATTGTTGGATATTTAAGTGCGAGCAACTCTATTGCTTCACTTAAGGATTTTCCATATTGGGCAAAATCAGCAGCGGTCCATGGCCAAGCATTGCCGGATAGGGGACCTTTAATCAAAACAATTCGTGCAGGGACATATAACTGATCTAAGGCTGTATTATAGAAATTCTCAGCAGTATCTCCATTGCCGTGAAGGGCTACGAGCATTGGGAGATTGTCGCTTCGACTACTATTACCTGAGTATTTAACAATATAACCAAAGCTAACATCGCTATTTGGTGCGCTGATAGTTGGGTCCTTAAACCACCATAGTGCGAGTACCAATACAGGAATAATTAATAACATTTTTTTCATTTTTACCTACCTTTTGAGCCATAACAATTATTACACCGACCCAGTATTTTTCGGGTCCTTGACGTAAATATAGCACACTCCCAAAGCTTTGAAAATAAGAAAATGAATGAAATCAAAATCCTGAATGTGGTCTTATCCCGTATTTTGTGGTAATATGGACAAAAAATGGGGTCTGTATAATATGGAAAAATTGTCCAATTCTGTTAAAGAGACCTTTTAGGGATTATTTTAAATAACAGGTAACCATATTATTAAGTGCTCTACCTCGGTGTATTTGCTACTGCCTCGGCTACCCTTATCCTTGAGGTAGCCCT
>CAKKRL010000177.1 GCA_919902655.1 Thermodesulfovibrionia bacterium
GTTTATGTCAACTCAATATAGAGAGTTTTAAAAAACCTGTCGGTGTGCTAATATTAATCATGGATATTATAACAAGCCATATAAATGCAGATTTCGATGCAATGGCCTCAATGGTTGCTGCAAAAAAATTATATCCGGAGGCAAAGGTCATTTTCTCCGGCTCACAGGAGAAAGGTCTCAGGGATTTTTTTGCTAAAACCCGCTACGACCTCCCCTTCGAAAAGATAAGGAATATAAATCTTCAGGATGTAACAAGGCTTATCCTTGTGGATACGAGGAGCCCCGGAAGGATAGGGAAATTCGCTGATATTCTCGGGGAATCAGATTTAAAGGTCCACATCTATGACCACCATCCCTTTATAGAAGGTGATATAAGGGGCGAGGAGGAATTTATCGGAGAGGTAGGAGCTACAACCACAATCTTTGTAGAAATCCTGAAAAAAAGGGATAACGAAATTACCCCCATGGAAGCAACCATCTTTGCCCTCGGAATATACGAAGAGACAGGCTCGCTCACCTTTCCAACGACTACAGAAAGAGACCTCATCGCAGTTGCCTATCTTATCTCAAAGGGTGCAGACCTTAGGACCGTCTCTGATTTTATAACGAGGGAACTCGACCGTGACCAGTTAAGTCTATTAAACGAACTCATCCAGTCAGCAAAGAGTTATTTAATAAGCGGTGTAAAGGTTGTAATCGCCATGGCCTCCACGGATAAATACATGGCCGACCTCGCTGTAATCACCCATAAGATGAGGGATATGGAGGCACTGGATGTACTCTTCGTTACAGTGAGGATGGATGATAGAATCCATCTGGTTGCAAGGAGCAGGATCCCTGAGGTTGATGTAGGAGAAGTAGCAGCCGAATTCGGCGGAGGAGGCCATCATACCGCTTCATCGGCAACCATCAGGGACCTTTCACTCAATGAGGTTGAATCCGGAATCCTCAAGGTCCTGAGGAAAACAATCAGGTCAAAGGATACAGCAAAAGAGATAATGACATCCCCTGTAATGACCATACAGGAAACAGCAACAATACAGGAGACAGAGGATACAATGACCCGTTATGGGGTAAATGTGCTCCCGGTGCTTAAAGGGGATGCCTTCCTCGGTCTTATCTCAAGGGAGGTTGTGGAGAAGTCCCTCTTCCATGATTTAGGAGCGACAAGGGTCTCTGAACTCATGACAACAGATGTACACACCGCCGCACTGGGCACGCCTGTGAGTAAGATCGAGGAGACAATGATAGAACATAACCAGAGGTTCATGCCTGTCCTTGACGGGACAAGGTTGCTCGGTGCCATTACAAGGACAGACCTCCTGAGGGCACTCCATGAAGACCTTCTCAGAAAAGGCAGGATATCAGGCGAGGAGGTGATGAAGGAATCCCGTTTAATGAAGAATGTTACCCAGTTAATGGAAGACAGGCTCCCTGAGAGTGTTATTAAGACCCTCAAGAAGGTTGGCTCGGTAGCCGAAGGCCTCGGCTTCTCAGCCTATCTCGTAGGAGGGATTGTGAGGGATATACTCCTCGGATATGAGAACCTCGATATTGACATAGTGATAGAAGGTGACGGGATAGCCTTTGCCAACCGTATTGCCAGAGATCTTTCTGCAAGGGTAAAGAGCCACCAGAAGTTCGGGACTGCCGTAATCCTTCTCCCTGATGGACTCAAACTCGATATAGCAACAGCAAGGACAGAATATTACAAATCCCCCGCAGCACTTCCTACAGTGGAGGTAAGTTCAATAAAGAAAGACCTCTACAGGAGGGACTTCACAATCAATTCCCTGTCTATCAAGCTGAATCCTGAAGACTATGGCACACTTATCGATTTCTTTGGAGGGCAGAGGGACCTGAAGGACAGGATAATAAGGATACTCCATAATCTGAGTTTCATAGAAGACCCCACAAGGGCATTCAGGGCAATAAGGTTCGAGCAGAGGTTCAACTTCAAGATAGGGAAACATACCACCAACCTGATAAAGACTGCTGTCAGGATGGACCTCTTTCATAAACTATCAGGCTCAAGGCTCTACGGTGAACTTGTCCTTATATTTTCTGAGGCAGAGCCGCTTAAGGCGATTAAAAAGATGGCTGAATTTGACCTTCTCCGTTTTATCCATCCGAGGCTTACACTCACAAAGGCTCTTGTATCTATCTTCGGGGGTATTCAGGAGACACTTGCCTGGTTCAAGCTTCTCTTCCTCGGGAAGGAGATAGAGAGGTGGATGATCTTTTTTATGGGCATGACTGATGAGCTAAAAGACAATGAAGTTGCAGAGGTCTGCCGTCGCCTCTCCATCCCTGAAAGGTTAAAGGAGAAGATACTCAGGGGAAGGGGAGATACAAGGGTTATCCTCCATGAATTCTTTAAGGAGAAGGGAATGAAGCCGAGCCGTATCTATGAGATCCTCAGACCAATCCCATTGGAGGTAATCCTCTTCATAATGGCGAAGGCAAAGGATGAGACATCGAAGAAGTATATATCACTTTATCTGACAGAGCTGCAAAAGACAAGGGTGGGCCTGGGTGGAAGCGACCTCAAGGATATGGGGATAGAACCCGGCCCCCTTTATAAGGAAATACTCGGCCATCTCCTCAAGGGAAGACTTAACGGGGAATTTAAGAGCAGGACAGAGGAAAAAAAGTTTGTGAGAGAAAAATTTCTTAAAAAGGCAGGTGATAAGATCAGGAGCAGATCCTGAGACCGAAATAGTAGCAGCAGCCCTCATTATCGAGGTCATTGATGAATGACCTTTCTATGCCATCCTGAAAGACGATCCTCACAAAGCATAAACCACCCGACAATATTGAATGTTTCTCCTCGATTACGGTCCCTTTACCCCATTCGGGATATTTCATGTGGGCTACGCTATTACCGAGTTTGATGTAAATCCTGTTCTGATTCACTGTAAATTCCTACTTTCTCCAACTTCTTCTGCACCTTTCTGCTGTATCCCTTTGCACCTTTCCGGGTTGAATGTACCTTTGTTGCAGGTTTCACGATCCATTTCCTTCTGACCTTTGGTTTTAGAATCCTCTTTTTCAAAATCTCATCTCTTAATCTTATTAAAAAGTATATCTGCCGATAAAGGAGATGTCAATCGATTTGTATCGTTACTGTACATCATCGATATTCGACTTGACACACCTTTATAAAAAATGGTAGGAAAGGACAATGAATGGCCGGCGATTGAAGATAGTAATTCTTGCTATCGTCCTTATACTCGGATGTTCAGAAAAGACGGTGAAGCCTCCGAGTGCAGAATCCCTGAAGGTCAAGGATGCAATAGAAGTCCTCTCGGCCATCAACAGTGCCTATGAGAATAGAGATGCCGGAGCCTTCATGCGCCATATCTCCCGTGAACCCTCTTCAAACTTTAATTCTTTTGAAGAAAGGATTAAGAGGGATTTCGGTATTTACGGAAAGATCTCTTTGAACCTGACTCCAAGGTGGGCCAGGGTCAAAGAGGATCTGCTCCAGCTTTCAGTCAACTGGGAAGGCAAGTGGTATGAAAGCTCGGGAAAGGAACTGAGGTACAGGGGAAATGGTATCTTTTCCTTCAAGGACGAAGGGGAGATAAAGCTTGTAAGGATTGATGGTGATAACCCCTTCGGGATAGCCGGTGAGCAATAAAACAGTGAACAGTTACCGGCGAATACCTGTCATGAGAAACTATTAATTGTTCACTATTCACCATTCACTTTTTTATGCTGTTACTAATGATTCCTTCTCCTCTTTATAACCACACCCCTTTTTAATACAGAGAATATTTTCTTTCCTCTCCACAAGGAAAGTGGCACCGCATTGTGGACACTCCCGGGAGGTCGGTCTGTCCCAGATGGCGAACTTACATTTAGGGTACTGGCTGCAGCCATAGAAAACCTTACCCCTCTTTGTCCTCCTCTCAATGATCGTACCGATACATCCCTCCTCAGGACACCTGACACCTGTACTTAAGGGTTTTGTTGTTTTACATTCAGGGTACCTGCTGCAGGCAAGGAACTTTCCGTATCTGCCCGTTTTAATAACCATCGGAGAACCGCAATTCTCACAGACCTCTCCTGATACCTGAGCGCCTATGTCTGAATCCTCACTCTTCAAGGGCTTTGTATTCTTGCATTCAGGATATCCCGAGCAGGCAAGAAACTGACCGTTCCTCCCCCATTTTATTACCATCTTCTTCCCGCATTTCTCACAGAAGATGTCTGTATCAGTAGGAATCCCTTTTGTCTTTACATCCCTCATGCCTTTTTTTGCCTTCTCAAGATCTGTATGGAACGGGCCATAGAAATCCTTTAGTGCCTGAACCCATTTGATCCCTCCGTCCTCTATCCTGTCGAGTTCCTCCTCCATCCTCGCTGTAAACTGAAGGTCGAGGAGGTCAGGGAAATTGTCAACAAGAAGGTCATTCACAAAAAGGCCGAGCTCGGTGGGATGGAATCTGCTCTCTACTTTTTTGACATAATCCCTTTCCTGGATTGTTGAGAGGATTGCTGCATATGTGCTGGGCCTGCCAATCCCTTTCTCCTCGAGTTCCTTGACGAGTGTCGCCTCTGAATATCTCGGCGGAGGCTGGGTGAAATGCTGTTTTGGTTCAAGCTTTATAAGATTGAGTGTCTCTCCAACCTTAAGTTCAGGGATCGGTCTTTCTTCTTCTCCAGAGGATCCTTCGGACTTAATGTCCTCATCCATACCTTCTGTATAAAGGGCAGTAAAACCAGGGAATTTCAAAGTAGAACCTGTTGCCCTGAATGTATATCCCCCGGCCTTTATATCAACAGTTGTCTGGTCGAGAACAGCAGGGTTCATCTGGCTTGCAACGAACCTGTTCCAGATAAGCCTGTAGAGGTTTAACTGGTCTTTTGTAAGAAAGTTCTTGAGTTTCTCAGGTTCCCTTACAACAGATGTCGGTCTGATGGCCTCATGGGCCTCCTGCGCACTTTTCCGACTTTTATATGCCGGAGGTTTTTGCGGAATATAATCTTTACCAAATTTCTTGCTTATATAGTCCTTCGCCTCTTCCTGAGATTCTTTCGATACCCTGACTGAATCTGTCCTCATGTATGTAATAAGTCCCTGAGCCCCTTCCGGTCCGATATCAAGACCTTCATAAAGCTGCTGTGCTATGAGCATCGTCTTCTTTGCAGAAAATCTGAGCTTTCTTACTGCCTCCTGCTGTAGCGTACTCGTTGTAAAGGGGGGGACAGGGTATCTCTTCTTCTCTTTCCTCTCTATGGACTTTACTGAAAAGGTCTCCCTGTCAAGGGCCTTAAGTATCTTCTCTGTCTCCTCTTTATTTTTTAGTTCTGCCTTCCTGCCATCTTTCTCCCTTAGTTTAGCTGTAAACAGTGGTGGATTCTTACCCTCAAGATGTGCTGTTAATGACCAGTACTCCTGCGGGATGAATGCCTTTATCTCCTTTTCTCTGTCAACGACGAGCCTTACAGCAACAGACTGGACCCTTCCTGCGCTCAGTCCCCTCCTCACCTTTTTCCACAGAATGGGGCTTATCAGATAACCCACAAGCCTGTCCATTATCCTTCTCGCCTGCTGGGCATCTACCTTGTTATGGTCTATCCTGCCGGGATTCTTTATGGCCTCTAAGACAGCCTTCTGGGTGATCTCATTAAAAAGGACACGATAGACCTTTTTGTTATTGTCATCAAGTTCCTCAGCAATATGCCATGCGATTGCCTCTCCTTCACGGTCAGGGTCCTGACCGAGATAAACAGAATCTGATTCTTTGGCTGCCTTCTTTATCTCTCCTAATATTTTCCCCTTTCCCTGGATTGTCACATATTTCGGCCGGAAATTCTTTTCTACATCAACCCCTAACTCCTTTTTAGGAAGGTCCTTCACATGCCCCACAGAGGCCTTAACGATAAAAGACTTCCCGAGGAACTTATTGATTGTCTTTGCCTTCGCAGGCGATTCAACTATAACAAGCGATTTCATATCACATTACCACGAAACTCATTCCGGGAAGCTGCCTGACAGCTCCCTTTATCTCCATTCCGAGAAGAATACCCAATACCTTATTAGAAGTCAATCTGCTTTCCCTGCTTATGGTATCGATATGTTTCGGTTCATCTGAGAGCAGATTATAAATTATCTCTTCTTCCTGAGTCAATTCTGGCTTGGGGATATCCCGTTTTCTCTTCCCCATCTGCGGGAGGATCTCTTCAAGGATGTCATCAACATTTTCTACGAGTTTTGCCCCTTTCTTTATAAGTTTATTCGTCCCCTGACTCAATTTA
>CAKKRL010000178.1 GCA_919902655.1 Thermodesulfovibrionia bacterium
TGAGTGAGAAATAAAGCAGGCAAGCTATCGGGAGAAGAAGCATCAGGAAAAGCTTATTCTTTATTTTCAGGTTATTTATTAAATTCATGGCGACCTCCTTTTAAATTAATTTTTATTCATCTTACACAGCTACAGGCTCTACTGCCCTGTCAACTGTGTTCCCGATTTTTTTCATCTCCTCAACACTCAGTACCTTCTTTATGTTAAGGATTATTATCAGCTTCTCCTCTATCTTCGCCACACCTGTAATATATTCAACACCTATAGCAGAAATCATTTCCGGAGGGTCTTCTATAGCATCAGGCTGAATTTTAATAACCTCTGAGACCGAATCAACAAGGAGACCCACAATACTGCCACTATTCCCGGTTATAAGCACCCTCGTCGATTTTGTCCTCTCAGCCCCATTAAGTCTCAATCTCTTTCTTAAATCAATAACAGGCACCACCCTTCCCCTCAGGTTTATAACACCTTCAAGAAACTCCGGAGAATCAGGCACCTCGGTTACATCAGGGACCCTTACAATCTCCTTAACCGAGTCTATACCCACCCCGTAAAGTTCTTTTCCGACATTGAATACAACTAACTGAAGGTTCTTTGCCATAAGCTCACCTCCTCCCTCCTGAACATATTTCATTCCGGGCAAATTAGAATCTAATCAGTCATTGAAAGCAAGGAGCATGCCAGGATGGAAATTATTGATATTATTGAAATACGAGAGAGGTTCTTTCTTATTTATCAGGCATATTTCCCTATTCAGAAGGCAATTTGCCTGATTTGTATTTTTGACCCTTTGACCAATGCTTAATTATTCCATTGACAACTGACTAATTATAATGTATGGTTAAATGTATCAATTAAGGAGGTGATTCAGGTGATAACTGTAAAGGAGGATACAGCCCTTATCGGTATTGCAGAGTTAAGGACAAAGGCAGCTGATGTCCTTAAGGAGATTAAAAAGCACAGGGTAATCCTCACAAAAAGGAACAAACCTGTCGGAATTATTATAGATTATGATGAGTATGAAAAAATTGAACAGGTAATAGAAGAGGCAGAGGATATTGTTCTGGGAAATATCGCCAGAGAACGACTTGAGAGAAAAGACAGAAAGGCGATAACACTTGAAGAAGCAGAGAGAAGGATCGGACTGCGATAGTGTATACAGTCTTGGTCGATGAACTTGTCTTTGAAGAAGACTTTAAGGACATTGATAGGGTAGACCAGCAAAGGATTATAAAGTCTATCAGGAAGAAGTTGACGATAGAACCAGAAGGCTATGGTAAACCACTTAAAGGGAATCTCAAGGGATTATGGAAATTGAGGGTCGGCCAATATCGGGTTGTATACGACATTAAAAAAGATAAGGTCCTGGTCTATGTGATAAAGGTTGGATTCAGAAGGGATGAAGAGGTTTACCGGGAAGTCATAAAAAGACTAAGACATATATTAAATAAGAAGGTACCCTATTAATAATCCCCCCCTAAAAAGAGGGGTTAGGGGTGTGTTGAAGGCAGTATTATCCTGAAGGTCGTTCCCTTCCCTGTCTCTGATGTAACATCTATATTGCCATTATGGTTATTGATTATTCTTTGGGCGATTGAAAGACCGAGCCCTGTTCCACCCTTTTCAGATTTTGTTGTGAAGAAGGGGTCATAGATCTTCTCTTTAATCTCTGATGGTATGCCAGGGCCTGTATCAGTGATTTTTATGAACACCTTTTCACCTTCTATGCCTGTTTCTATTGTAAGCCTGCCCCTATCCTCCATCGCATCGAGGGCGTTTGTGATTATAGTTAGGAATACCTGTCTTAGTTCACCCTCAGAGCCAGGAATTTTCGATATATCCTCTTTATAATTCCTCACAAATTCTATATCCTTAATCCTCCCCTGGAATCCTATTATCTCAAGGGTCTTATCGAGCAGGTCATTAATATTTACTTCCCTCTTTTCATAGGTAGTCTTCCTCGCAAAGGAGAGCATAGATGTAGTAATGTTTTTGCATCTCAGGATCTCTTCCTCTATTACATTTAAATATTTTTCGCATAAAACAGGGTCATACTGGCCTTTCTTGACCTTCGTCAGAAGCCCTTCTGCACAGCCTGCAATAGAGGCAAGTGGGTTATTTATCTCATGGGCTATGCCTGAAGCCACATGCCCGAGGGTTGCAAGTCTTTCACTCATGGCAAGGCGCATCTCCCTGTCTTTTTCCTCTGTGATATCCCTTGCTATACAGATAAAGGAGTGGACATCCCTTTCACTAATATAAAAGGGGAATGAGGACATCCTGAATATCCTGCTTGTTCTCGGCATGAAGACCTCAGTTGTTACCTCCTGTCCTTCATCCATTGCAATATCAGAAGGGCAGCTCAGTACAGGCGAGTCTTTTCCGAAGAAAAGTTCATGGCAGTTCTTTCCTATCATCTCGGTTGGCGAGAGTCCGAAGTATTTCGCAAAGGCCCTGTTAGCCCTTAAGACTATGTAGTCCCTGTCATGGATAAAGATCAGGTCTGTGATATTATCGAATGTATCCTGCCACTCCTGCTTTGCACTGGCTACAATCCTGAACTGTTCCTTAAGTCTCTCGCTATATTCTCTTAACGCCTCTTCTGCATTTTTCCTTTCTGTAATATCAACCTCTTCTGCCAGGAAATGGGTAATCTTCCCATTCTTGTCTTTTATTGGCGAAATGCTTACAGAGGCCCAGTAGAACTCTCCGCTCTTTTTCTTATTAAGCCATTCCCCCCTCCATTCCATTCCCGAGGTAATGGTCTCCCACAGGTTTTTATAAACCTCCGGAAGGGTTTTACCTGATTGCAATATCCTCGGATTCTTCCCTATCACCTCCCCGGGGAGATATCCTGTTATCTCTGTGAACCTCGGGTTCACATACTCGATATTTCCCTCTTTATCAGTAATCGCCACTGTGCTCGGGCTCTGTTCAACAGCGAGGGAGAGATTTCGTATCTGCTCTTCTGATCTCTTATAATTGGTAATGTCTATCATTACCCCCCGCAACTTTACGGGTTTATCGTCCTCAACAAATACGGTTACAACGTTCCTTAGCCAGATTACACGACCATCAGGACCAACCGCCCTATATTCAAGCTCGTGAGGTTTTTTTTCTGATGTTGCCTTTGCACAGAATCCAATGGCCCATTCCCTGTCTTCCGGATGGATGTGGTCTTTACAGAATAATGGGTTGGCAAGCCAGTGTTCAACAGGATAACCGAGGATTTTCTCGGCCTTTTTGCTCACGAATAGAAACTGGAAGGTTTCTGCATCTGCCTCCCATACAATACCATCAACAGAGTTAACAAGGCCCTCATAGTTCTGATATAAATGTTTAATTTCTTCATGGGCGCGGGCACAGGCATCTATGTTTTCTTCGAGCCTTTCAACATACCTTCTGTTCTCGATGGATATGGCTGCCTGGTTTGCAAAGGTATGAAAGAGCTCCGTCCTTTCCTCAGAAAAATAGTTCTGCTCACTGCTATACAGGTTTAATACACCTATTGTCCTGCCCTCAGAGGAAATAAGCGGTAATGAGAGTAAAGAACGGTAACCTCTTTTCATGGCCTCTATCTTCCAGTATGTATCAACAGGGAAATTATATACATCATTTATGATCTCAGGGAGCTTTGTTCTCAGGGCTATGCAGGTTGTCTTTGTGCCATCCGGTGAATCATTCCATGTAAACATTACATCAGAGAGATAGCCCTCCTCCGAGCCTGCATGTGCAACAGGATTAACATCGTAATTCCCTTCCTCAACAATTCCTATCCATGCCATTTTTAAATCAAAGTTCCTCACTGCAACATTACATACAGTTTCTAAGATGTTTTCCGACATTGGCAGGGAATTCAGAATATTCGATGAATCCGCAAGGGCCAGGACCTCTTTTATATGTCTTAACTTCTCGTTAAAGAGCATCTGGAGGGTCCTGGACATACGATTAAAGCTTCCTGTAAGGAGGCCGATCTCGTCCCTGCTCTTTATATCAAGCATGACATCGAAGTTCCCCTTCTCAATCTCCTTCGCTGTATCCCTGAGTCTTATGATCGGTATGACAAGCCACTTCCTTACCATTAATCCCATGGCAACAAAGACGAGGACGGACAGAATCAATACTGAAATCCTGAGTCTTCCATAAATTCTTAACTCCTTTTCGTAATCCGCAACAAGATAACTTACAAAGGTATTTATTTCATCCACAAAAGAGTTTATGGCGGTATTATATGTCTGGACTGAAACATTCTCCCCCTTTTCGATCTCTCCTGCTGATTTTATTATCAATGGCTTTATATCTGTCTGCCATCTTACAATAACTCCGTCAGCATAGTCAGCTATCTCCTGTCTGTTTGGAGGTTTTAGATCGTATTTTTCGCTCCCGTCCCTCAGGGCAAAGAAGCTCTCTTCAAATAGAGGGATAATATCATCTCTGAGATAACTCAGGGTCCTTGTCCTCTCCTCTGCCTTCTCAGTCCTGGCCTTGTTCAGGAGCCAGGCCATCTTAAAGCTCAGCATCCTCTCCCTGCCTGCGATATTCACTCTTGTTGCGTCGTTTTTTATATATTCTGTAAACAGAAAAGAGATAACTGTAAAAATGGCAATTAAGAAGACGACCGTAAGGCCGATAAGGATGTACTTGGCTGTAAGGGATCTAATGCCTCTCATGACCTTCCCTGATGAAGGGATATGTTTATGTTCTGAAAACATGATCCCTCTCTTTTAAAATAAAGGATTGATTGATTGATTGATTGATTGATTGATTGATTGATTGATTGAT
>CAKKRL010000179.1 GCA_919902655.1 Thermodesulfovibrionia bacterium
TAATTAGGGTGGACAAGGAGGTTATTTCTTCCGATCCAGCCGATACCTGCCCTTAATGCAATCATCTTGTGACTTAGGTGGGCTGTCTGCTTATCCCAGTCTATTATCTGGGATGCAGGGATAGGGAGGGCCTGAGATCCCATCGATTCGATAGCGAGGGTAATCTTTAATGCGATATGGTCGAGGAGGTAATTTATTGTTTTGTAATGATGGAGATAATGGCGGGTAGGATGGTCGGTGATTGCCCTGAGAACCCTTTCAGAGACCCTTATCCCCATTGATATTCCCCATGAAAGGCCCTCTGTATCTTCAATGGAAAGGTGATCAAAATGGGATTTCAGATCTTCGATATGTCCTGTTCCGAAGAAAGATGCACCTGAGGATAAGGCGAGCCTCCTTAGTTCTTCATAATCCTTCTGACCTTTTATTCCTGAAATCCTCCTCTATGTATCATCTGCCTTCTTTCATCTGTTCCTTTATTACCATAAGGTTGAATTCCTTCAGTTCCTTTATCAGTTCTTCTTTGGATATTGCGCCGTTTATTACAAGTGCCTCACCGAAATACATATGGTTTCTCTCCATTTCATCGATAATCTTGTCCCTCATCAGGGAAGTGATTATTCCTTCATGCACTGCTATATCCTCGAAGGGTTTATTGGTTTCTTCCTGGATGGTCTGGACCCTTGCAATATCTTCCTTTTTCATAAAGCCTTTCTCGAGAACGATCTCGAAAAATGATTTATTGTGCATCCTCTGGAGTTCTCTCGCTCGGATTATGTCGATTCTTGTGATTTTTCCCTTTTCTAAGAGATACCGTCCGAAAAGTTTCATTGTAAATGTTCAGAAAATTTCTCCTTGAAATCCTTTATCTTTTCTGCCCAGTAGTCAGGGTTACTTACATTGAGATAATAGTCCCTTATTGGTGTTTTTACCCTGAGGTATTTGATAAGAAGGCGGTGTGCAACCTCTACCCTTGAGATCTCATTATAGGTAAATGAATTCCATATCGAGCTTCCAAGGAATGGACTGCTCATGGGGACGAAGTTGAAAAGGACTCTCTGGTTTGTGAGTACTATGGAATAGACAGGCTGTATAATCCCTTTATCTGCCTCTCTGGATGTATCAATAATCTCTTCGCCGGGTTTCAGTCTGAATGATATAGTCCATCCCATAGTCTTATCTTATATATTAACCCCTTCTATTTCAAGAAGTTTTCTCTTAATCTTTATCCCCGGGGAATAACCTCCGAGGCCCTTATCCTTAGCAATAACCCTGTGGCAGGGTATAATAATTGGAAGCGGATTTTTCCCGCAGGCCGATCCTACAGCCCTTACCGCCTTTGGTTTTCCGATCTTCATGGCGATATCTTTATATGAGACTACCTTTCCATATGGGATTTTCTTTATCATGTGCCAGACCTTCCTTTCGAAAGGAGTTCCCTCAAGCAGGTCTATCGGATACTTAAAAGAGGGTTGTTTCCCATCAGGAGAAAAATAAGCCCTGAGAGCCTTCTTGAGTTGGGGTATTCCCCTGTGATTTTTTTTAACCACATTTTTTAAACTATCTCCGAAGTCTTTTATAAAGTTTTTCTCTGAACCGATGTTTAAATCAATCCTTGAAACGCCATTTTTTGTAAAGGTGATATAGATGGTTCCAACAGGGGACTTAAGGGTTGTATAGAATATAGTGGTTTTAACTCCAGTGCTCGTCCTCTTCATAGATTTCTCCGGTAGGTGTTGCAACTACCTTATCAAATGTCTCATGGCAATCAAGGCAGGCCCAGTGATATATAATCCAGTATCCTGCATCCAGTTCAATCTTACTTTCTTCTGCCTCTATAATATTTGTCCCTCCGCAGAAAGGGCACATCAGTGGTTCCATAAACCTCCCCTTACCATAGATTTTATTTAAAATACATCAACACAAATTCTTCGTCAATCACTATTTTAAAAACTTTCAACCAATAAAAAATCGGAGAGGAGGCCGAATTCCTCGATACTTAAGGTCTCAGCCCTTCTCATTGAATCTATCTGTAGAGAGGCGAATGCCTTGTCAAGGATATCTTTCTTAAGACCGAGTTGCTTGAGACAATTCATAAGGGTCTTCCTCCGCTGTGAGAAAGACATCCTGACTACCCTGAAGAAAAAGGATTCATCCTTCACCTTTATCCTTGGTTCCTGAAGGATTTCAATATGGATCAGGGCTGAATCTACCCTTGGAGGCGGCCTGAAAGCACCCCTCGGGACAATAAAGGCTATCTCAGGGACAGAATAATATTGGATTGCAACGGAGAGCACCCCATAGTCTTTACCTCCCGGCCTGGCGGTTATCCTTTCAGCCACCTCCTTCTGGACCATAAGGGTCATACCCTGTATTGATTTACGCACATCCATCAGACGGAACAGTATGGGGGTGGTGATATAATAAGGTATGTTTGCTATTACCTTGAATCGCTCTTCAATATCCTCATAGGAATAATGAAGGGCATCGGCATTTACTATCTCTATATTTGGATGTCCGGATAGGTCTTTTCTGAGATTATCAATGAGAGTCTTATCTATCTCGATTGCTATGACCTTTCTAACCCTTTCCCCTATCATTCTTGTCATCATACCAGCCCCGGGTCCTATTTCAACAACCAGGTCCGCAGGTCTAAGGTTTGCGGTATTCAATATCTTGTTTATTATGTTATTATCTAAAAGGAAATGCTGGCCGAGGGATTTCCTGAGATGATAAGGCATAGGATATAACGTATTATACCATTAAAAGGATGAAAATCTCCTCAAGATAGTCCTTGACATAACCTGAATTTTGGTTTAATTTAATCTTAACCCTGGGGGAGCTTTTGCTGAGAGTCCCGGAATAACCGGGATAACCCTGTGAACCTGATCTGGGTAATGCCAGCGTAGGGAAAGGGATGAAAGGCAGTGATTACTAATTTACGGGCCTTTTATTTCCCGTATCTCCCTTGGGGATGCGGGATTTTTGTTTTATGATGAAATACAGTCATTTTTTTGTCATTCCCGTTCCCCGTTTTCACGAGGACAGGTTTCATGGGAAAACCTGGATGCCCGATTAAGAACTTCGGGCATGACAAAAAAGTACGACGTACTTTATTACGGGCAGGAATGACGATATTAATAACTTTGAAGGAGGGTTTAAATGGAAAAGAAGATATTCAGTGATGTGGGTGAGAAGGAGGTAACAAGGGCGATAGTTGAGGGTTTTGCAAAGACCTTCATTGAGTATGTAGAAAGTGATGTGATAATAATCGGCGGAGGACCGAGCGGTCTCATGGCAGGGAAGGAACTATCTGCGAGCGGACTTAAGACACTAATTATCGAAAGGAATAACTACCTCGGTGGAGGGTTCTGGATAGGTGGTTATCTCATGAATAAAATTACTGTGAGGTCACCCGGTCAGGAAGTTCTTGATGAATTAGGAATTCCCTATGAAGAGGTAATTGAAGGGCTTTACATGGCAGATGGCCCTCATGCCTGTTCGAGGCTTATTGCATCAGCCTGCGATGCAGGGGTGAAGATAATAAATATGACTAAGTTTGATGATATAGTCATAAGGGAAGGTAACAGGGTTGCAGGTGTTGTTATAAACTGGACACCTGTTGCTGCACTTCCGAGGGAGATAACCTGTGTTGACCCGGTTGCACTGGAATCCAAAATCGTTGTAGATGCTACAGGGCATGATGCCTGTGTTGTCTCGAAGCTTGAGGAGAGGGGCCTTATAAAGACAAAGGGCTTTGGTGCAATGTGGGTCGAAAGGTCCGAAGACCTTGTTGTGGAATATACAGGAGAGGCACATCCGGGGCTTGTTGTGATGGGGATGGCTGTGAGCACCCTCTATGGACTTCCGAGGATGGGTCCTACCTTCGGTGCAATGCTCCTTTCAGGAAAGAAGGGTGCAGAGGTTGTCAAGGAGAAGCTTGCGGTGGTAAGCAGGTAATTATAGGGGAGATTAATGGAAAACCCTTTAAAACATATCTATATTTATAGTTGTGATTTTCCAGAGATCAACTTCGATGCCCTCCTCGGTTATGTAAGAGGGACCTTCCGTGATATCGAAGTTGAAAGGAGGAAGGATTTCTTCACTCATAGCGTTAGTGGAATCAATTCAGGACTGGATATTCTTGCAGGGAGGCTTGCAGGAATAAAGGTATTAAACCCCATGAAGGAGGGGCTTAATCCCGACCCAATCTACGGTGAGATAGATCATGAAAAGAGGAAAATCCTCAACCCCCTGTCCGGCGCTGCCGGCCTCTTTTATGACGGCATAAGACTGCAGAGTATTCTTTATCCGGCAATTAAAAAGGAAGAGAAGGTATCCGGACATCTCCATATAGTAATTACTGACAGGCTGGTCGTGACATGGGATGATTATGACAGGAGGTATCATCTGAGGGCAGGGGTCTTTGGTCAGCCTTCTGTTATATCTACCTCAGGGATTGTAGAGGCACCGGCCAAGCCGAGAGAGTTTTATATACTTAAACAATTTGCAGGTTCGGGAGACATGGATGTTGCAGAACTCAAGAAGAGATTTAACGGAAGATTCATAGATTATGGAGATTCGAGGATAACCGGTGTGATGAAGGGATACCTTGCACAGGCAATCTTTTATCATATCACAGGTGATCCGTTCTGCGATGACACCGGATGCAGGCTCTTCAATGCCCACTGGCAGGAGGAGATGATATATGCACAGATAGGGTCGCCGTATGAGTTTTGTGAGAGGCATAAGACAATTATTGAGGATTATAGAATCCAGATTGCAAAATTAGAAAATCCCCTTCCATCCCCCTTTTCCACCTGTCTGCCGACAGGCAGGAAGGGGGAAATTCTTTTATCCCCCTCTTTAGCAAAGAGGGGTTAGGGGAGATTTTATAAAATTGTATTTATATTAAAAAATAGGAAAAAAAGAACATGACAAAGATGGAATTAGCAAAATCAGGCAGGACCTCAGAAGAGATGATAGAGGTTGCAAAGGCAGAAGGGGTCGGGCCTGAATTCATCCGTCAGGGCGTAGAAGAAGGCAATATAGTTGTTGTCAGGAATAACAGACATGGTTATATAAGGCCTCTTGGGATAGGGAAGGGACTTCGGACTAAGATCAATGCGAATATAGGCACATCAAAGGACCACTGCTCGATAGAAGAAGAGATAAAAAAACTCGAGGTGGCTGTATTGGCAGGCGCAGATTCCATCATGGATCTTTCTACAGGCGGGCCTATCAGGGAGATAAGGAGGGAGATACTTGCAAGGTCTCCTGTAATAATAGGGACTGTCCCGATATATCAGGCGGCTGTGGCTGCAGTAGAAGAGAAAGGCCATATTGCCGGGATGTCTGCCGATGAGATCTTCAGGACAATTGAGGAACACGGTAAGGAAGGTGTGGACTTTGTGACAGTCCACTGCGGTGTAACACTTCAGGGTATAGAGATACTCAGGGAGGATGGAAGGCTCCTTGATGTTGTGAGCAGGGGAGGGGTCTTTCTTATAGAATGGATGCTTTATAACGAGAGGGAGAACCCTCTTTACGAAAATTTCGATCGCCTTCTCGATATAGCAAGGAGATATGATCTCACATTAAGCCTTGGGGATGGCCTGAGACCGGGCTGCCTTGCAGATGCTACTGATAGGGCACAGATACATGAGCTTAAGACATTGGGAGAGCTTACCGAAAAGGCCTGGGATGCAGGGGTACAGGTAATAGTAGAAGGACCCGGTCATGTACCGATTAATCAGATAGAAAGGAATGTCAGACTTGAAAAAGAGATATGTAAAGGTGCGCCGTTCTATGTGCTCGGGCCGCTTGTAACGGATATTGCCCCTGGCTATGACCATATAACTGGTGCTATTGGAGGGGCGATAGCAGCAGCGGCAGGTGCAGATTTTCTCTGCTATGTTACCCCATCAGAGCATCTGAGATTGCCTGCTGTTGAAGATGTAAAGGAAGGTGTCCTTGCCTCAAAGATTGCAGCCCATGCTGCTGACATTGCTAAGGGTGTTAAGGGTGCAATAGAGAGGGACAATGAATTTTCCAGGATGAGGAAGAATCTCGACTGGGAGGGTCAGATCTCTAATTCTTTAGATCCTGATAAGGCGAGGAAGATGAGGAATGAGAGCATCCCTGTTGATTCTGATGTATGTACTATGTGCGGGGAGTTCTGCTCGATAAGGTCGGTGAGAGACTATTTAGAATCAGGATTTAAAGGGTCAAGGGGTCAAGGGATCAAGGGGAAATTATAAACGTTCTATTTCAAGACTGATATCTACGGCAGGGGCCGAATGGGTAATTGCACCGATAGAAATAAGATCAACCCCTGTCTCTGCTATCTTCCTCACATTATCGAGATTTATATTTCCTGATGCCTCTACCAATGCCTTGCCTTTTATCATCTTAACAGCTTTTCTTATTGTCTCTAAATCCATATTATCGAGCATGATTATATCTACGCCTACTGTAAGGGCGTCTTTAACCTCTTTTATGCTTTTTGTCTCAACCTCTATCTTTGTTGTATGGGAAGTTTCTTTCTTTACCTTTTCTAATGCCTTCCTGATACTGCCGGATAAAGCGATATGATTATCCTTTACGAGAACAGCATCATATAGTCCAAAACGGTGATTGAATCCCCCTCCCATCCTTACCGCATATTTCTCAAGCGATCTTAACCCCGGGGTAGTCTTTCTCGTATCAAGGATTTTGACATTCAGGCCTTTAACCCTCTTTACATATTCGGCTGTGAGTGTTGCAATCCCTGAGAGCCTTTGAAGGAAATTAAGTGCAACCCTCTCGGCCATAAGGATTGCCCGGGCATTACCTTTTATCTCTGCAACTATCTTTCCGGTCGGAGATCCCTTTGCGACCTTTATCGAATCGCCATCCCTGAATCTTGCTTTAAAGATAATCTCAGGATCAAGGGTCCTGAAACATTCAGAGGGAACCCTCATCCCTGCAAGAACAAGATCCTCCTTTGCGGTAATTATTCCCTTAGCCTCAAGGTCTTCAGGAACTATAGCTGAAGTTGTTATATCTTTAGGGCCGATGTCCTCTTCAAGGGCCTTTATTACTGCAGATCTGATTACGTTATAGGGATACATTATGCTTTTCCAGTTATCTAATCGAGGCTGGATGCCTCGGCTATTTTAATGGTGGTTTACAAAATAGCAATATAAGATTTGTAGGGCAACCCTTTAGGGTTGCTTAATGCAAGGCTAAAGCCTTGCCCTACATTCTTTTGAACTATCTTTTCTTTCTTAGTAACATCGCCAGCCCTGTGAGCCCGCCGAAGGCGAGGCCGAAGGCGAGGGCAGAGCGCCAGTCAAAGAGTGTTTTAACATCTCCTTCAACGCTATTTGCGATCATTACTGCTGCAATAGATTTGTTTGCCTTTATCTTATTTGCAGCCATGAAAACTGCCCCTCCCTGTTCTACCACTATTTCATCCCTGGCAAGCATTATCTGGGCGCCGCCAAACTGGATATTCGCCTTTGTTGCGGCTATAAGGCCGGCACCACCCTGGCTGATAGTGATATCTTTAGCCCTCATGAGAAGGGAACCTCCCTGCCTGAGGTCTATCCTGTCACCATCGATGGAAAGTGCAAGACCCTGGGTAACTTCGACATGACTCCCTTCAATAGACCTGGCACTTGCCTGGTTCATGGTCACATTCTCTGCCTCTACGATCTCTACCCTTCCCTGATTGACTTCTACTGTCTGAGCAGAAATGTTACTTACCTCCTCTTTCTTCAATGTTACCTTTTCACCTTTTTTCATAGTGCTGCCTCCTTCTCCATAAGTTTTAATTTTTCAATACTATCCTTCAGTCTCTTCACCTTTTCAGCCAGGGTGCTATATTTTGTCCTGTCTTTATTCACAACTTCCTTAGGAGCCTTTGATAGGAAATCTTCATTCGTGAGTTTTTTTGAAAGAAGGGCCATATCCTTCTCTAATTTCTCAAGATCCTTTTTAAGTCTCGACCGTTCACTATCTACATTCAGGATTTCCTCCATTGGCACATAGATCTCCATCCCTTCTGATACAGTGGTTGCAGACATCCTCGGTTTCTGGATGTCCTTCCCGATCCTGATATCATGTGCCCTTGCAAGTTTTTCAATATAGAGGAGATTCCTCTGGAGTATCTCATTCGTCCTGTCTTCCTTAGTTCTTATAAGGGCATTAAGTTCGAGGGATGGAGAGATATTCATTTCACCTCTTATATTCCTTATCCCTATGATAGCTGCTGTTAAAACCGACATTTCCTCTTCTGCCCTTGGGTTGGAATAATCAGAGATTTCCTCGGGGAACTCTGCTATTGTTATACTTTCACTATTGCGGTCAGGAAGATACTGCCAGATCTCCTCTGTTATAAAGGGCATAAAGGGGTGGAGTAATCTTAATGAGATGTCGAGTATATGGGTTAAACAGTTCAGGGTTTCTTCCTTCTCTTTCCCATCTCCTGAGAGTGCAGGTTTTGCCATTTCAAGATACCAGTCACAGAATTCATGCCAGATAAACTGGTATATACTGCTTGCAGTTTCATTGAACCTGTAATCCTCGAGGGATTTCCTTACCTCTCTTATGACATGATTGAGCCTGCTTAGTATCCAGCGGTTTGGTAAAGTCAGTAGTCGGGAGTCGGGTGTCTGGGGTCTGAAGTCTTCAGGTATGTTCATGAATACGAATCTCGAGGCATTCCATATCTTGTTACAGAAGTGTTTGTAGCCTTCAACCCTCTCCTCTGAAAAGCGGATATCCCTTCCCTGTGAGGCAAATGCAGTAAGTGTGAAACGGAAGGAATCTGTCCCGTATTTATCTATCATAACGAGGGGATCGATTATATTCTCTTTAGATTTACTCATCTTCTGTCCTTCTGAATCCCTTACAAGGGCATGGATATAGGCATCCCTGAAAGGGACATCTCCCATGAATTTCAGTCCCATCATTATCATTCTCGCAACCCAGAAGAAGATGATATCGAAGCTTGTGACGAGGGCAGTTGTGGGATAGAATGTCCTTAGTTCCTTTGTATCCTCAGGCCAGCCGAGTGTAGAGAATGGCCAGAGTGAAGAGGAGAACCATGTATCGAGGACGTCCTCTTCCTGTTTTATATTGTTACTTTTACAGTGCCTGCATTCAACCGGGGCTACCCTGTCAACAGTAATCCCTCCACAGTCTTCACAGTGCCATGCAGGTATTCTATGCCCCCACCATATCTGTCTTGAGATGCACCAGTCCTTGATCTTCAGCATCCAGTCGAAATAGCTATTCTCCCAGCCCTTCGGTATTAATCTTATCTTTCCTTCGCGTACTGCCTCGATGGCAGGTCTTGCAAGGTCTTTCATTCTTACAAACCACTGTTTGGAAAGATAGGGTTCAACAGCGGTCATGCAGCGGTAACAGTGTCCGACAGAATGTGTATAGTCTTCTATCTTTTCTATGTATCCTCCTGCCCTGAGGTCTCTGAGCAGGTTCTCCCTGCACTCAAACCGGTCCTGTCCTTTATATTTTCCAGCCTCGTTATTCATCCTCCCGTCTTCATCCATAACCTTCAGGGCAGGGAGGTTATGTCTCAGCCCTATTTCGAAATCATCAGAGTCATGTGCAGGGGTCACTTTGACTGCACCAGTACCGAATTCCTGGTCCACAAAGGAATCTGTGATAACAGGTATCAATCTTTCTGCAATCGGGAGGAGGACATTCTTATCAACAAGCCCTTTATATCTTTTATCCTCAGGATGGACAGCAACTGCAGTATCTCCGAGCATTGTCTCCGGCCTCGTGGTGGCGACTATTATTGATTTCTTTCTTTCCTTAAGTGGATATCTTATATAATAGAGTTTTCCATGGGTCTCTTCATGTTCTACCTCGAGGTCAGAAAGTGCTGTTCGGCACCTCGGGCACCAGTTAATTATATAATCCCCTTTGTATATAAGTCCCTCTTCATAGAGCCTCACAAAGACCTCCCTTACTGCCTTTGAAAGGCCTTCATCCATAGTGAACCTCTCCCTCTCCCAGTCACAGGATGCACCAAGCCTCTTTAACTGGTGGATTATCCTTCCTCCATATTCTTCCTTCCACTGCCAGACCCTCTTTACAAAGGCATCCCTTCCGAGGGTGTGGCGGTCTGTCCCTTCGGCCTTAAGCTGTTTTTCTACAACATTCTGGGTTGCTATACCTGCATGGTCTGTCCCGGGGAGCCAAAGTGAATTATAACCGTCCATCCTCTTCCAACGGATAAGTATGTCCTGCAGTGTATTATTCAGTGCGTGGCCAAGGTGGAGAGAGCCTGTTACATTGGGAGGTGGGATAACGATGCTGAAAGGGGTCTTCGGGCTATTTTCGTCTGCATGGAAATAACCCTTCTCGATCCAGAACTGATACCATTTATCTTCAACCCTTTTAGGGTCGTAGGACTTACTGAATTCTTTCATATGTCTTAGGGTTCGAGGAATGCCTGCCTGTCTTTATCTTGCATCTGGAATCTGGCGGTAGGACAGGCGTCCCGCCTGTCTGACAGCCGAGACGGCTGTCCTACAGAAGACTTGCCCTACAATATTTTTACTAAAACCTCAGACAAAAGAAAACGGGGATATATGAGATCCTCTCCCCGCTCTGTTTTTATTCAAAGGTTTTTCAGGATTAATCTGCCTTGAGCCGTTCTATCTCCTTTGCGATGATAACCTCTGCCATATCAGGAACGACTTCCCAGGCGACCTTCTCTATGGTTTCTCTGATGCCCGATGATATAGATGCCTCTATTAT
>CAKKRL010000180.1 GCA_919902655.1 Thermodesulfovibrionia bacterium
TTGTTTCTAAGAACGACGGGACACACCACTTCTCAAGGACTGCGGTAGAACATAACGAGGCTGTCCTTAGATACCAGAAGGAGAAGGTTGCAAAAAGATGATGGAGAGAAGGAGGACGAGAGAGATTAACCTGGGTGGTGTAAAGATCGGCGGTGGTGCTCCTATCGTTGTCCAGTCTATGACAAACACAGATACAAGAGACATAGAATCCACTGTATCACAGATTAAAAGATTAGAGGATGCAGGCTGTGAGATTGTGAGGGTGGCAGTTCTTAACAGGGAGGCAGCAGGGGTATTAGATAAGATTAAAAAAAGGATCTCGATCCCTCTCATTGCTGACATACACTTTGACTATAGACTTGCCCTTAAGGCTATCGATAAAGGCGTGGATGGACTCAGGATAAACCCTGGTAATATAGGTGACAGGTGGAAGGTTGAAGATGTAGTTAAGGCAGCAAGGGATAAAGGTATCCCAATAAGAATCGGTGTCAATTCAGGCTCACTTAAAAAAGAGATACTTGAAGAATACGGCCATACACCAGAGGCCCTTGTAAAGAGTGCAGAGGAGGAGATAAAAATCCTCGAGGATATGGATTTCAGGGAGATAAAAGTTTCCCTCAAGGCATCGGATGTCATAACAACCGTCAGGGCGTATAGGCTCTTCTCTGAAAAATTCGATTATTCCCTGCATATCGGCATATCAGAGGCAGGGCCGATTCTACCGGGTACTGTAAAGTCTGCAGTTGGCCTTGGGATTCTACTCTATGAAGGGATAGGAGATACAATAAGGGTATCCCTTACTGCTGACCCGGTAGATGAAGTAAGGGTTGCCTATGAAATACTCAAATCATTAAAACTAAGGGAGCATGGGGTCAATATTATCTCCTGCCCTACCTGCGGGAGGTGTGAGATAGATATAATCGGGCTTGCAAACGAAGTAGAGAGGCGACTTCAGGGTATAACAAAACCTGTAGATGTTGCTGTAATGGGATGCATCGTGAACGGTCCCGGTGAGGCAAAGGCAGCAGATGTCGGGATTGCAGGAGGAAAAGGATTAGGGATACTTTTCAGAAAAGGAGAGGTTATTAAGAAAATTAAAGAGAAGGACCTTGCAGATATAATAGTAAAAGAGGTAGAGGAACTATGCGATACTCAAAACTCCTGATACCTACATTAAAAGAAAACCCCTCAGAGGCAGAGGCAATAAGCCATAAACTAATGGTGAGGGCAGGCTTTGTAAGGCAGCTTGCAGCAGGGCTATATATCTATCTACCCTTAGGCTGGAGGGTTATTGAGAAGATTAACAGGATAATAAGGCAAGAGATGAATACCATAGGAGCACAGGAACTCTCAATGCCGATTCTCCATCCTGCAGAAATCTGGCAGGAGACAGGCAGGTGGAATGAGATAGGTGATGAGATGTTCAGACTGAAGGACCGAGGGGGGAGGGATATGTGCCTCGGTATGACCCATGAGGAGATAGTGACATGGCTTGCCTCAAAAGAGATAAGGTCCTATCGTGAACTCCCCCAGATATGGTACCAGATACAGACTAAGCTCAGGGACGAGGCAAGACCGAAGAGTGGTGTGCTCAGGACAAGGGAATTCATAATGAAGGACTCCTACAGTTTTGATATAGACGATGATGGACTTGAGAGAAGCTACAGGCTTCATGAGGGGGCATATAGAAATATTTTCTCAAGGTGTGGACTTAAATTCTATATGGTTGAGAGCGACCCCGGAATGATGGGAGGCGGTATGTCCCATGAATTCATGGCACCGAGCCCTGCCGGTGAGGATGAGATTGCTTTATGCGACAACTGTGGCTATGGGGCGAATCTTGAGATTGCAGGATCAATTCCAGGTATTCCACAATTTCCATCCTGTCCGCAGGATCCTTCGGAGAGATTTGAAGAGGTCGAGACCCCAGAGAAAAGGACAATAGAAGAGGTAACATCTTATTTGAATCTCAATCCAGAGTTATTCATAAAATCTATTATGGTTATAGGAGATGATGGTCCTGTCCTTGCCTTAGTGCGAGGTGACCAGACACTCCATGAGAAAAAGTTAAAAAAGATTATAGGAAATTTCAGGTCTGCCCACAGAGATGAGGTTAAGGAGCTGCTCGGTGTTGAGGCAGGATTCATAGGGCCTATGGGGCATAAGATAAGGAAGGTTGCCGATAATTCTCTGAAACAAGGGGTCTATGTCTCTGGTGCAAATAAAGAGGGGTATCATATTAAAGGAGTTAAACCTGAGAGGGACTTCAAGGCAGAGTATTCTGATATCCATATTGCAAAGGAATGGGAAGGATGCCCTTCCTGCGGTAAACCCTTAAAGGTGGAGAAGGCGATCGAGGTGGGAAATATCTTTAAACTCGGAACCAAATACTCAATTCCACTTAAGGCAAATTATCTTGATGAGAAAGGTGAAGAGATACCCATTGTTATGGGAAGCTATGGGATCGGGCCTGCAAGGATTGCAGCCTCTGCGATTGAACAGAACCATGATGAAAACGGAATCATATGGCCAGCCTCTATATCTCCTTTCGATGTCCATATCCTTCCTCTTAATACAAAAGACCCTAAAACAATTGAGGTAGCTGAGAGACTTTATGGTAATTTAAAAACTGAGGGAATCGAAGTCCTCATTGATGACAGGGATGAGAGGGCAGGTATTAAGTTCAAAGACGCAGACCTTATAGGTATCCCCTATCAGATAGTTATCGGTGAGAAGAACCTGAAAGAGGGGATGGTAGAGGTAAAAGATAGAAGATCCCGGAATGTAAAGAAGTTTAAGATCGAGGATTTATCTGCTATAATTTCACTGTGCAGGACATAAAATACTTTAGAGAAAGACTATATTCTTTAATCGAAAAGTTCGATAAGAATAAGCCCCATTACCTCTCAAAGGGCTACCTCGAGGCCCAATTAAGGATCGATTTCATAAATCCCTTCTTTAAGGCTCTCGGCTGGGATATAGAAAACAAGGCAAATCTTGCAATTAAACTATTGACCATTCCTAAAAAACATTGTATAAAATGACATGCCTCGGAAAGAAAGACAGCGACATGGATTTAAGTTTGAGGACTGGCTTAAAAAGACTTTCTTAGATATTCACTATACTAGTGAATGGGATATCCCACAGGAACTTAATCCTAATCAAGGTGGTGGTCCTATTTCTATAAAAACTGCAAAGTGGAAAGGGTCTATATATTTTGGAGATATACTAAGACAGTTTAGAATAAATACAGATTTCACTCTTATTGTTGGATTCTGGGAAGCGATTGGAATAAAAAAACGTATTGTCAAAATAGTCGAAATATTTATTCCATTGAATGTATGGAAACAACTTTGGCATCCATTTTCGGAAAGAGACCTGCTGAGATTAGACTCTTTAATAAAGGACCGAACAGTAGATCCTAATCAGGCAAGACAACGAATACAAAAAGAACTTCTAAAACTAAAAACCGCTAACCATTGGGGAGTTATAACACTTAACCCAAAAATTGACTCAAAAACCCAGAGAAGATTGCAGTGCTCGTTAAGTTTTAGTAACTTCTTTAAAGAGCTATTGCATGTTGATTCTTCTTCTGTCTCAAAGGATAAGAAAATTTTCTTGTGGGGAAAGGAATTAAAACCGCCAGATTTTTGATATATTTTTTGAATTTTTTATCTAACTCCTTTTGCCAGCCATTTTCCTTTTTTTGAATTGCATTACGAAAATAATCTACTATCTCGTCTTCTTGTATTTTGGATAGTCTTGGAACACGCAGATTTGATAGTCTTGATTTTGATATACTTACAGTTCCTACACCATGAGACATCTGTTTAATAAGCCATTGCCCGTATGAACTTGCAAGCCATGAAGCTAAATACCAGGGATCAACATTATTATGTGGAGTCATTATATGTATCCAATCGTCAGCCTGTGCATTTATATCATAATCAAAAACTGCAACTCTTCCACAACAACCAACACCAACCCTAACAAAGAGAATTTCACCTTTTCTTAAAATGGCTTTTTCTGAGAAGGAGGGATTATTTTTGTCAATAAATAAAGTTACTTTTTTTAGATCCAATCCTGCAATAGGTAAAAAATTTCTGGCGATAAATAACTGATAATACTCATGCGTTTTTGATTCAGCGTTAAAATATCTTTCTTCACCATACTTAACAAATCCTGTTCTTAGCGTTACAAGTTCAGAAAGTAATATCCAGTTGTCTGTCCCATAATTTCTTATAACCAATCTTTCTGGTCTCCAATCGTTAATTTTTGCAAGTTCTTCAATTGCAAGGGTATCCTTAAGGTTACCTTTGCTTATTTTTTCTACTATTTTGGTGAATTCAGAAATATCCTCGCATGAGGCAAAAGAGACCTTACCCTTCAACTTAGATTTTATCTTTTTGCCACTTAAAGCGATGCACTTAGAACTTGTTCCATTGAAAATTTTTCTCGGTAGACTGATAACAGAATATATCTGGGTATTATTTATCAGCCAATCTCGGACATACTGTAAAGATTTAGTTGAAATTATCCCTTCAGGTAATATTATTGAAAACCACCCACCTTGCTTCAGAATATAAATAAAAAGTTCAAGAAATAAGATTTCTATTGCCTGACTTTTTCGCCCTTTTCCAAGAGTAAAAGAATTCAATGTATGTTGGTTTGTTATCAGATTCTCCTGGGCACTGAATGGTGGATTGCCAACTGAAAAATCAAAAGTATCTTTGTAATTTAACAGAACCTTTAAAGAATCGCCAGCTAACAAAAACCCCTTTAATGCACCTTTATTTAAATCTTTTATATGTGCCTCATCAATGTCACAACCGAATGGTTTTATACCCTTACATTTTAATGCTGATTTTAAAAAGACCCCATCACCGCAGCTCGGGTCTATTAAATAACCCCTCTCAGCGTCAATAAGTTTTAACATGCCCTCGGCTATTACAGGCGGTGTAAAAAACTGTTCATAAAACTTTTTCTTCGACTCTTTTGTCATCTTTTAAATAACCCTAATTGATTTAATCTGTTTGCATATTCCTCGCCTGCCTCAGTTAATCTCATACCTCTTTTTTTACCTTTTATAATGCTGATATACCCTTTTGCTTCAAGTGCCTTAATATGTTTTTGGATGACAAAAATATTTCTTGTTTGGGTCTTTATTTTTATTTCATTATAGGTGGGAGGATACCCATTTTTGTCCCAATATACTATAATATTTTCAAGTATATGTTTTTGCCTATCTGTTAGTGGCAAGAATAGTTTCATATACCTATTTATACAATTAAATATATACCATGTCAAGAGATATTTCTGAGACACGACAAAAACTTGTTTCCCTCGTTGACCGGATGCTCGAACTTTATAAAAAGAAAAACTCCCTTCCCCGTTCTGCAGAGCGAGAAAAAGTAGAGCGAGAAATAGCGGTTACCGATGAGAAGATAGATGAGATTGTTTATGAGTTGTATGGGATTACGGATGAGGAGAGGAAGATAATTGAGAGCGTAGGAAGAACATAACTCCCTTTTTATGCTATAATCAACCATAAAGGAGGTGATTACTATGGCGAGCATCAAGGAAAAAATCATCAAAGAAGTTGAAAAGATACCAAAAGACAAAATTACTGAGCTTTATAATGTTGTTCGTCTTTTTAGAACGGGGGCTGAGAGCAAGAAAAAAACTCCCAAAGACCGCCGAAGTAAAGCTATGAAATTTTTCGGTATTTGGAAGGGTATGTCCGCTGAAGAGAGTGCAGTGCTTGATGAGATACAGGCAAGGCGCAAGA
>CAKKRL010000181.1 GCA_919902655.1 Thermodesulfovibrionia bacterium
CCCGAAGTAATATGCAGACACAATGAAGGCAGGCAGAAGGGAGATATTAACCGCCCACATTATCCTCGGTATGGATTCCTCGCTTCCGATATGCGGACCGATTGAGACTAAGAGCTGTTCTTCTTTTTTCTCTGGTCTGGTCTCCATAACTATCCCTTCCTGGCTAATACGAATAACTTTCCAAGCTTCATGAACTGGACCATTGGTCTTTTTGCAGGGCAGACATAGGCGCAGGAGCCGCATTCGAAACAGTCGAAGAGATGATTTTCCTTTGCCTCCTGATATCTGCTCTTTTCTATCAATATGCTAAGGATAGAAGGCTGTAAACCCATCGGGCATGCCTCTATGCATCTTCCGCACCTGAAGCAGGGCCGGTACTCAACCCTTTCTGTCTCTTTTCTTGTAAGTACAACAATCCCTGATGTCCCCTTAATCACAGGTATTTCAGTGGATGACTGTGCTATGCCCATCATCGGCCCTCCTGCTATAATCTTGCCGGGGCCATTCCTGAATCCTCCGCATTCATCAAGAAGATGGGTAAATAGTGTGCCGATTCTCACCCTCAGGTTCTTTGGTTCTTTCACTCCCTTCCCGGTTACTGTTACAACCCTTTCGATGAGTGGTCTTCCATAGCGGCAGGCATCATAGATAGCAACTGCAGTACCGACATTCTGTACGACCACACCAACATCCATTGGCAGTCCACCTGATGGCACCTCGCTGCCGAGGATCGCCTTAATAAGCTGTTTTTCTGCGCCCTGCGGGTATTTGACTTTCAGGGCTACAATCCCAATATTTGGTTCTGCTGAAGCAACTTCGTTCAATTTTCCTATAGCGTCAGGCTTATTATCTTCAATCCCAACATATCCTCTGTAGACACCGAGGGTCTTCATAATTATCTTGAGTCCTTCGATTATATCCCCGGGTCTTTCGACCATTATCCTGTGGTCAGATGTGAGATAGGGTTCACATTCAGCGCCATTGATGATAACGGTTTCAATCTTTTTCTCTTTAGGAGGAGAGAGTTTTACATGTGTAGGAAAGGCGGCACCACCGAGGCCAACTATTCCTGCCTCCATCACTATCTTTCTAAGTTCATCAATATTCAGGGACAGGTAATCCGGATTTTCTTTAATTCCTTCAAACCATTCATCCCTTTCATCACTCTCTATGACCACAGAAGGAGAATCTTTACCTGAAGGGTGAGGGAAATTACCTATGGAAATTACCTTTCCGGATATGGAAGAATGTACCGGGGAGGAGACATATCCTTCTGGCTCACCTATTCTCTGCCCCTTTTTTACCTCCTGCTCAACCGCGACGATGGCCTTACAGGGCGCACCTGTGTGCTGGCTAAGCGGGATTACAACTTTCTTAGGTAACTTAGCATCAACAGTGGGCTTCCCTTCTGTTAACCATTTATTTTCCGGAGGGTGGATTCCTCCTCTGAAGTTCAACATTTCTTCTTAAAGATTAATATAATTCTTATAAAGCTTTGTTACGGGAAACAAATGATTGGTATCATAATCTGCAGGATTATGTCAAATAAATTACCCTAATCTTTCTATAAAAATGACCTATGATTTCCTGTTCTTCGTTCTCTTTTCATCAAGGATGTCCTTGAGCTCCTTCATGAATTCGTTTATATCCTTGAACTGTCTGTATACCGAGGCAAATCTGACATAGGCCACATCATCAAGGTTTTGAAGTCTTCTAATAACCTCTTCCCCTATCATTGCGCTCGGGATTTCCTTCTCTGCAGATTCCTGGATCTTTCTTTCTATATTGTCAACAATCTCCTCTAATGTCTCCTTGCTCACGGGTCTCTTTTCGCAGGCCTTCATAAGACCGTGGAGGATCTTCTGCCTGTCAAAGGGCTGCCTTCCTCCGTCCTTCTTTACGACTACAGGCATTATATCTTCTATCGCCTCATAGGTCGTAAATCTCCTCTTACAGCCAAGACATTCCCTTCTCCTCCTGATTGCATTACCTTCCTTGCTCAACCGGGAGTCTATTACCTTATCTTCTAAATGTCCACAGAAAGGGCATTTCATTTGAAAACATCCTTTCTGACAGGCGGCCTGCCTGTCGGCAGACAGGGACGCCTATCCTACCAATATTGAGACTGTTAATAGTTACAGTAGTGGGACAGCTCGACTGTCCTATTTTAATCTTTTCTCTGTTGAATAGTTTGCCTGGGTAAAGGGAAGAAGTCTTAATCACTCTACCTTTCAAGTTCAAATTTTATAACCTCGATATCCGATTCTGCAAGCATCTGTTCTGATAGGTGGTCGGGATAGCCATCTTCATAGATAATCCGTTCTATCCCTGCGTTTATTATCATTTTTGTGCAGATAATACAGGGAAGGTTTGTGCAGTAAAGGGTTGATCCCTTTATACCAGTGCCGTGAAGTGCTGCCTGGATAATTGCATTTTGCTCTGCATGAAGTCCCCGGCATATCTCATGCCTCTCTCCAGATGGGATACCGAGCTTTTCCCTGAGACATCCGATATCAAGACAGTGGGCCATCTTTGAAGGGGCACCATTATATCCTGTGGCAAGTATATTTTTATCCTTAACAATTACGGCACCCACCTGCCTCCTGACACAGGTGGCCCTCGTTTTCACAAGATGGCAAATCTGCATAAAATATTCATCCCAGGACGGACGCACCGAATTATCTCCTTTGGTTAAAACAAAGACGTTAAAACTTTTTAAATTGTCATTGACTGGTTCTTCTTTTGATGTAATCTAATATACCGGAAACTCCTCACAGAAAGATGCCACCTTCCCTCTGATTTTATCGAGGGCAACTCTGTCGTCTATATCTTCAAGGACCTCCGTTATAAGCTGGGCTATATATTCCATTTGTGGCTCCTTCATGCCACGGGTTGTAACAATCGGGGTGCCGATCCTTATACCGCTCGTGATGGCGGGGGGAAGTTTATCAAAGGGGATGGAGTTCTTATTTACCGTAATCCCTGCCCGATCCAATGCCTTCTCTGCATCCTTTCCTGTTATCTTCTTGTTCGTAAGATCAACGAGAATAAGGTGGTTGTCTGTTCCACCGGAGACAATAAGAAATCCTCTTTTTATCAATTCCTCTGACAGGGCCTTTGCATTAGTTACTACCTGTCTCTGGTAGTCCCTGAATTCCTCTGTCTGTGCTTCCTTAAAGGCAACGGCCTTAGCCGCAATGGTATGCATAAGCGGGCCGCCCTGTATTCCGGGAAAAACCATCTTATCTATTGCCTTACCGTATTTTTCTTTACACAGAATCATTCCTCCCCTGGGACCCCTGAGTGTCTTATGTGTTGTGGTTGTAACAAAATCGGCATGGGGTATAGGGGTTGGGTGGATGTCAGCCACAACAAGGCCGGCAATATGGGCGATATCTGCAAGAAGGTAGGCGCCGACCATATCGGCTATCTCTTTAAACCGCTTGAAGTCAAATGTCCTTGAATAGGCACTTGCACCAACAAGGACCATCTTTGGTCTGTATTTCTTTGCGATAGAGGCGACTTCGTCATAGTCTATCCTTCCTGTCTTCGCATCTACCCCATAGAAGACAGGGCGATAGAAGATCCCGGAAAAATTCACAGGAGTTCCATGGCTGAGATGCCCTCCATGTGTGAGGCTCATTCCGAGGATTGTGTCTCCATGTTTCAGAACAGAGAAATATACAGCCATATTCGCCTGTGTACCTGAATGGGGCTGGACATTTACATATTCCCCGTTAAAGAGTTCCCTTGCCCTCTTGATGGCAAGGGATTCAACGATATCTGCATACTCACATCCCCCGTAATATCTCTTTCCGGGATAACCTTCGGCGTACTTATTGGTAAGGATTGAGCCCTGGGCCTCAAGAACGGCCTGGCTGGCATAGTTTTCAGAGGCAATAAGTACGATTTTTGTCTTCTCTCTCTCTTTCTCAAGACGAATGGCCTCATAGACTTCAGGGTCTACCCATCTAAGATTTGAGAGTGGCGATTCTAAGGCTACCCTTTCTCCTTCAGACATCTTCCTTCCTCTATTTCTTTTATCTTGTCCAGTCTCTTACTGTGTCTGCCACCCTCGAAATCTGTTGTAAACCAGACCCTCGCTATCTCCCTGGCGAGTCCCTTCCCAGTCACCCTTCCACCTAAAACAAGGATATTCGAATCATTATGGAGCCTGCTCATCCTGGCGGAGTATGGTTCATGACAGAGGGCAGCCCTGACCCCATTAAACTTATTCGCAACGATACTCATACCAATACCTGTACCGCAGATAAGGAGCCCTCTGTTTACCTCTCCCTTTGAGACCGCCTCAGAGACCCGGAGGCCAAAATCGGGATAATCGACAGATTGTTCAGAAAAGGTTCCAAAATCCTTATATTCAATACCAAGGTCTTTAAGAAGGGCCAACATCTCTTCCTTCATCTCGAGGCCGGCGTGATCGCAACCAATTCCAACAATCATAAGGTCCTTTCTTACTTGAGGATGGAAAATATGTCAGGTAAAAAAATTCTATCTGAATTTCAGTTTTCTTGTCAAGGTAAATCTGCAGATTAAGTCTGAACAGGCAATTCCATTCTCTGCACGTAATTCTTGAATATCTTCTCTGAGAGGTTTGCAGTGGCGATTGTGATGGAGAGTATCACAATAATCTGGACCGATTTACTGATATAAAAAACATATTTCTCCGAAAACTCAGAGATGGCAATCCCTATATAAAGTCCTATAGCGATACACCAGTAAACGGAGGGAGGCTTAAATGCCCGGATTATTATATCTCCGATCTCTGTCTTTATCTTCTCTGTCCAGCTATGGAGGAGTCTGAAAACAATACTCCTTATTGCAAACAATACCGATATGGACAACAGCGCTATAATTAATGGAATGAGTATCTGATTAAAAATCATATTCATTTATTCCCCATCAGTGGCAGGAGTCCTTTTTAAAGATTTCTTAAATCTGATCGGTAAAGACAGCAGTATCATTTCAGAGCATATCAAGCCCGATTATCCTTCTTGCAGATATAACGGTATTTTTTAGAAGTATGGCTATGGTTACAGGGCCAACACCTCCGGGGACAGGTGTGATATAGGATGCCTTCTTTGATACACCTTCAAAATCCACATCACCCACAACCCTTCCGTCAGGGAGGGCATTTACCCCTATATCAACAATAACAACCCCTTCTTTTACCATATCAGTTGTTATGAGGTTCGGTTTGCCCGCAGCGACGCAGAGGATATCGGCCTGCTTTGTCTTGAGGGGCAAATCCTTTGTCTCCCTGTGGCAGACAGTTACCGTTGCCTCTTTTGCGAGCATCATGAGGGCAAGTGATTTCCCTACAGTGAGGCTCTTTCCTACAATAACGACATCTTTCCCTTTTACCTCTATACCGTAATAGTCAAACAGTCTTATAACACCGTATGGTGTACAGGGAAGAAAGGTAGTCCTTATCGAGAAATTAGGGCTTGGCAGAAAGAGCTGGGAGGTGGATTCCTCGGCAGCAAGCCTCCCGATGGATATCGCCCCGAGCCCGTCAACATCCTTCTCGGGTGTTACGGCATTTACGACCCTCCTCGGGTCGAGATGTTTTGGAATCGGGAGGAATACAAGAATCCCGCTTATCCTTATGTCATTGTTCAGGTCTTTTATGAGGTTCAGAACCTCGTTGATTGATACATCTCCAGGGAGTTGATAGGGGTGATCGACTATGCCGATCTTCTTACAGGCATTCCTTATAGCAGAAAAATACTGGAGGGATGCCTTGCTGCTTCCGACAATAATCAATGCAAGACTACACTGAGCCCCATGAACCCTGAGACTCTCTATCTCGTTCCTTATCCCTTCGAGGATATTTGAAGATACATGCCTTCCGTCCATAAGAACCATGATAACTCCCTGATCAATCCCTCTTGCAAGATGCTATCTTTCTAAGGAGATTGATATTCTCTGTATGTCCTGTCATCTTTGCGTGGATCTCGCCTCTTACAGGTCTTCCGAGCAAATAGAGGTCTCCCAGGATATCGAGTATTTTGTGGCGGGCAAATTCGTTGGGGAATCTGAGGGAAGTGTTGATTACCTTTTCGTCGTCTATCAATATGACATTGCTCAGTCTCCCTCCTTTTGCAAGTCCCATTGCCTCTAACTTTCCGTAGTCTTTTACAGATCCGTAGGTCCTTGCAGGGGCTATCTCCTGTTTGAAGACCTCCGTACTTTCAAGTACAAATCTTGCTTCCTGTATACCAAGGGACGGGGGGTATCCCATCGAATACTGTATTATAAGCTCGGGTGAAGGCATTGCGGATATAAAGCCGTCGCCATTAATATTGCCTACAGTATAGGTACTATCTATCGTGAGTTCTTCTACAAACTCATCCTGTTCTTCAATTCCTGCATCCTCTATTAGCTGACAGAAGCGTCTGGCTGAACCGTCAAGTATGGGTATTTCATAACCTGTCTTGATCAGGATATTTGTTATCTTATATATATGTAAAACTGCCATAAGATGTTCTATGGTCATAATAGAGATATGGCCTGATTTGATGGTTGTGGCATAATCCGTGGAATGGACATAATCGAGATGGGCAGGCACTGTTTCTTCAGACGAGAGTTCATTAAAGATAATACCGCTGTTTGGCGGAAGAGGGGAAAGTATCAGTCCGGTCTTTATACCGGAATGGAGACCCTGGCCCCCTACGACGATACTCTTTCTTATCGTCCTCTGTGGAATATATACACCTTCAAAATCTTCTTCTGCTTCAGCAGTTTTCCTGACAGAAGCGGAATCTATCTTTTCTTTTCCGGCTTCGATATGTGCACTACCTTCGGCAAGTGCCCTTCTTATGGCAAGGAGTACACCTTCAAGGGACAGGGGCTTTTCTATATAGTCACTGGCACCCAGTTTTGTGGCCTTAACTGCTGTCTCGATAGTCCCATGGCCTGAAATCACTATTACTTTGATATCGGGCCGTCTGGTCTTTATTTCCTTTAAGACCTCTGTACCGTCCATACCGGGCATCCATATATCGAGGAGTATAAGGTCAGGGATGGCAGTATCCAGTCTCCTCAGGGCCTCATGCCCATCACTTGCAAGTATTACATCAAACCCCTCATCAATCAAGATGTCCGAGAGGGAACGTCTGATACTTGCCTCGTCATCTACAACCATTATCCTGTTTTTCATACAAGTACACCTTTTAATGAGAGTTCTATTATGACCCTGGTCCCTTTCGGGAAGTTATCCCTTATTAATATAAAGCCATTGTGGTCTTCTACAATCTTGCTTACTATGACAAGACCGAGACCTGTACCGGATCTTTTCGTTGAGTAGTAGGGTTCGAAGAGTTTTCCCTTTTCATCATCAGGTATGCCGGGTCCGGTATCAATTACCTCAATTGTTACTATCCTTCGCACAGGGTCATGGCGTGTTTTCATGGTTATTTCGCCCTTTCCATCCATTGATGTAATAGAGTTATCAATAAGATTTACAAGCACCCTCTTAATCTGATCACCGTCGATATCCATTATCGGGATAGTCTTATCAATATCTGCTTCAAAAGATATGTCCTTATGGGCGTTTTTGTATAATGCGATAGATTTCATTACGATATCATTCAGGTTATTTGGCGTCAGGTTTACCTTCGGCATCCTGGCAAACCTTGAAAACTCATCCACGAGAGTCTTGAGTTCTTCCACCTGTTTTATTATTGTGCCGGTGCATTCATCGAAGACCTTGCCGTCAGCCCCAAGGCGTTCAAGGTACTTTTTCCTCAGCCTCTGGGCAGAAAGCTGTATAGGTGTAAGGGGGTTTTTTACCTCGTGGGCGATCCTCTGGGCCACCTCCCTCCATGCCATCATCCTCTGAACCTTTAGCAGATGTGTGAGGTCATCAAGAACCGCAACCATACCGATGTAGTTGTCATTTTCGTCTTTAAGAATGGTCAGGTTTATGAGGACCGTTATGTCCTTCTCATTAAATTTGACATTGATCTGCCTTTCAAGGGTCTCTGTTTCTGTATCTCTCATCTCCCTTATCATTTCTTCGAATGATTCCTTTTCTGTATAATTGAAGACATCTATATAGTTTTGCCCTATTACAGAATTATTTTCTATCCCCAGTATCTCTTCAGCAACTCTGTTTATTGCAGTTATCCGACCCGATTCATCAAAGGAGATAACACCTGCGGGCACATTGCTCAGTACCGTCTCGATATACCTGCGTCTCTGTTCAAGCTCTATATTCTTGTTCCTCAGACTGCGGTTTGCCTCTTCAATACCTGTCTTGCCCTCCTTGAGGTCGGCAGTCATTTTATTAAAGGCACTTACAAGAAGTCCCATCTCGTCCTTTGCCTTGATCTCTATTTTGGAATCAAGGTCTCCCCGTGCAACTGAATGCGTGGCCTCGATAAGACCTTCAATAGGGTTGGTTATTCCCTTTGCCATATAGAAACCTACCCATGTAGCTGAGAAGATGAGCAGGAGGGTTACCATCAGAAAGATTATGAGGTAGGTTATTGTTATTGGTATCTTAAAGATATAGAGTTGTTTATATTCATCAAAGGACTTATTGATGGCCTCCATCCTTGTAAGAAGTGTCTGGGGGACATGAGTTGCGGCAACGAGAACTCCGACAATATCCTTTTTGATACCGGATGAATATATGGGGGAAGCACCCAGAATGAGTTCACCGTCATTTATTGATACTATATTGATGGATTCCTTCCCTTTGAGGGGATTCTCAAGAATCTCCCGTGGAATGTTCTTGGGGATTTCAGGATCCCCTGATGAAGCCAGCTCTTTTCCAAGGGCTGTGTATACCTTTACCATCTTTAGCCCGTATTCCGCCCTCTTTTGTTCTAAAAGGCCAAGAAGTGCCTCTTCTTTATTTTTGTCAAGTAGACTTTCATTAGTTATAAATCGGCTTATCTCTTTCGAAAAGTGGAGTGTCCGTTCTTTCGAGTCTTTGTAATAAAATTCTGCTACCTCCAAAGAACCCTTAAGCGTTTCTTCGACCTGGAGGTTTAGCCACTTCTCTATTACATTTGTCAGAAACCCGCTTGCGAGGGTAAAGAGCAGAATAGTGGGGACAAGTGATATTGCGAGAAAGGAGATTACGAGTTTTGTCCTGAATTTTGCCCCGGGGAGTTTCAGTCTCCTTTCAAGGTAGAGTTTAACGAGGTTCCTGCCAACAAGAAGGGCAAGGACCATAAGGAGAATGAGGTTTACATTTATAATAAACAAGAAGGCGACACTGTTACCGATAGGTGCCTTGCCAAGTCCTAAATACCTGATCTCAAGGCTTATGGCTATACCGAGGATAAGAAGGAAGGAGATGATCAGCAGGTTTCTATTCTTCTTTTTTTTCTTGTCAGGGTAATCTTCCATCGACTATTTTTTGTTATGGTTTTCTTTTACAGAGAAAAAGGCCGATTTCTTCCACGGTGTTTTGAAATCTGTAGTCGCTACGAAAAAGAGAATGTTTTCGAGAATTGGGGGGAGCCTTTTGAATTTGGATTCTACCTTAATACGGATAAAATATGTTGCCTTCAGTTTTAAAAGATTTGCATGGGTAACTTTAACATCCCCAATTTTGGAAACCCAGGTCTTCATATTTTCATAATCATCAAAGACCTTTTCCTCGAGATAAAGGCCGTCATAGGAAGAGGCATAATATACCTTCTTAAGGCCATCGTATCTGATGGTTCTCTGGATCTTCTTTGAAAGGATGAATTCATCAGGCCAGAAGTTCCACTGTCTGTAGATCTCGATATAGAAAATTATCTCCTTTTCAAAACCGTTCCTTATGGCATCCTCGAAATCCTTGCTGAACCCGCCGGTAAGGGTAGAAGAAACGAGGATGTCTTCACTTCCCTGTTTTACAAGCACATCCGACATCTGTTCACCCTTGGCATAGACCGATATGGGGGTGAGGATAACGAAAAGTATAAAAAGGAGAGTCTTAAGAATTTTATTCATCTCAACTTTAAAAATTAAAATATTTATTCCCTATTGTCAACCAAAATCTTACATGTCTTACTTGACTTATACATCCTGTCTCTTATAATAGGGCTTATGGTTAAACTGATCCTTTTCGATATAGACGGGACACTTATAAGCTCAGGCGGTGCAGGGACGAGGGCCCTCAATGAATCATTCAATGAGATATTCTCTATTCCTGATGGTTTTCAAGGGGTTAGAATGGCAGGGAAGACCGATATAGAGATTATGAAAGAGGGGATGCTCAAGCACAACATAAAGCCTGAAGACGGGTTCGGTAAAAAGATGGTGGAGGGTTACATCTATCATCTTAGAAGGGAGATAAATAATAACGGCCGTCATCTGAAGCCAGGAATAAAGGAAATACTCAGTAGATTAAAGGAGATAGAAGGAGTTTATCTCGGTCTCTTAACCGGGAATCTTGAGAAGGGGGCGAGGATAAAACTTGAACCTTTCGGGATAAACCCCTATTTCCCCTTTGGTGCATTTGGTAGTGATGATGAGGACAGAAACAGACTTCTACCTATAGCCTTAAGGAGATTTTCAGATATCTATAAGATCAACCTTAAGCCAGAAGACTCAATCGTTATCGGCGACACACCGAGGGATGTGACCTGCTCTAAACCATTCGGTGCTTTCTCTGTTGTCGTGGCCACAGGGCCATATTCTCTTGAGGAACTCCAGAACTCAGGGGCGGATCTTGTGCTTAAGGATCTTCTGGATCAGAAGAAACTGCTTGATTCGATTAATGACCTTTAATATATCTTTGCTAAACCCTCTGCCGTAGGCAAACCTCCCATTAAGAAGAGGGTATTGGTTCAAATATTTTTACTCGAATTAAACCACACTTTTCAGGAACCATCAAGGGGAAATAATTTATTTGTGGTATTGCCGATACACCCTCTCCCTTGATGGGAGAGGGTGAAAAAATGAGATTGCTTCGTCATTTCATTACTCGCAATGACACCTTTAAGGCGATGCCCCCCTCACCTCCATCCTCTCCCCAGAGGGGAGAGGGAATTAGTGACTGCGGCTACAAGAATTTCTGAAAGAATCGCCTAATTTAGGTTATAATAAATTTGATGGTGGAGGGTAAACGGTATGAGATACTCGATGTTACTGCCGATGTCGGAATCCTTGCATATGGTAAGGATTTAAAATCCCTTTTTGAAAATGCTTCCCTCGGCATGTTCAGCCTGATTGTAGAACCTGAAAAGATAAATGTGAAAGAAAAGGTTGATGTTAAGGTTGAGTCAAGAAATATTGAAGACCTTCTCGTGGCATGGCTTAATGAAATCCTATTCATTTTTGAGACTCAGGAATTCATAATGAAGGATTGCAGTGTTTCCGAAATGGATGAAAGGCACATGATAGCTGAAATCAGAGGCGAGCATTACAATCCTGAAGTCCATCCGAGGAATGTCCACATAAAGGCAGCGACCTATCACAACCTTGAGATAAAGAAGTCCAACTCAGGCTGGAGGGCGAGGGTAATATTTGATGTCTAACCCTAATAATCCCCCCATCCCCCCTTTAGAAAAGGGGGGTGAGGGGGGATTTGATAAAATTTCGAATTTAAAATTTGTAGTCAAAGGAAGGTGGTGAGTAAGGATGGCCGAGAGATTCAGGAAGATTGACGACTACCGCTGGGAAATACCTATCGGTTATAAACCGGGGATGAGGGTCCCGGGTATCATCTATGTTGACGAGAAACTCCTCGAGATAATACATAAAGACCAGTCTGTTGAACAGGTTGCAAATGCGGCAACACTACCCGGGATTGTTAAGG
>CAKKRL010000182.1 GCA_919902655.1 Thermodesulfovibrionia bacterium
ACAAAATACCTGACTGGTATCTCCGGTTGAGTGCCTTGTTCGGTGCTTGCTGTTTTTGTTGCTTAATCCTTGTCTGTAGCCAATCCGTACTTTTCTGCAAGGCTCGCAATAAAAATAGATGTGGAATGGAGACTGAACGTTTGTTCACTTCTTGGCCAACGCCCTATTTAGATTTGAAGGCAAGTGCCGATATCGCCCTCCTGAGAATTTCAGTCAATTGTTGATCGCTATCGTAGTGCTCAGCTCTAATCCTACTAATATCGAAAGGTATTTTTGATATAGGCGTGCTGGTAACAATGATGCAGTCCTTTTCCAGCATATGCGATAACCCTAATTCGTAAAACACGTTTGGGTTTAGGGTTGTGACTTCTGCAATCACAAATGCTGATCGAAAAAGATAACTGTATATTTTGTTGTCAATACGATCAGGCAAATTGTCCTCATCCACTCTGTAGCATCCAATTTTGAATTGGTCTTCAATGAAGGGTTTCATTACGTCCGTGTAGATTCTTTGGGGGAATTCCTCTTCTTTAAATGGCATAATCACAAAACAGAATGGCTCATTAGCCTCTATTGTGATTTCTTGATAATAGCGGTTTGACATCCTATCTAACGAAGGTGAATTCTTGGAGAAAAGGCGGTTGTCAAAAATACTGGGCCTTATCTTGTATGAATGTTCCTCTGTTTCCTCAATATGGTCTTGAAATCTAAGAGAATTAATGCTGCGTTTCAACTGGTTGAGGGTTAAATCAGTAGAAGCATATATGTCAGCAAGGGATATCGTATTTTCAGGAAACACTCTGACCCAAGCCCCGAGTATGATCCGCAGTACCCAATCAGCATCTTTTTCCGTAAGTTCATGACCGAAGTAGTCTTTGTAACTCGTCGAGGTCAAAACCTGTCCGTTGTTTCCAGAGAGAACATGAATGGAGTTTGTACGAACAAAGTGACATAGAAACCGGAAAAGCACCCACTCAAGGGGAACGGGTTCTTTGAAACTTGGGTAATTATCTGAAAGTTCCCTGCTCATGCCGAGACGAGTTCTCCATGTGTCCGCGTCAGATAGTGGGTTTGTGCCTTCTATGAGATAGTCAACCAACATCCTATCAAACGCTCTGCCTCCAGTTGTCTTCTCAGCGGTCAGGATGTAGACTTTGTCTGGTAGGATTAGGTATTTCGGAATACTAGTCATCTAGTCTGTTCTCCTAATAGGGTTTCGGCTAACTCGTTCATAGACGAACTACTTCGCTTTTTGTCCTGTTTTGGCAGGATAGACGAAGTATAAGGGTTAAATTATCTAATGGAATTTTTATTTTACCTATCTCCTGATATCTATATCCTCTGGCTCTAATTTTACCACTTCACCACCCCTTAATCCAGCAGAATATAGGATGCCGGGGACTGTCCGCGTGGTCTTGAGGGGATTATATTGTCAACGATTTTTAATGGCCTTTTTCCTTGATTCTATTGAAACCTCTGTGTTATTTTAAATCCATGGGAAATCAGGAAGTCACTTTTACAGCAGCGTTCATCTTCGGTCTTCTGTCCTTTGCATCACCCTGCGTCATGCCACTTATTCCATCATACCTATCTTTTATCACAGGGCTATCATTCGAAGACCTGACAGGTGGACAGGACAGAAAGAGGATCAGGAAAATAACTATACTGAATTCTCTATTCTTTATACTCGGGTTCTCATCTGTTTTTATCCTCCTCGGTGCATCTTCGAGCTTCATTGGCCGCTTTCTCTTCGATTACAAGGACATTATCAGGAAGGTTGGAGGCATCCTTATAATTATCTTCGGACTCTATGTAACAGGTATCATTAAACTTGGGTTTCTCACGAGGGAGAAAAAGGTACACCTTCAGGAAAAACCTATTGGATATCTTGGCTCATTCCTTGTGGGCGTTACATTTGCTGCAGGATGGACACCCTGCGTAGGACCTGTGCTCGGCTCAATACTTCTATACGCCTCCCAGTCTGAATCTGTTGGTTACGGAGTTCAGTTACTATCTGTTTATTCTTTCGGTCTCGGCCTCCCCTTTTTCGTATCATCCCTTGCACTCAATACCTTCCTCTCCTATTTCAGAAGGTTCCAGAGATACCTGAAGGTCATAGACCTTATAAGCGGTATCCTTCTGATTATCGCAGGTATTTTGATATTCACAAATTACCTCCAGACCATCACAGGCTATATTAACGAGCTGACAGGTTTCACCGGCATATAACCTTAAACCAGTCGATGACTCGTAGAGAGAGATGTTCATTCACGAATATCAGGCCAAGTCCATCCTATTAAGGGAAGATGTCCCTGTCCCTGACGGTAAGCTGATAGAGACTGTCAATGAGGCCGATTCTGTCCTGAATCTCCTCCACTTCAAAAATTATGTTATAAAGGCACAGATCCATGGCGGCGGAAGGGGAAAGGCCGGTGGCATAAAGATAGCAAACTCAAGAGAGGAGGCCCTTGAGTCTATAATCTCTATCTCAGGGAAAAGACTTATCACTCCCCAGACAGGCCCCTCCGGCAGGATAGTAAAAAAGATGCTTATCGAAGAGAAGGTTAATATTATAAAAGAGATCTATATTGCAATCGCTATAGACAGAAAAAGGTTCTCCCCCATGGTAATGGTAAGCCCTGAGGGAGGTATCGATATAGAAAAAGGCAAGCTCTTTTTCGAAGAAGAGATAACTTCTGCTGTGGGGCTATATCCTTTTCAGGAGAGGAGACTTGCTTATAGCCTCGGTCTGGAAGAAAAGATGAATGAATTCTCAGGGCTCCTTGAGAAACTTTACAGGATATTCATTAAATACGATTCCACACTCCTTGAGGTCAATCCGCTTGCAATTGATAAAAGTGGAAAATTTATTGCCTTAGACGCCAAGATTTCCTTTGATGACAATGCACTCTTCAGGCAGAAGGAAATCTCAGGTCTCTACGACCCTGAAGAATTAGACCCATTAGAGGCTGAGGCTTATAAAGAGTCCCTGAACTATGTAAAGATGGACGGTGACATAGGCTGTCTTGTGAATGGTGCAGGCCTCGCTATGGCAACGATAGACCTTATAGAGTCTTATGGTGGCAGGGTCACTAATTTCCTCGATGTGGGAGGAGGGGCATCTTCAGAGAAGATAGAAAAGGCTATAAAAATCCTCATGAAAGACAGAAGAATGAAGGTCCTTCTGATAAATATCTTCGGCGGGATCCTCCGCTGTGACCGTTTTGCTGAAGGGCTTGTAAACGGCTTAAGGGATAAAAGGATAGGAATACCCGTAATTATCAGGTTTAAAGGGACAATGATTGAAGAAGGGAAACGGTTAATCCGGGATTCAGGCCTTAATCTTATCTGGGAAGACTCTATGGAAGACTCTGTGAGGATGGCTCTAAGTTATGTCTATCCTGATAAATAAAGATACAAGGGTCCTCGTTCAGGGCATAACAGGTAAGGAAGGTTCCTTTCATACACTCCGGATGAGAGGGTATGGGACAAAGATAGTGGCTGGAGTAACTCCGGGAAAGGGAGGACAGTTTTTCTCAGGCATCCCTGTCTTCGATACGATAAGGGAAGCAGTAAACTCTGAAGGTGCAGGTGCATCAATAATCTTCGTCCCTCCTCCTTCTGCACCTGATGCTATAATTGAGGCCTCCGAGGCAGGGATCGACACTATTGTCTGCATAACTGATGGTATCCCTGTCCACGATATGATTGAGGTTAAGAGATACCTGAAAGGTAAAAAAACAAGGTTGATAGGGCCAAACTGCCCTGGCATCATAACACCTGAGGAATCCAAGATGGGGATAATGCCAGGTCATATCCATAAAAAGGGACCGGTTGGAGTTATCTCAAGAAGTGGAAGCCTGACTTATGAGGCAGTAAACCAGTTGACAGAAAACAATATCGGCCAGTCCACATGTATTGGTATAGGAGGGGATATGATAGTGGGGACATCATTCGTTGAGCTTCTCAGACTCTTCAATGATGACCCGGAAACAGAGGCTGTACTTATTATAGGTGAGATAGGCGGGGAAGAGGAGGAGGCATCTGCTGAATATATTAAGGAGAATTTTGATAAGGCCGTCTTTGCCTACATTGCAGGAAGGACCGCACCCAAGGATAAAAGGATGGGCCATGCAGGTGCAATCATAGAGAGAGGGAGAGGTACTTATGAGAGAAAGGTTGAGTCGCTCCGGTCTTGCGGAGTCGATATAATCATGAATCCTGCTGAAATAGGGAAAACCATTCAGAGGGTAACATCTAAATTCTAAATTCTAATTTCTAAATCCTGATAATCCCCCCATCCCCCCTTTAGCCTGCCCCGCTTCGCGGAGCGATTCCGGGGAAAAGGGGGGCGAGGGGGGATTTAAATAAAATATAAGAAGGAGGAATCATGGAAGCTAAGGTCACACTTATAGAAGGAATGGAACTCAAGGGGGAGGCCTCATCAGGTCACAGCGTAACAATGGATGCAGAGATTGCACATGGAGGGAGGGACGCAGGTTTCAGGCCGATGGAGCTTATCCTCGTTGCACTCGGCGGATGCACAGGGATGGATGTCCTTTCGATCCTGAGGAAAAAGAAACAGGACATCACAGGCTTTGAAGTCAGGGTAAAGGGTGAAAGGGCAGAAACACATCCGATGGTTTATAGAGAGATAAGGGTTGAATATATTGTAAAAGGAAAGGATATATCCGAAGATGCTGTGAAAAAGGCTATTATGTTATCTGAAGAGAAGTACTGCTCTGTGGAGGCTATGCTCAGGCCTGGGGTAAAGATTACCTCTGGTTACAGGATTATTGCCAACGGATCTTAGACAAAGTCATGGATAAACAAGGTAGGCAATTGCCTGGGCCCTGCTCTTTACCTTCATTTTTTTGTAAATCCTGTAGAGGTGGGTCTTCACAGTCATCTCGGTTATTTTGTATTTCTTCGAGATGTCCCTGTTGGATGACCCTTTCAGTACCTCATGTATTAGTGTGGTCTCCCTCTTTGTAAGGGGGGCGGGAATAGTCTTAAGTTTGGATTCTATATTTTTCTGTATGAGGGGAGCACCGGTAAGGAACCTGTTAAGGATCCTCCTCTCTGCCCAGACCTCCCCTTTTGAGATCATCTTTATTGCATCGGGCAGATATCTCGACACCTCCGACCTTTTGATATAACCCTTCGCACCGTCTATCAGGGCCTCCATAATGCCCTTGTCCTCTATATCCTTTTTTAAGAGGATGAGGGTTCCTGCCCTGGGTGCCTTTCTCTTTATCTTATGGAGAACCGAAGTCAGTTCATCATGGGGGAAAATGGATGGATTCAATAAAATGATATCAGGATTCTCAGAAATTCCCTTCATAAGATTCATAGACTTCTCAATGATATCGAGAATCTCGATATCAGGCTGATTTGCAATAGCATCAGTTATTTCTTTTAGATTATTCCCCTTTTCCTCTACGATCAACAGCTTTATTCCCTTCATAAGAACCCTCCCTCGATAATTTACTGCAAGGAGTATATGCTACTTAAAACTGATTGTCAAGAATTTAAAATATACCGAAAACTACAGAAATTATTATAAACCTAATAGGGGATTACAACATCGTATCCTGGCAGTATGCGGGCAATCTCCTCGGCAGTCATCTGTTCATATTTATTCTCAGGATTGTTAGAGAATATCCTGCACCCAAGTTCCAGCAGGGTCTCGAGATTGAGGGCCGTAGCCTCGTCTGTATCCAGCTTCTCATCCATGATAAATACATTTACCTCATCATCCGCAAGTGTAAGGCCAACAGACATCCTTAACGCCTCATGTTTCCTGTCTCTTATAAGAACCGCAATCCTCTTTGCCATTCCCCCTCCTCTGAGTAAACAATTTTTAGCACAATGGCAATTTGGTTGTCAAGAAATAAAAAAATAATACTTGACAATATTAGTAAAGTATACTATCATGTGTTCATGCTGAGGTTATCTAAAAAGGGCGAATATGGTGTGAGGGCCATGTTCGAGATAGCAAGGAATTTTGGCAGGGGACCCATTACAATAAGAGAGATCGCTGAGAAACAGGAGATCCCCATACCCTATCTTGAACAGCTCCTTAACAGGCTGAGGAGGGGTGGTCTGTTAAAAAGCGTGAGGGGGCCCGGTGGCGGTTATGTCCTCGCAAGGAACCCCAGAAATACAAACCTTGGAGAGGTGCTGAATGTCCTTGAAGGCCCTGTAGCCCTCTCTGAATGTCTGAATCCTACTGTTGTATATTGCTGCAGCAAGATCGACGCCTGTGTAACAAGACTTTTATTAAAACGTTTAAGCGAGAAGATAACCAATTTCCTTGGAAAAACTACCTTAAAGGATCTATGCGAAGAAGGCATACCTTCAAAAAACCAGAAGAAGACCAGGGGTCTTCACACGAAAGGAGATTAAAATGGGTGAGAGTTCTGCAAAGAAAATATATCTTGACCATATAGCCACAACACCATGCCACCCGAAGGTTGTGGATGCTATGCAGCCCTATTTCAGGGAAATATTCGGGAACCCCCAGAGCGACCACGAGTTCGGATGGCAGGCAAAGATGGCAATAGAAGAGGCAAGGGCAAAGGTTGCAGGTCTTATAAAGTCACTTCCTCAGGAGATAATCTTCGTGAGTTCGGGGACAGAGGCCAATAACTTTGCCCTGAAAGGTATTGCCAATGCCTTCGAGAAGAAAGGGAAACACATAATCACATCGTCTATAGAGCACCGTTCAGTCCTCACTACACTTAAATTTCTCGAAAAGTCCGGGTATAAGGTAACATATCTGCCTGTGGATAAATACGGGGTTGTTGATCCTGATGATGTAAGAAATAATATAACAGAAGAGACAATCCTCATCTCGATCATGCACTCAAATAATGAGATAGGTACAATAGAGCCTGTGGCTGAGATTGGAAAGATCGCCAAAGAAAGGGGTATCATCTTCCATACGGATGCTGCAGCATCCGCCGGGACAGTGCTGGTAGATGTGAATGAGCTGAATGTAGACCTTATGTCTGTATCTGCTCATAAATACTACGGACCTAAAGGGATAGGTGCCCTATATGTAAGAAAGGGTGTAAGGATTACCCCGCTGATACATGGTGGTGTGCAGGAGGCAGGAAGAAGGACGGGTATCGAGAATGTCCCCGGGATAGTGGGCTTCGGCGTTGCCTCAGAACTTGCCGATAAGGATATGGAAGTAAGAAGGAATTATTTAACACCCCTCAGGGATAAACTCACAAAGGGGATACTTGAAAGGATTGACCATGTGTATTATAATGGTCATCCTTCAGAGAGATTACCAAATAATGTGAATATAGCTATAGAATATGTTGAAGGTGAGTCAATGCTTTTATCTATGATGAAGGAGGGAATTGCAACGGCAAGTGCGTCGACATGTACGATGATGTCCCTCGAGACATCCCATGTTCTTCAGGGGATAGGTGTCCCTCCGCATGTAGCTAACAGCTCACTGGTCTTCAGCATAGGGATTGACAATACAGAGGAGGATATAGAGCGGGTAATCAATGTCCTGCCTAACATCGTAGAGAGGTTGAGGGCTATGTCTGCTATATATCCCGGGAGGCAGTAATTAGTTTTGAGTTTGGAGTTATAATTGGTTAGTTCAAGAACTTACAACTCATAACTCGTAACTCTAAACTGTACTTAAAGGAGGAGGTAAAAATGTATTCAGAACAGGTAATGGAGCACTTCACGAACCCGAGAAATGTCGGAGAGATCCCTGATGCTGACGGTGTCGGTACAGAGGGGAACCCTTTATGCGGAGATGTGATGAAAATGTCAATAAAGGTTGAGGATAACCGTATAAAGGATATTAAGTTCAAGACCTTCGGCTGTGGTGCCGCTATAGCGGTTAGCAGTATAGTCACAGAGATGGTTAAAGGGATGACTCTGGATAATGCCATGGACCTCACAAAGGAAAAGGTTGCCGAGGCATTGGGTGGTCTCCCCCCGAACAAGATGCACTGCTCCAACTTAGGGGCAGATGCACTCCATAAGGCTATCGAGGACTACAGGAACAGGCAGAAGGCTAAGGAGGAGAAAAAAGAATTTGCATGTCACTGCCCTTATTGCGAGTCTTCCTGTGATATGCCCTATCCTTTCTGCAGCCATTGCGGCGCCGCAATAAAGATATGCCCTGAATGCGGAGAGGCACTGAAAAAGGAGACTGCTGTCTGCACAAAATGCGGGGCAAATGTTGAATAAGATTTATGATATGTACGTTGGTTCTCTTCTTTGAAACCGGAAGGACATATAGGGTCTCTCCTGAAACGGGTTGAGGGTCATTCAAATCTTGCCCTCATCCTGAATCCTTTCAAATCCTATCTCGATGAAAAGAGGGAGGAGATAAAGGAACTCCACCGCCTGGGTGCAGGAGGACTTGAGGTAACCTCGCTCCAGGCAGAACTGATGGATGCCATCATAATTTCCCTCTTCAGGACAATTTCCGATATCAATATTCGTAGCTCAACTTTAAAAGGTCACAGTAATTCCGAGCTTGTCATTCTTGCACTGGGTGGTTACGGTAGGGGTGAGTTGAGTCCTTACTCTGATATCGATATCATGTTTCTTTATCCCCAGAAACTCTCCCCTTATAGCAGAGAGATCTCTGAGAATATCCTTTATATCCTGTGGGACCTCGGTCTCGATATCGGCCATAGTGTCCGCTCCTTCAGGGACTGTATTGGTATGGCAAGGCAGGACATAAAGGTCAAGACATCCCTTCTTGAGGCAAGGTTTCTGTGCGGAAAAAGAGAGGTCTACGATCTTTTTAAAATAAATGTAATAGGAAAGATCCTCTCCCGGGGAGGAACTTCCTTTATAAGTGAAAAACTGGAGGAAACCCGCAAGAGACACAGAAGATATGGTGATTCACCATATCTTCTTGAACCACATCTCAAAGAGGGTGAAGGAGGCTTGAGGGATATCCAGACTGCCCTATGGATTTCGAGGGTTAAACTCAGGATCTATCCCGAATCAGGAACGGCACTCGAAGAAATGAAAACAAAAGGGATAATTACAGATAAGGAATACCATTTACTCCAGAGGTTATATGATTTCCTGCAAAGGATAAGGAATGAACTTCATTACCTCTCAGGAAGGAGAAACGATGTCCTCAGTTTCGAATTTCAGGATTCTGTGGCAAGGTTCCTGGGGCATAAGGACTCTGCAAGTTTCACAGCCGCAGAGAGGTTTATGAGAAAATACCATATCTATACAAAGAGCGTAAGAGATATCTCTCTGACAATAATAAAGAGGTCTCTTAAAAAAACAAGGGCAACTCCTTGGACATTTAAAAGGATAGGTGACAACTTCATACTCTCAGGAAAAGAGGTCGGTCTCGTCATGACCCGGAGAGACATACAATCTAAAAGGAATCCATTTGTTGAAAAACCGAAGCTCCTCATGGAGGCATTCAGGCTATCCCAGATGCATAATGCCGAAATAAGCGAGAGGGCCAAAGAGCTTATGAGAGAAAGCCTCTATCTCATCAATAATGATTTCAGATCCTCCGGTGAGGTCAGAGATATCTTCCTTTCCCTGCTAAATTCAAGGCTAAATATCTATGGGACCCTTAAGGCAATGCATGATATGGGTATCCTGGGGAAATATATCCCTGAGTTCGGAAGTCTCAGGGTACTGGTTCTCTATGACCTTTACCATAAATATACTGTAGATGAGCATACACTCCTGGCAATCAAGAACCTGGAGGAAGTGAGGGATAAAAAATATAAGAAACTTGAAAGGCTCTCTGACATATTTAATTCCCTGAAGAGACCCTGGTTACTTTTCCTTGCCCTCCTTCTCCATGATACCGGCAAGGCCGTGGGAAAAGGTCATATCAGAGTGGTAGGTGAAAAAACGGCCACCGTCCTCAAAAGGTTAGGGATAACCGGTGATGAAGAAGAACGGGTAGCCTTCCTCGCAAAAAACCACCTTGCGATGTCTGCAATTTCCGAACGGAGGGAGCTTGCTGATCCAAAGATAATAGAATCCTTTGCCTCTCTTGTGGAAGACGAAGAAAACCTGAAAATGCTCTATCTCCTCTCCTATGCCGATGTCTCTGCTGTAAGGCCCGGATTCTGGACGGACTGGAAGGCAAACCTTCTTGATGAGCTGTATATGAGGACACTCTACGCACTTAGGGGAGAACCATTCCTCGAAGACGAGAAAGAAAGGTTCTCTCATTTAGAAAAAGCACTCATAGAGGCACCCGATATCAGTAAAGACAGACTTGAAACCCATCTTAACAACTTTACAAAGAGATATCTCCTCGTAGCACCTGCAGAGATGGTAATAGACCATATAAGAATGGTGGATAAATTGAGAGAAGAAAGGCCGATTGTTACCTATATGTCTGATCATGACAGTGGGATAACAGAGGTTACTGTTCTTAGTTGTGATGAGCCAGGGATATTTTCGAGGATAACAGGTGCAATAGCCTCAAGGGAGATAAATATTGTGGCAGGACAGATTTTCACAGGAAAGGACGGAATAATAATAGACAGGATTCAGGTTACAAATCCTGATGAAGACCCCTCCGGCCTTGAAGAAACAATGAAAAAAGTTGTTGAGGATATAAAAAATGTCCTTACTGGGGAAAGGAGTGTCGAAGACCTGATACCTGAAAGGCCTGTCTATTTAAAAACCCCCTATATTCAGAATATCCCTGCGAAGGTTATTGTCGATAATGAAATCTCTGATGATTATACTGTCATAGAGGTATTCTGCAGGGACAGGGTAGGACTTTTATGCCAGATAACAAAGACGCTTTACAAAAAAGGTGTTGATATCTCTTCTGCAAAGATCAATACAGAGGCAGGGAGGGTGGCTGATGTCTTCTATGTAACAGATATAAATAAAGGAAAAATCACTGATGAAGAAAGGATTAATGAGCTAAAGGATGCCCTGACCTCCGTGGCTGCAGGAATTCCTTAAACATTAAGATACCTCCTTTTTAATTTTCTAAAATAGCTTCTTAAATCCAAACCCTACTTCTACAAAGTGTTTGTCATTTGTTAATACTTCGGAAATTCTAAGTTCCTTCATTACCACAAAGGAAGAAAAATCAACAAATGAAATGTAGGGTTTGTCTCTATACTTTTTACTTAATTCCCATGACCTTTGCCACCTTTTCTCCTCTATCCTTTCAAGCATTATAATACTGTCTTTGGTAGCTTCAAAAAGCGTATCTATAAAGATGTTCGCATCTTTTGGATCTGTTCTTGCCCTTAAAAGGGTTATGCTCTCAGCAAGAACATAATCTGTAGTGACAGGGATACCTTTCCCTAATAGAAATTTTTTATAAAAGGAGTAGACCTCTTTATGGTGAGTATCGTCTTTATGTGCAATCGCCACCCATCCCCATGTATCAAAAAAGACCCTTCCCACTATTTAGATACTCCATACAAGTATTTATCGTGCCTATCTGCAAGGTCTTTTGGCCCGCCTTTACAAACCCCGGCTACAGAGAGGAGCTTCTTTGTCATAGAATCTCCCATCGGCAATGTTTTTTCCTTTTTATACTTGACCAGGAATTCGTCTAAGGCATTTCTGATTATTTCAGCAGCAGGGATTTTAAAATCTCTCTGAAGCCTTTTTAAAGTCTCTTTTTGACCTTCATCTAAAAACATCTGATATCTAACCTTTGACACATCAATCACCTCCTACACACATATATATACAATATTTATGTGTATGTCAAGACTATATTTCAGGTATTTACCGATGGGTAAAAGTTAGAGAAAACAAAAACCCTAATAAACACGAAAGTCAATCCGAAGAGAAGGACTTCCTGCCTGACTGAACCATGTGATACCTTCATGCACAAGATCTATTGCAAGAATATACTGCCCTGCTTGAGATGGAGTCTTAATATGGATATCCGTATCGCATTCTTCACCCTGACTAAGCGCCTTTGGAAGAGTGCTCCGTTTGCCATCATGAATAATTACTCTTCCTTGACTGTCAAGCCAATGATAGCTGACAAAGAAAGGGTTTTCCGAATCGTGGCTTGACCATATCTTCCATCCCTGATTTTTCACGGTAAGTCTCATAATCATATCTGTTTCGGCTGGTGCTGTCGTTGGGCCGGTGTAAGAGATGTATTCAACATTATATGGCCCCAGTACAACTGGCTGAAATATTTCTGGAATCTTTTCTGGAAAGCTACGGGCAATACTCTGCCCACCTTGTTCGGCATAAATCACCCAATGTTTAGCAAGAAGATCGATATTACGTTCAAAAAGCACATCGTCTATCTCTCTTATGATCTCATAGATTAATTGTCCGAAGCGCTTTCGTGATCGACTTGGCCGATGAGGATCAGGAGGATAGATTCCTATGCCAGAAACGGTACCACGTACATTCAAAGAAAATCCTTTTAAAAAAGACTCTAAATCTTTGAGGGCGTAACGGTGTTCAACTGCATCATCAGGAGATACTTGAGTGGATTCCGAAGTCGTAGAAATTATTCGTTCATTCTCCCTTGTGAAATATGCAATTCGTTCTCGAATCTTCTCCATTTCTGTTACAAGCCAGTCGAAATCAAGGTCCTTAACCCAGCTTCCCTTCCAATCTCCTCTCGGTTCGATCAGGGCGAAACGTGGTGAAAAGCAACTCATTCTCTGTATGAATCTGGCAGGATTTGCAAGGTGATGGAAGGAGTCGAACATTAGGATTATATCAACCTTCCCTCGTGGTTTGAAATCTTCAGTATTAGCTACTTCAAAATCGCAATTCCGCAAGCGGAGACGCTTTGCATGTTCACGGGCACGAAGAATGCCCTTTTCACTGTGATCAACACCAATAAAATAGACCTTCGGATAACGTCCTGCCAGCTCGCATGTAATTTCGCCACACCCGCAACCGAGGTCAAGGACAGATGAAGTCCCTTCAATATAAGGAGAAACTAAATCGGCAAAACGCCGTATGGTGACATATCCGATGTAAGAAAAAGTAAACGGATCGAAGTTCTGCTTAGAAAAAAGGGAATCGTGATAACTCATGTCTTTATCTGGGGACCACCCTTTTTTAATTGCCCTGAGTTTACGAATTACTTTACCAGGGTATCTTAACAGTAGATAAATAAGATTTTTCAAAACGACTCTCAGTCTAATTCATTATTGAAGTTCTTCTTGTATTCTAATTTTCCAAGACTTAAGGTTAAAGCCACAGGAAGTGCTGATAATTATCTGTATAAATCTACATTGGCTGTGAACGATTTTGACTAGGATTTGTAACAACAGAAGACAAAAGATTAGAGTCTCTCTGGTTGTTATCTTTCAAATATACCTCAATAATGCCATCTTTACTAAAATAACATCCTCCAGAATTATAAGTCCCAGTTTGACTTGTATTTTTTACTGCAAGATTTTGAAATCTTGTCCAATTCATGCAATTTCCATCTCCTCCCCTCACATACATCGCTTCTATCCCCCCATCTGCTCCTTTATAATCAACATAACTATATACGTTGTTATGACTTATTGAAAACCTCAAATTTGATATCTCAAACCCCGGGGCAGGTTCGGTTGGCCCTGTTACTGAATTACTTTGCTTACTACATCCACTGCATCCTGACAATAAAGATATAACTATAAGTGCTGCTATATAGCCTGTGGTATGTACCATATGGTTCATACCGCCTGTTTTCTTAAACATTAATTTACCTCCTTTTCTATTTTACTCTTCTTAATTTATACCCACTTCCTGCTAAAGTGTCAAGGTCTGCAGCTCCCCTACATGGAAACCTATCCTCTGGCGTTTGGCCTCAGGAGGGAACATAAACTTGTGGATGGCATTAAAAATTGACCTAATTGATTCATTATGTTTACTTTTATTTAAGTATCCCCCTTTATCTTCATAAAATCCTCAGGGAATCTTCTCGGTCTCCCCTCTCTATCTATACAGGCAAGTTTCACATAGGCATGAACGAGGAGCGTATTATCCCTGAAAATCTGATTCTTGATAGTAATACTCGCGTTCCTTATCTCCTCTATCTCTGTTGTTACTTCGATGGCATCACCGAGCCTTGCCGGTTGCTTGTAATCTATGTCTACATGGACTACAGGAAAACAATAGCCTGCATTATGTAACTCAGCAACATTGATCCCATGCTCAAGGAGGAATTCTGCCCTTGCCCGCTCTAAATAGCGGAGATAGTTGGCGTAGTAGACCACTCCGCCGGCATCTGTATCCTCATAATAAACCTTTATTCTAAGGCGGTGCATTATACTACCAATTTTTATTCTGTATCAATATAATGCCAAAGATACAGGGTTAATGATTATTTCTTCCTTTTCCCGTGCTCTATGTCAAGACGCTCCAGATTTTTTATGACAGCCTTCATCTTCTTGTTCTCATTTATTAACCTCTGGTTCTCCATTGTAAGAGATGCTATCTTTTTAAGAATCACAAGGAGGTTCCGGACCTCATCTCTCTTACCCCCCTCCGGGTCAATGGAGATATAAGACTCAAGCTTTGAAAGTGCTTTCAGATAGTCAGGTGACGGGTTTGAATGATGAGAATAAAGCAGGGCAAGCCGCAGATATGCATCTTTACGCAGAGATATATCGGTATTTTCCTGTCCGATTGATTCCAGCCGTGAGATCTCTGCATGAAAGTCCCCGGAGGCTAAAGGGGCTTTATCATCCGATATTATTGTTAAAGACTTTGGGCCACAAGCAGACAGAATCAATCCTGTCAAGATAAATAAAAATAATCCACCTGAACCACGAATGCCAAGCATCTTTCAGTCCTCTGAGATCCTTCTCCTCTGATCTACCACATAGACACTGCCTGGAATAGACTTCGCATACTCCTTTAACTCTGCCGATAACTCGCCTATCTGGATATAATTTGAGAATTTTCGAGTCTGGTTTGTAACAACTGCGATCGAAATCGTCATGAACGGGAACACCATCTCCTCTCCCTGACGGCTCCTTCCTGCAATATAACCTTTCTGTCTGTCCTCCATATCATAGAAATCAGGTACTACCCTGTCGAATATCTCTATTATAGTAGTGCAGATACTGCTATACCTGTCAGGTGTTGAGATTATCACAAAGTCGTCACCTCCGATATGTCCGACAAAATCCTCTTCGGTTCCGTACTGTGAAACAGCCTCCTCTATAATTCTGGCCGTTCGCTTTATGATCTCATTGCCCCTTGCATATCCATATCTATCATTAAAAGCCTTAAAGTTATCCATATCGAGGAGGCAGAATGCTATGGGCAGATCCGCATCCAGACTTTTTTTCAGGACACTCTCTATTGAAACGCCGCCGGGAAGCCGTGTAAGGGGGCTGGCATCCAGAGACATCTCCTCAAGACGTTTAAGCCTATTTGCCATTTCTCCAAAGGATCTGGACAGGTCCCCCAGTTCATCCTGATTCCATACGCGGGGCAGGTTATCGAAACTCCCCTCCGATATCTGTTTTGTTGCAAGCTTTAATTTAGTTATCAAGCCTGCTATATTTCTGGTGATCAGCATCGCAGTACCGATGCCAAGCAGAATACCGAGAACGCACAAGACTATTGCTGTACGGAATGCCATAGTTCCAATACTTGTAATTATAAGGGTCTTCTCATTCTGGTCGCGGCGGGCCCCGATTGATATCTTTTCAATAAGCTCAATCAGTTCCTTTTGTTTCTTTTTGATCGCCCTGTCATATTTCTTTGCAAGCAGTGAAGGATCTTCAAGGTGTTTAAATCCTTCAACAAAAAGGTTCTTATATTCTATGTGGCCTGAGGCAAGAAGCTCCACCGATAGATCCTTCGGGAGCATTCGTTCTATCTCCTTTACCTGAAGATCAAACTCTTCATTTTTTTTCAAGAAAAGATCCAGCATCTCAGGGCTTTTCAGGATTACATAACGGCGGCCATAAAGTTCCTGGGATAGCAGGGTATCCTCCATCCTCTCTGCGGTATTCATCAGAGGCACAGTCTTATTCACAATGCTGTTATTGATCCTGTTTATCCGTTCAAGGCTTGAAAGAACATAAACGGCTATTATAATGGTTATAACAGAGACCAGGAAATATCCGAGGAGCATCTTACTTGCAATACTGAGGTGAAGAAATGGAGAAATTATCGTCCTGAGCATGAATCCTTTTTCAGTTCCTTCCGCATACATGATATACAACTTTATCATAATATTTTAAAATTATCAATAATAAATACCAAGATGTAGGCATCCAGGTGTTCTTTCTATACCCTATCTTTCAAAATACCATTAGATTTTGGCGTAAGATATGTTAAACTCTCAACAGGTTATGAAGAAGATCGCCTTAACCGGAATAATCCTTTTATTCTCAATCGCATTAGTATTAACACTCTTCCTGAGGAGCGATTTTGTCTCTGAAAAGGTAAAAGACCTTGCGATTAAAGAACTCGAACATGCCACACAGCATAGTGTCAGGATCGAGAAGGCCGTTCTTAATCTCATCCCTTTATACATTGAACTAAAGGGGATAGAACTAACAGACAAAAAGGGCAGTCCTATTATAAATATAAAAAGGACAAAGGGTTATATCGGTCTTGGCCGACTATTTAAGAAGGAGTTTAGTATAAGGGTCAAAGCATCCGAACCCTACCTGATAATCGAGAGGGATGAAGAAGGGTTATTCAACCTTTCACCCTTAATTGATTCGATACAGAGATACCTTAAAGAGGAAAAGAAGGTCCCTGTGAATATTAACTTTAAAGGACTTTCCACAGAAAAGGGAGAAATCGATTTTCTTGATAAGAAGGTGTCACTTTCTATCCATGGGAAGGGCCTGTCTTTTAAAATGAGAACCGGCCTTGTAAGAGAGGGTTTTAGAATAAATGCCGTTGCGGATGAGTTAAAGGTAAAGTTTAGGACATTCCCGGACCTGATACTTAAAGCAGAAGCGAAATTAAAAGGAAAAGAGAACCTCCTGAGGATAGAAGAATTCAAAGTAACCAATGTTGGTTCTTCCTTTGGCCTTGAAGGAGGTCTAAACATTTCGGAAAAACCAGGGATAGATATAAAGACAAGTATTACCCTTATAGCAAAATCCTTTAAGGATTTCTTCGGGCTTAAGGATGCACCTAAAGGAGAGATAAGAATCACAGGAAATATCAAGGGAGACCTGCCCATGTTTGAGGGACAAGGGGCAAGGGGCAAGGGGCAAGGGTCTGGAACTTTTCCGGAGGCTGACCTTGATGTGAAGGCGGAAATACCGGTTAGCCTGATAAAGGGAATCATTAAAAAGGAAGCGGATATAGAGGGAACCATAAATGTCGAAGGAAATATTAAAGGGAGCTATCCTGAGCTGACGTCCAGGGGCGAGTTGTCTCTATCAGAAGGCGGGATATCCGGCATAAGAATAAAGAAGATAGGCTCAGAATTCAGTTCACAGTTCACAGCCCGCGGTTCACAATTTACCTTTTCTGAGATTAAGGGCGAAATCCTGGATGGAACTATTGAAGGCAGGCTTGCCGCAGTCCTTAATCCCCACTCAC
>CAKKRL010000183.1 GCA_919902655.1 Thermodesulfovibrionia bacterium
CATCAAGAAACTTATTCCATGATTTATTCGTCCTCTCAGCCTGCTCTAAGGTAAAAATACATTCTGTATATCCCTTTTCAGGACCGAGACCAGGAACTTCTTCAAATGAAAGATAAGGACCTGTTGCGATTACAAGATAGTCATAAGAGAATTCACCAGAAGAGGTCTTAACGGTTGCCTTATCCGGATCGATCGATTCTGCTCCGCTATGGACAAAATTTATTCCTTTCGGAACAAGTATGTCCTTTAATGAGAGCGTAATGTCCTCTGGTTTCCTCCATCCCATTGCAACCCAGGGGAGTGAAGGGATGAAAACGAACCTATCCTGGTCGCACAAAAGTGTTATTTCAACCTTCTTCCCGAGGAGTCTCTTTAATTCGAAGGCTGTTGTCAGTCCCCCAAAAGAACCTCCTAAAATAACGATCTTAGCCATATTACCCTCCTGGTGTTACCTGATGACACAGATTTAAGGATAGGATTACACGGATTAAAAACTAATCTATGTAATCTGTCTTTCCAATCTGCGTAATCATACTTATTAAAAGGCTCCGGCTACCTTTTCTGCCTGTGCCATTAAGTCTATCATCTCAGTATGATCAATAACCTTAAGTCCAGGAAGTCTTGTTTCTAAAATTCCACGGAGAGAAAGGTCATACTTAATAGCGTAAATTTTACCTTTAACCGGTGCCTTCTCATCCATTGTGAGATATACCGCATCGTGGATGAGACATAGGTCAGAATCTTTTGCTAAAGAAAGGGCGGTCTTGAATTCCTGTGTATCGGGCGAACTTGAAATAATAAAAAGCATATTACCTCCCTGAATAGACTAAAAGATCATGGTTGAATGTGATTTTTTTATGATGTCCCTTATCCCGTCCGAATCTAAAACCTTTACTCCATCGATCAGATCTTTCTCACCGAGCCCCCTTGATTCCAGAGAACTCCGGTCAACGTATATCTCTAAATCCTCTACGAGACCGAGGGCTTCTTCGAGATTACTGAACCCTGTGCTACCCATGTCATGTCCCATTTTTGCAAGATACACACCACTATCTATTAAAACAAGGATTGCCTTGAAATCGTCACCAGCACCGAGGGCGTGCCTTACGGCCTCTGCGGCATTTATAGATCCATAAGGTGCTCTTCGTGAGATTATTGTTATAGTTTCCATATCTCCTCCTGATAGATGGTAGGTCTATCCCAGATTCATCCAGATGTCTGTCTCTCCCATTGTTTTGAAGAGACCTTTAAGGGAACCTACCTCTGTTCCACCGATATAATCATCCTTCGCTGCACGGCGGAAGTTCAAACAGCCACCTCAGAGATAGACCTTCAGGCCTTTCTTTATTAGCCGGGTGAATTCTTCCTCCGCATTCGGGATGCCCTTTGCCTTCTGGCCCTTAAGAAAATTGTAGACCCCATCCCCGGATGCTATGAGGTTAACCCTATGATTCTTATTTAAGGCGGACTCTGCAAGCCTGATGGTCGTATATGTATATTCACCTGCATAAGGGGATGTGAATAAAAATAGAGTAAATGTTTTAGCCATGCGGCCTCCTTTCCCTGCTTCTTTCCTGCATACCCTTAAGCCCTTTCTCTGTTACCGGACAACACCTGGGAGCTGGCAGGTCTTCTGTATAATCCTTTTTCAGGATCTTCAGGACTTCGGGGATTAAAGGGTTCCTAAGGAAATAACATCGGAGTCTTCCGTCTATGTAATAGTCTACTGCTCCGCTATGGCGTAAAAGGCTTAAATGCTGTGATATGTTAGATTGCCTCACACCTAAGAAACCTTCGATATCACTCACACACTTCACGCCATGGTTCAGCTCTTCTAGAATCCTTATCCTGACAGGATGGGCAATAATCTTTAATAGATCTATACGTCTTTTATTCATATATTCTAATATATGAATATATATCACCAATTATAATGTTTGTCAAGTTTATTTTAAAGGGTGGCATTAACTTTTAAGTGATAGACAGAAACTTAATCCTTTACTAAATCAGATTCTTTGATGGAGACTTTGAATATCTCGACAACTCTCGGGTCGAATTGTGTGCCTGAGTTGGCCGCGATCTCCTTTATTGCCTCTTCAAAACCTACTGGCTTCTTATAGGAATTTTCACTTGTAAGGATGTCAAAGGTAGAGGCAACGGATATAATCCTTGAGCCGAGGGGAATCTCACCCCCTGCCTTTCCATGGGGATAACCCTTACCATCAAATCGTTCATGATGGCTGAGGATCAATGGTGCAACATCCTTCCATATAGAAATATCCCGTATCATCTCGTAGGCGAAGATTGGGTGAAGCTCAAATTTCTTCATGCCCCAGTACTCGCTCAGATCGAACTTGAGAAGACCTATATCATGAAGGAGGGAGGCGTAGTGAAGAGTTTTTAACGCTTCTTCCGAGAGTCCGAGTTTTTTCCCTATAGCGTTTGCATATCTGGCCGTTCTCCTTGAGTGACCCTTCTTCTCAGGGATATGGTAGTCCAGTGCCGCAATGAGCATTTCAGTTATATGGATCATATCACTATGCTGGCTTTCAGAGACCTTACTCTGTGCTATAGAGATAGCTGCCTGGTCAGCAAGGCTGAACAAGATCTTTTCATCATTTGCATAAAAATTACCGTTTATCTTGTTAAGTACCTCGAGGACTCCTATGGTTTTGTTTTCATAGATGAGGGGGACGCAGAGGACAGACCTCGTTCTGAATCCGCTCTCTATATCGAATTCAGGATTGAATCTTGGGTCTTCCGATACATTATTCACAATTGCGGGCATCATGTTTTTTGCAACCCAGCCGCTGATCCCTTCTCCTAAAACGATCACCTTATCCCTGATGGCCTCTACACCTCCTCCAAGCATAATCTTGAACCTCAAATCTCCTTTCTCGTCAAAAAGGAGCAAGGAACCGGCCTCCGTTTTTATAATGTCCATTGCGGATTTGACTATGGAGTTTAGGAGTATATCGAGATAGAGGGTATCTCTAAAGTGTTTCGTCACATCCACAAGACTATTAAGTCTTAAATAGAGATCCTGTATGGAGGAGAGTGATGTGTTCGTGGCCTTGCTCGAAAGTGCAAGGCCGAGGATGGAAAGGACTACAGCCAGAAAGAGGGTGATTCCGATAGCTGAGGGTATAATAGATTCTTCGGTCTTTGACGCATAAGGGTAGATGTATTTTATTGTAAAGTATACAAGGATAGAAAGGGGTATTATCGAGGCTATAAAATAGGAAACCTTTATGCTTCGGCGGATATTTTCGAAGAAAGTCTTATCCGAGGACTTTTCGTCCATATATTACATATATACGAAAAAAGGAGTATTGTCAATAAAAATCTTGACAAAAATTAAAACCTATGATTAGATTCATTCGAATTTTCAGGGCCTGCCCGTAGTTCATAAGACGGGATAAAGAAAAAACAGAAAATCAGGAGGTTAACATGAATCCGGAGGAACTTAGGTATCATAAGGATCACTGCTGGGTGAAGGTTTCTGGCAAGAGGGCCACGATAGGTATTACAGACCATGCCCAGGAATCCCTCGGGGACATAGTTTATGTAGACCTGCCGGAGGCAGACTCAGAGATCGAGGCAAATAGTGAACTTGGTGAGATCGAATCCACAAAGGCCACCTCTCCGATTATAAGCCCGGTGAGCGGGGTTGTAGTAGATGTAAATGAAGATCTTTCGGATTCACCTGAGATGATCAATGAGGACCCTTACGGTAAAGGATGGATAGCTGTGATAGAGATGGATGACCCATCTGAGGCCGAAGAACTGATGGATATAAAGGAGTACGAGAGCCTTGTAGCGGAAGAATCTAAATGAAGATTGTTATTATTGGTGCTGGACCGGGAGGGTATGTGGCCGGCATAAGGGCCGGACAGTTAGGTGCAAAGGTCATTGTTATTGAGGATACAGAGGTTGGAGGGACATGTTTGAACAGGGGATGTATTCCAACCAAGGCTATAATTGCATCAACAGAGATGCTGGAGAAGATTAAGGACGTTCAGGAATATGGCCTTGAAATTAAAGGGGAGGTATCCGCCAGCCTCGATAGGATAATAGAGAGAAAAGAAAAGGTAGTTGGTACGCTTGTTAAGGGGATAAAAGGCCTATTCAAGGGATTGGGGATCGAGCTTATAGAGGGAAGGGGAAAGGTTCTCGGTTCCGGGAAAGTATGGGCAATACTGAAAGATGGTGCTCAGAAAGAAATAGATGCAGATAAAATAATAATTGCTACAGGATCGAGGCCGCTTAATATCCCTGCATTCCCTTTCGACGGAGAGCGTATCCTTTCGAGTGATGATATATTAGGATTAAAAGAGATACCGAAGGGCCTTATCATAATAGGGGCTGGCGTCATAGGTTGCGAGTTTGCCACTATATTCAGATCCCTGGGCACTGAGATAACAATGGTAGAGATGTTACCCCATGCGGTATCCACAGAGGATGAAGAAATCTCAGAAGCCCTTGAGAGGGAACTGAAGAAGAGGAAGATAAAGCTTATTCTAAATACAAAGGTAGAGAAGGTAATAAGAAAGGATGGAGATGTTGTTGCTACCCTGACTGATGGTTCTGAGATTCGTGCCGAAAAGATCCTCGTATCTATAGGAAGGGCATTTAATACAGATAATATAGGTCTTGAAGAATCTGGTATAAATAAAGGAAAAAGGGGAGAGATACTTGTTAACGAAAGGATGGAGACGAATATCCCTGGCATATATGCCATCGGAGATGTTATAGGTGGAATGATGCTCGCCCATGTTGCCTCAACAGAAGGATTGATTGCAGTTGAGAATGCACTCGGGGGAAATAGGGGTATGGATTATAGGGTTGTCCCTTCAGGTATATTTACGAGTCCTGAGATAGGAAGCGTTGGTCTGAGGGAGAAGGATGCAATCCAGAAAGGCTATGATATTAAAATAGGACGATTTCCCTTCCGTGCCCTCGGAAAGGCCCATGCCTCAGGTGAAATTAGCGGTATAGTCAAGATCGTAACCGATGCAAAAGACGATAAGGTTCTGGGTGTCCATATCATTGGCCCCCATGCAACAGACCTTGTCCATGAGGCAGCCCTTGCAATGAAAATGGGGGGAACAGCAAAAGATATTGCCCGTACAATCCATGCCCACCCAACTTTTTCAGAGGCAATAATGGAGGCCTCTGAAGATGTCCACGGAATCGCTATCCATATCCCCAAGAAGTCCTGAGTTAAGGTTTCCTTCCACATACCGTAGAACCATTAACAGATAGGTATTTTTCATCATCCAACCATCAAAAAGTAGCCTGTTGTCCCTTTTTCTGCTTGCGGTCCAAATAAGAATTTTATTGACGACTTAAAATAAGGAAACTATAATGATGACAGATAGTTATTAAATTTATTTTGAGAATGTTATAAATGCAGGAGATGAAAAAAATCAGGTTCGGAACATCCGGATGGAGGGCCATAATAAGTGATGATTTTACATTCGATAACCTGAAGCTCGTTGTCCAGGCCATCGCAGATCACCTTAATTCTTCCGGGCAAAGAGGAAAAGAGGTGATCGTGGGTTATGATACGAGGTTTCTCTCCGAGAAGTTTGCAGAGGAGTCATGCGGGGTGCTCGCTGCAAACGGTTTTAATTCTGTCTTGTCGATAAGAGATGTCCCTTCTCCGGTAATTTCATTTTCGATATTAAAAAGAAAAGCAGCAGGCGGGATAAATATAACTGCAAGCCATAATCCTCCTGATTACAGCGGGATAAAATTTTCCCCTTCATGGGCAGGGCCTGCACTTCCAGAAACAACCAGGGATATAGAGGACAGAATAAATGGACTTAAAGGAAATTATAAGGAGA
>CAKKRL010000184.1 GCA_919902655.1 Thermodesulfovibrionia bacterium
TCCTCTTATGTAAAATGTCTACAATAAAGATTAGGTTTTACGAACTCAAAGGAAGATCACACATGATTAGACTGGTCCTTGCGTCCTCTTTTCTTTTAGCGTCCTCTTTATCAGGAGAAGTTGTCCATAGCGAAATAAAGAACACTGGTCAGGAATATACCTTTAAGACCTATTCAGGGTGTAAGCAGGACTCCTTTGAAGAATCCCTTAAGGCCTTTTATGAGAAGAGAATGGAGAAAGCAGCAGAAGGACTCAGTAAGATCGTAAATTGTGGGGAAGAAAAATGGAAAAAGCGCTCCCTCTTTATGCTCGCCAGAACCTATCTCGAAATGGGGAGGAGGGAAGAGGCGAGAGACCTCTTTATGAGGGCTGTCTCTGATTATGAAGAATTAGCAGACTATTCTCTTTATTATTTATCTGAGAGCCTTCTAAAAGAAAAAGATTATAAGAGGGCCAACGAGACCCTGAGGCTTCTTTATAAAACCTATCCAGAGAGTACCTTAAAAGGCATTGCACAATTTAAAGAGGCCGAATCACTTTACCTTTCCGGAAAATATAATGAGGCCATTAATGCGTTTGATACCTTTCTTAAGGAGAACCCAAAAGCTCCGATGACATCCGAGGCTAAACTCCTTAAGGGTAAGTCCATGAAGGGGGCAGGCCTGATTGAGGAGGCAGCATATACATTTAAAAGACTCTGGATAGAAGAGCCTGTCTCTGCCAGTGCAGATAAAGTCATAGAAGAGATAAAAACCGTAAAATTTAGTGCAAAGGATTTCTTCCTCCGTGCTGAAAATCTTTTTAAGGCATCGCAGTATTCAAAGGCTATCGCTGATTATCAGAAGGCCATAGAACTCGAAGAAGACACAGAGAGGGTTAATGAAATAAGACTGAGATCAGGAACAGCGCTTTTCAGGGCAAAGAGGTATGATGAAGCGATTGATACACTTAAAAAAGTCTTGACTGTAGACTCCAGACTCCAGACTCCAGACTCGAGGGAGGCGCTTTATTATTTAGCGAAAGCCTATCTCAGAAAGAATAATATGGACAGATTTATCAAATCTTCCTACGAATTTTACAAACTCTATCCAGATGACGGGAGAACTCCTAAGATACTACTGATGTTGGCAGATGAGTTTAGAAGGGCAGGCAATAAGGAAAAGGCGACAGAGGTATACGACATTATAATAAATGAATACCCTGTTGTTTCGGATGATGCCCTTTATCAGAGGGGATGGATGAGATATCTGTCAGGTGATTTCGAGGGTAGCTCAAAGGATATGCGATTACTAAAAGAGAAATATCCCGGGTCTCCGAT
>CAKKRL010000185.1 GCA_919902655.1 Thermodesulfovibrionia bacterium
AGTGAGGCTTTAGATATAGGGGCAATTCATGAATGCCTCTACTTTTCTAAGAAGAACTTATTATGTTAGAGATTATCAGAAAAAGAAGGAGCGTAAGGACATTTCTTAATAAGGATGTGGAAAAGGAAAAATTACATGAAATATTGAAGGCTGCGATGCTTTCGCCCACTGCAAGAGGATTAAGGCCATGGGAATTTATAATAGTAACAAATGGTGAAACAAAAAATAAGCTTTCTAAAGCAACTCCTTATGCTTCTTTTGTAAAAGATGCCCCAGTGGTAGTTGTAATCTGTTACGACATAAGTAAAGGGAGGCGGTTCAAAGAGGACTGTTCCATCTGTGCTGAGAATATTTATCTTGAGGCTACCAATCAGGGGCTTGGCACATGCTTTATACAGATTGCTGATGGTACTGAGGCAGATGTTGGCAATCCAGAGGAATTTGTGAAAAAGGTGCTTTCTATTCCAGAAAATTATCGGATTCAATGTTTTATGCCGTTAGGATATCCTACAAAAATGCCCGAGCCGCACAAAGATGAGGAGTTTGATAAAAACAAAATTCACTATGAAAAGTTCTGATTCTTAGAAATTCTAACGGAGTCAATCATGGATGACATCTCTCTCATAGAAGAAGCAATAAAACTCGAGATGGAGGCTGAGAAGAGATATGCAGAACAGATCAAGACGATGAAGGACCCCTTCCTTGTTGGCTTCCTTGAAGGGCTGAGGAGAAATGAAGAAGAACATGGGAATTTCCTTAGAGGGATATTAGAGAGGTTAAAAGGTGGCTAAGGGATTTTCAACTATTCTTAATATTATGGAAAACAATCTCAGTCTCGAGAAGAATGCCCTCAGACGATACAGGGAATTTTCCGGTATGGTAAAAGACAGAGAACTGAAAGATTATTTTATTGAACTCGCCAGGGCAGAAGGGGGGCATATAAACGGCATCGTGAATACCATAAGGATGATCAAGGATGGAAGATTCGAGGTCTCTTTCATCTGTCCTGTATGCGGATGGAGGATAAGCTTTGGTAAAAGTCCGGATGTCGGAGAAATTACGAGGTGCAGGATGTGTGGAATCAGTTTTGAATTAACCGAGAAGGATGGCGATTTTGATATAAGAAGGATTTAGATGGAGATTAAACTATACCGACTATCCACATGCCATAGGTGTGATGCCGTAGAGGAGTTCTTAAAAGAACAGGGCTTCGCATATGAAGGCGTCACTGTGGATAGTCTTAACCATGATAACCAGGAAAGGGTTATCTCTGATGTCTATGG
>CAKKRL010000186.1 GCA_919902655.1 Thermodesulfovibrionia bacterium
ATCGCTACTGCCTCGCCATGCTTATAGGTTGTATAGTTCGTCAGGGTTTCTATTGCATGTCCGATTGTGTGTCCAAAATTTAGTACTGCCCTGAGTCCTTCTTCCTTCTCATCCCTCGTGACCACATCAGCTTTAATCTCACAGGACCTTTTAATTATATGGGTAAGTGCATTTTCTTCGAGTCTTAAAACCTTCTCAATATTTTCCTCGAGATATCTGAAGAGTTCAGAATCAGTAATAACTCCATATTTTATCACCTCTGCTATGCCTGCCTTTAGCTCCCTTTCAGGGAGTGTTTCAAGCGTCTTTATATCTATCCAGACAAGGCTCGGCTGATAAAATGTACCTATCATGTTTTTTCCGAGGATATGATTCACTCCTGTCTTTCCACCTACAGAGCTATCAACCTGGGCAAGCAGGGTTGTCGGGACCTGGACATAGGGAATACCCCTCATGTATGTGGATGCAACAAAACCTGCCATATCCCCTATCACCCCTCCACCGAGAGCAGCAACGGCAGATCTCCTGTCAAGCCTGTATGTGAGTAGCTCGTCATAAAGGTGGCTGATCCATAAGAGGCTTTTATACTCTTCACCATCAGGAATCGTGGTAATAAACGGCTCAAACCCTGCTCTCTGCAAGCCTTCCAGGATGTTCTGTCCATAAAGGTTGGAAATCGTCGGGTTTGTGATTACTGATATCTTCCTGCTAAGATCATATCTCTTCATGCATTCCCCGAGATCCCTGAGTATCCCGCTACCAATCTCTATGGGATAACTCCTTTCCCCGAGTTCTACCCTTACCATCTCCATATTTTGGATTTCTGCTTTAGCCATTATTATTCACAACGAGGCGTCCCTTTCCTTCATGTTTATCTGCAGGACGCCCCGTACCGACTCTTTCATGTATAATATTTACAATATCTGCTGTGGATTTGTCAGAAGTATCCAGTGTTATATCAGCCTGGGAATAATATTCCTGCCTCTCATTTAAAAGTTCCTTTATCCTCATCAAGGGATCACCAATCTTTAATAGAGGTCTGCTATTGTATTTTCTTGTCCTCTCATGTATTACTTCAGGAGATGCAGTAAGACAGACCATTACGCTGTTTCTTCTCAGATTCTCTCTATTCTCATGTTTAATTACAGCACCACCACCGGTTGATATAACAACCCTATCCTTTTTTGAGACCTCTTTGATTATTTCACTCTCAATTTTCCTGAAATATGACTCTCCGTATTTATCAAATATCTCAGGGATTTTTAGCATTTCCTTTTTCTCAATTATCTCATCTGTATCTATAAATTCGTAACCCAATTTCTCTGCCAGTTCCTTTCCTACCTCACTTTTTCCAGTTCCCATAAAACCGATCAGGACAATATTCTTATTCATAAAGACTTCACATATTCTATATATCCCTCATAGTTCCTCTTCATTTCTACTATGGAATCTCCGCCAAATTTCTCTATCATTGCATCAGCAAGTTCTAATGCAACCATTGCCTCACCGACAACGCTTGCCGAGGGTACAGCACATATATCAGAACGTTCATATGTAGCATCAAAGGGTTCTTTTGTAATAATATCAACAGATTTCAGGGGTTTCCTTAGGGTAGGGATTGGCTTCATCACGGCCCTCAGGAGTATGTCTTCTCCATTTGTGATTCCCCCTTCAATCCCCCCTGCATTATTTGTCTTTCTGTAAAACCTTGAACTTTCATAATAAATTTCATCATGTACCTCAGACCCATACATCTCTGCTATTCTAAAACCTAATCCACTCTCAACCCCTTTAATTGCCGGAATGCTCATTAAGGCCTTAGAAAGCCTGCTGTTAATCCTCTTGTCCCATTGTACATAACTGCCCAACCCTGCAGGCGATCCTGTGACTATAATCTCGAATATTCCTCCCAAGGAATCCCCTTTCACAGAAGCCTCTTTTATTTTATCTATCATCTTTTTTGAGGCAGATTGGTCAGGGCATCTTACATCTGACTCATCTGCCTTTTCTTCAATATCTCTTATTGTCATCCCTTTTTTTTCAGCCCTTATACCACCAATTTCTGTAACATGGCTTATCACCTTCATGCCGAACTCCTTAAGAAGTGCTTTTGTTATTGCACCGAGCGCAACCCTCATAGCTGTCTCTCTCGCACTTGACCTCTCCAGGACATCTCTTATATCCCTGTGTCTATACTTGATAGCCCCTGCAAGGTCAGCATGTCCGGGTCTCGGCCTTGTAACCGGTGGAGTGGAGCCGCTATCTTCAGGGTTTGTTGACATCGCCTTTTCCCAGTTAGCCCAATCCCTGTTCTGTATCAAAAGGGCTATTGGGCTTCCAAGTGTCTTTCCCCAGCGAACCCCTGACAGGATCTCAACCCTATCCTTTTCTATTTCCATCCTTACACCTCTGCCGAATCCCTTCTGTCTCCGGCCGAGTTCGATGTTTATATCATTTTCAAAGAGCGTAAGGCCTGACGGAATCCCGTCTAAAATCCCAATCAGGCACCGGCCATGGGATTCCCCGGCCGTTAAAAACTTAAGCATATCAACTTGGTTTTACAATCCTCGGCGTTATGAATATCAGTAGTTCTGTAGTATCCTCTTTAACAGTCTCCTTCTTGAATAGCCAGCCGAGGATTGGTATCTTAGAAAGCAAAGGCACCCCGGCTGTATCGTCCAGCTTCTTTGTAGTCAAGATACCACCTATCACTATTGTTTCGCCATCACGGACAAGGACATTAGTACTTGCCTCCTTCTTTTCTATAATAGGGCCGGCTGAAGTAGTTGCACCGGGCTCATCCTTTGTCACCTCTATCTTCATAGAGATAGCTCCCCCGGGTGTAATAGATGGCGTTACTGTAAGGCTCAATACTGCATCCACAAACTCTGTCTTTGTCCCTTCAGCGGATACTGTTGCATAAGGAATCTTTCTTCCCTGTTTAATCATTGCCTTTTCGTTGTCGAGGGTTACGATCTTCGGGTTTGACAGTATCTTACCCTGACCCGTACCCTCCATTGCAGAGATCTGTAGATCGAGTGTGAACGAATTCGTTATGCTTCCGAGGGCAATGCCTAAGGCACCTCCACTGCCTGCCGCAACCGCTGCCGGAAGGTTTACTGCCCAGGGATTGCCACTCATATAAGAAGGTGATGTTCCTGGTGATGTACCTGCAAGGGTTGAACCACCAAAGGTCATTGAACGCGGAAATGTATATGGTAACGGATTACCGTGAGCTGAATCCTGAATATTTTTAAACCCCCATTGAATACCTAATTCCCTTGAAAAATTTGTACTTGCCTCAACTATCTTTGCTTCGATAGACACCTGGGGAGTAGGTTTATCAAGGACACTTATCAAAGCCTCTACCTCTGATAGGTTCTTCTGTATATCCCTTATTATCAAAGTATTTGTCCTATCGTCTGTAGAGACATTTCCTCTGGGGCTCAATACCTTTGCCTTATCTATCGCCGCTTTCATTGGCTTTGGGTTTGCATAACCGAGAGGGATGATCTTCGATACAAGATCCTCTGACTTCGCCAGTTCTTCCTTTGCCTTTGCTATTTCGCTACGTTCCTTTGCGAGGACCGGTACCGGGGCAACTCTAATGATATTGTCCTCAACCACCTTTCCGAGATGGTAGGTCTTGAGGATTATATCCAGGGCCTGATCCCACGGAACATTCAGCATTTTTACCGTTATCTTCCCTTTTACCTCTGGACTTGCAATAATATTCATTCCGCTAACCTCTGAGATAAGCCTGAGTATGCTTATTATATCTGCGTCCTGAAAATCCAGAGAAATTCTTCTGCCTGTATATTTTCCCGAAACAGCGGTCTCAGGTACTTTCGCCTCTGCAGGCTTCTCTGCAGCACCTTGAGATGTAGCTGATTCCTCCATTTTTTGGGCTAGGGGGAATATCTCCATCGAAGGAATCTCTTTTACTAATACATCGTCTTTCTTGAATGGAATGATCTTATTCTTTTTTGATGCCTTCGCTGATAGTGCACTTTTATTTACTTCCTTCTTCGCTACAGTATTCTTTTTCGTTGATATTTCTGGCTTAGCTGGCAATGTCTTCTCTTCTGCATCCGCTTTGGCCTCGTTCCGGGATTCCTTTTCCTTAACATCCGGAGTCACTTCGATATCCTTTTTCTTGGTAGTAACCTCAGACCCGGAAGTATTTGAATCTGATTTTATGCTGATAATAAGCTGGTTCTTGTCCCTGACTACCTCGTATGGTAGAGTTTGAGTAAGGTCTAATACTACCCTCACCTTCTTTTTAGGGTCTGTATGCTGCCCTATTCTGATATTACTTAACAGTGGGTCACCTACATCATAGGTTACAGGTTTTGCCTTATTTACAGCATCAGCGATATCTACGACGAGGCGGTTAGGTTTAAGTATGAAGGCCTGATACTTCATTTCACCGTCCCCTGAGATTATAACTCTCAGTCCCTTCTCCTTATCTATCTTTACTCCTGTAACTGCTGTTGCAGGTTTTTTAAGTTTTTCTTCTTTGTTTGAAACATATAGATTACCCTTTTTGACATCTGATTTTGTTATGGACGGATCCTTATCTGCTGTTTTAGCAACAGTCTTTGTAGTCGTTTCTTCAATTGAAGACTCACTCAGTTTATCCGTTTCTTCCTTTCTTTTATCCACTACCTGTTTTGGTATATCTATAAATAGTTTATTATCCTGATGAAAGGGAGTTACATCTACAGCAGATGTCAGACCGATTTCAATCCTGACAAGCTTTGAAGGCTTGTCTTTTTCAGTTGTTAAAATATCCTGTACAGGACCTTTCCTGACATCAATCTTCCCTTTAAGATTACCCGCCTCTGCCCCTGTCAGGTCAACAACAACCCTTGTGGGATCAGAGAGTTTGAAGATAGTATAGGTCAGAGATGAACTCCCTTCTATCAGAATCCTGACCTTTTCACCCTCATCGGTTATATCGATCTTTTTCAGGACAGGTGATTCCTCTTTCAGAGCATAGGTCTCCTCTAAATACAAGGATAGAATAGATGCCAGGATTATAATTGGCAGGCATATGTATCTCTTTTTCATTATTGCTCCTCCTCCCTCTTACGGAGTTCTAAGTTTACTTCTCTTATTCTTGCATCTCCTAAATATGTCTTTATCTTTTCTTCTATCGTCAGGTTTCTGGACGTTATCTTCTTGACAACTCCCCTATTTAAACCTACTATTGACCCTTCCCTGATGACAAAACCCTTTCCGTCAGGGGTTTCAACCATTGCAAAATGTCCTTCCTGACCCCATATAATAGCTGTTAACTTTAGATCTGCAGAATCTATCCTCTGAAGGGGCGGAAGTTCATCCCCTGGTTTGGCCTTTTCTTTCGTAGGAAGTATCAAGGATTTAAAAGGATCACGTCTTCCGCGTGGGATATAAGTAAATCCCTCTTCTGGTGGCTTCGGGGCCTCTGGTTTTACTTCCTCCTTCGGTGCCTCTACCTTAGCTACAGGTTGTTTTGCAGGGAGTTTCTTTTCTGGCTTCTTCTCCCCGCATCCTGCGAATACCAGGAATATTATTAAAATAATCGGTATAATATTATTTATCATAACTACTTTTTCTTTGGAGCCGGTTTAGCCTTTGGTTCTGCTTTGCCTTTGGGTGCACCTTTCTTTTTCTTATCCTCCTCCTTCTTTTCACCCACTTTTTCCGTGACAGCAGCAAAGGTAGTTGCAGTAAATGTCGACTGTATCACAGGGGCACCCTTTTCGACCTTAACCTTTCCCATCTTTATATCTGAAATGTTTACTATCCTTGGAAGCTTGCTAATATGGCTGAAAAAGACGCCTAATTCATGATACCCCCCTGTAACCTCAACCTTAACAGGGATTTCCTCATAAAGTCCACTTGGATCGGCTCTCCTTTCGCTGGGCTTCCATAAAAGGATACCGAGTCCTGATTTGGCACCTAAATCTGATACCTCCTTGAGGAGTGATGATACCTCTCTTTCCTCAGGAAGTTGTTCCTTAAGCTCCTTTAGCTTTGACTGAAGCATAAGATTCTTCTTCTTTAATTCATCAAGCTGTGCGGCCTTTATGCTGCTCACATTTATTTCGTTGTTAAGTTTAGAGACATCATTTTCAAGCCTTTCCACAGTCTTTGTCTTTGGCGAATAGACAAGGAAATAGAAGGCAGGGACTATAATTATTATCGGCAGGATTATCAGTATTACCCTTACTGCCGGTGGTAGATTCTTTATATCTATCGCCATATCCTAGCCTTATACCTTTATCTTACAGGTTAATTTAAAGTGGAAAACAGGTATCTTCTCCTGAGTAGTCTGTTTCGACTCTACCAGCCCTACATCGGATAGATACTTAGACCCCTTGAGGTTATTTACAAATGTCACAATATCCGAATTTGAAAATGAATTACCCTCTATACTAACAGTTCCCCCAGACTCATTCATGGATGAAAGCCAGACCCTCTCGGGTATCCAGGAGCTTATCTCATCGAGAAGATGGACAGGTCCGCTCTGGGCCCTTCTTAACTTTTCGATAATATTTGTTCTTTCCTCATAAATCTTATTATCTTTTTCGAAGTTTTCAACCTCTTTAATCTTCTCTTTAAGCTCAGCCAGGGTCTTCTCTTTAGCGCTTTTTTCTCTTTTAAGGGTGGTTACCTTATTCTCAAGGGTGAACCAGAAATAACCCACTGCTATTGCGGTTACGGCAAATACTGCAACCATAGGAATAATAGGAACCTGAGGGACCGCCATTTTAGCTTTCTTCTTTTTCCTTGCAGCAGGGAAAAGGTTAATCCTTATCATCTATCCCCGGCCCTCCTTATGGCCAGTCCAACAGCCACAGCACTCATAGGGGCATTTTCATGGATATAGCCCATATCAAACGCCTTCTGATCTATTTGTATATTCTTGAACGGATCAGCTACTATAATAACAGACCTTAAGCTTTCAGAGAGGATGCTGGCAAGCCCTTTCAGTTTTGCACAACCTCCGCTCAGTATTACCTTTTCTACATCTTCGCCAACCATTGTTGATTTAAAGAAATCAAAAGACCTTGATATCTCCGAGGCAATATCCCTTGATAGGTTCTCAATGATTGAGTCCACTTCCTGGGAAGAAACACCAGGAACATCCTCCCCCTTCTTTACCTTCTCTGCATCTTCAAAACTCAATCCGAACTCTTTCTGGATAGCCTCGGTAAACTGATTGCCGCCCATAGAACTGTCCCTTGTAAAAAGCGATATCCCCTCTTTCATAATATTCATATTCATTGTGCTCGCTCCGATATTCACAAGGGCTATATTCTTCCCGATATCAGGTTCATAGTTTAATTCATACATATTTTCTATTGCAAAGGCATCCACATCCACCACAACAGGGCTAAGGCCGGCACCTGTAGTCGCAGACACATAGTCGTTTATCTTATCCTTTTTAACCGCAACGAGGAGAACCTCCATCTGTCCTGATCCTGCTTTCGACGGCGAAAGTATCTGAAAATCGAGTTCTACCTCATCTATTGAAAAAGGTACATATTGTTCTGCTTCCCACCTTATGGATTCACTCAGTTCTTCCTCTGTCATTTCAGGGATAGTCACCCTCTTGATAATAACCGAGGCGTGTCCGGAAACAGAGATGGCGACATTCTTGGTTTTGATCTTTAATTCTTTAAAGAGGTTTCCTATTGATTCGATTACGCGGCTGGCATCAATAATTGTTCCGTCAACAATTATTTCCGGGGCAAGTGGCATGACTCCAAATTTTTCGAGATGGAACCCCTTAGGGCCTTCCCTCAACTGAACGGCCTTTAGCAGGCTTGATCCTATGTCAAGGCCAACTACCTCTTTTGGTTTGGAGAAGAGCATAATTTACCTTACGGTTGATAACTTTATCAGAAACTTTTTCGTTTGTCAAGTAAAAAAATGCAGATAAATTAAATTCTTAGATATAGCAACTTAAATATTATTATAGCAAATATGTGCTAACTTATAATTTCTTCGATTTCTCTTGTTCCTCTTTCTCTTTATTATTGGTGTCACCTGTAATCCTGTACCCCCCGTCAACCCATACACCTAAATCTATCAATCTACACCTATTGGAGCAGAAGGGTCGATACTTATTCTCTTCCCAAACTGTTTCTTTGTGGCAAACAGGGCATTTAGCTTTCACTATTTCAATTTTACTCTAACCTGAAGACGAGAGGTATCTCAATCCATCCTTTAATATAGGGTAGCGGTGCAGACCTTTTAATCGTCTCTACAGACACTTTGTCAAGTATTTCAAAACCTGAACCTTTAACTATTTCTATTTCTTCTATCATGCCATCCGGCATGATCCTGAACCTGAGTTGTACTTCACCCTCAATCCCTTTCTTTCTGGCTAACCGTGGGTATATCTTTGCCTTTTCGATCGAATCTCTTATTTTCCTTATCGGGTCATTCCCATAAAAAGAGGCAGGCCATTTCATTGTTATATTATTCTGCACAACCTCTGGTATTTCCACTTTGATGCCAGTCTCAGAATAGGGACTTGCACTACCAGGGTCTCTGAATGACTGCTCTGATATTTGAACTACAGGAAGGTCACCCAAATCCACGATTGTTACATTATCATATCGATTACCGAGTAGAGTGACAGGACTTGTCACTTTTATTTTAAACCTTTTGTTTGTTATATTTTTATTTCTAATTTCCGGTTCAGTTATAATCTCCGCAGTAATTATCCCCGCTTTTTTAATGGATGCGGTGGGGTCATTATGCATAATGACCCCACCTAAAAATAAAAGGATTATTATATGGAGAGTAACAGATATGTACAAGGCTTTATACAATTCCATATATATCCATTATATAATGACATGGTTTTGCAACTCTTTATGAGGATAACAGGGTTATCCCCGTCATTTTGTTATCAAAAGGTTAATGAAAGTCCGCCATAGATTTCCCTCGGTGGCATTGGATACCCTTTGACCGTTTCATATTCCTTATCAAGGATATTCTTTACCCCGACGAAGACCTCCCCTTTAACCTTTGCTAAAATAACAACTTCATGGGTAAACTTCCAGTCCATAACGAAATAACCTGAAGGGTCTCCAGATGTTACATAATTCTTTATATATCTTCCATTAAGAGAAACCACCGAACCAAATGGAAAACTTGACCTGATCGAGGAATTGAACTGGTGCCTTGGAAGGTTTTTTATCTTTTCCCCGGTTTTTCTATCTTCAGGATTAAGATATGTGTAATTTAAATATATCATTAATAATTTGTGAAGGTTCATTTCCCCGTCTATCTCTACTCCGTAAATCCTTGCCTCACCTATGTTTAAAGGGGCCCACTTATAGGATGTATCAGGTTGCCATATAATAAGATCCTTAACATCCCTTCTGAATAAGGTTGTCTTTGACAGCATCCCTTTCCCAAATTGCTGATCCCAGCCTATCTCATATTCAATTGATTTCTCAGGTTTTAAATCAGGATTTCCTTTATTGAAAGCCGTATCAGGCCAATAGAGGTCGTTAAAGGTAGGAACCCTGTACCCGCTTCCAATGGAGGTCCTGAACCTTGCATCCCTGAACTTATAGAGGGCGCTTATCTTTGGACTAAACTGGTCTTCACCTTGAGAGAAAGAATCATATCTTATTCCGGGAATAACGGTCAACGGCTCAGATGGTTTTATTTCATCCTGCAGAAAGACCCCTTTTCTTGATCTCTCATGCCTTCCTGTAGCTGTGCTCCGCACTTCTTCTTTGCCGTACTCAACACCGCCTGTAAAAAGGTTATACGGATTATACAGATAATTAACCTGTACTTCACCTCCGGTGAAAAAATCTTTATGCTTATCGTCAGTGAACATAGCCGGGTCCTTATAGGCAAGTTCATAATAGTTTCTGTATACCTTAGTAATTACATCTATTTTATCGCTGATTTTTCCTTTATAGGTTATTCCAAAATTGATATCTTCGTCAGATTCTTCAGCTCTCGGTGAAGGATAGGTTATAGACCCCGGTACGCCTGCCTCTTTATAAAGAAAGCC
>CAKKRL010000187.1:0-14305 GCA_919902655.1 Thermodesulfovibrionia bacterium
AAATAATAGGGTCAGCGACCGGTTTCTGAAAAACAAAAAAAGACAGGCACATCACCTGGCGGGCAGGGGGCGGGAGATTGCCTATGGCTCGCCGTGTGATTTCTTTGAGCCCCCTCCAAGCAAGATGATCAGATAATTACCTTCTTGACCGAAATAAATCCTATAGCCTCATTTTTCCCATTTCTGGAAAATAGAAACACAAATGTTACCATTTGTCAAGAATCCCTTCTTGCTTTTCCAGAAGAAAAGGGAATGGTGTTACAGTCATATCCTGTAATCTCTCATGGTATTACCTTATTAAGCGGATACTCGACTATCCCGGACGCACCTGCCCTTTTAAGTTCAGGGATGAAAGAGCGCACCTTCCTTTCGTTCAGGATTACTTCGAGGGCATACCATTCTCCGTTTGCAAGGGAGGATATGGTAGGGGCATGCATGGCAGGAAGGATAGAGATAACCTTTTTGAGATTTTTCTTCGGGACATTCATCTTGAGACCAACCTTTTCCTCTGCACTTAATGCCCCCTGAAGAAGTAAAACAAGGTTTTCCATCTTTTTCTTTTTCCAGTTATCCTTCCATGACTGTTTATTCCCTATAAACTTTGTTGTTGACTCGAGCATTACATCGATGACCCTGAGATTATTTGCCTTAAGAGAACTTCCTGTCTCGGTAAGTTCTACGATAGCATCTGCAAGCTGAGGTGGTTTAACCTCAGTTGCACCCCAGGAGAATTCAACCTGCGCCTTTATCTTTTTCTTTTTTAAATACCTCTTAGTAACCTCAACAAGCTCTGTAGCTATCCTCTTTCCGTTCAGGTCTTTAAGTTTCTTAATCTTAGAATCCACAGGGACAGCCACTACCCATTTTACCGGTCTGAGCCCTTCCTTTGCATAAATAAGTTCAGCAACCTCCATAACATCTGCATTCTGCTCGAGGATCCAGTCCTTTCCTGTAATCCCTGCATCAAGCACGCCATCCGATACATACCTCGCCATCTCCTGTGCACGGATAAGGATACATTCTATCTCAGGATCATCAATTGAGGGGTAATAAGACCTTGCACCAACATTAACATTGAACCCTGCCTTTTTGAAAAGCTTTAATGTTGCCTCCTGAAGGCTGCCCTTTGGAAGGCCAAGTCTCAGTATTTTATTTTTTGCCATAATTATCCTTTCTTAATAATTCCCCTCACCTTAGTCCTCTTCCTTTGGGGGAGAGGGTAGTGAGGGGGGATTTTATCCTCTTTTTCTCAGCCTTATCCTCACACTCTCTCCATGAGCCTTCAATCCCTCCAGATCTGCCATTCTGATAACAGTATCCCCAATTCTCTCAAGTCCTTTCCTGCTGAAGGAAAGGAGGCTCGTCCTTTTCATAAAGTCCTCAACACCGAGAGGAGAGAAGAACCTCGCTGTCCCCCCTGTAGGAAGTACATGGTTTGGCCCTGCTGAGTAATCACCGAGGGCCTCCGGTGTCCATGGGCCGAGGAAGACCGCACCGGCATTCCTTATCTTATCAATTACCTTAAAAGGTCTTTTAACCATGACCTCCAGGTGTTCAGGGGAAATTTCGTTAGCAATCTTAATTGCCTCAGTCAGATTCTTTGTTATTATTATAACCCCGTATCTTCCAAGTGATCTGCTTGCAATTGCTTTCCTCTGTGTTTTCAATAACTGCCTCGAGAGTTCCTTTTCGGTTTCTTTTGCAAGTGATTCCGAAGTTGTAACGAGTATAGAAGATGCCATCTCGTCATGCTCTGCCTGACTAAGGAGATCTGCAGCAATAAATTCAGGATCTGCATTTTCATCTGCTATGATGAGTATCTCACTCGGTCCCGCAACCATGTCTATATCCACCATGCCAAAAACGAGCCTCTTTGCGGTAGCCACATAGATATTCCCCGGGCCAACGATCTTGTCTACCCTGGATATGGTTTTTGTCCCATAGGCCATAGCGCCAATCGCCTGGGCTCCGCCTATTCCGTATATCTCTGTAACACCTACAATTTCAGCAGCAGCTAATATATATGGATTTATATCTCCTTTTGGCATAGGGACACACATGGCTATCTCGCTCACCCCTGCTACCTTTGCAGGCATTACGTTCATCAGTACAGATGATGGATATGCAGCCTTTCCCCCTGGCACATACACACCTACTCTGCTCAGGGGACGTCTGATCTGTCCGAGGATAGAACCATCTTCTTCTGTAAACCATGAGTTAAGTCTTTCTTTCTCATGGAATCTCCTTATCCTCCCAGCAGAGATATTAAGAGACTTAAGAGATTTTCGATCAAGCGATCTAAACGCCCCTTTAACTTTATCTCTCGATATTCTGATTTTAGAGGGTTTCAGAGAAATGCCATCGTATAACTCCGTATATCTTATAACGGCCTTATCACCTTCCCTCTCGACATCCGAGAGTATGTTTCGTACATTTTTCTCTATTTCTACATTGTCTCTCGAAACCCTGTTTATTATCTCCTTGAGGACTGCCCCTGAGTCTCTATCAGTTGTCTTAATAATTCTCATATATCTTTTTCTCTCGTTATCCTTGCCCCCAAGGCAGATAGTTTTTTCTCTATTTTTTCATAACCCCTGTCGATATGGTAGACTCTTGAGAGTGTTGTTTTCCCTTTTGCGGCAAGGCCAGCTATGATAAGTGAGGCGCTTGCCCTCAGATCAGTTGCCATAAGAGGGGCGCCGCTGATATCAGGGACACCATGCACTATTGCAGTATTGCCTTCTATCTTTATATCTGCTCCCATCCTCCTCAGTTCAGCAACATGCATGAAGCGGTTCTCAAAAATTGTTTCTGTTATAACACTTATCCCATCTGCAACAGACATAAGCGCCATCATCTGTGCCTGCATGTCAGTTGGAAAACCAGGATAGGTCATGGTCTTGATGTCTACTGCCTTTGGCCTTTTTATCCCTTTAACCCTTAAACCGCCCTCTTCCTCTGTGATCTCAACCCCTGCCTCCTTAATTTTCGCAACCACTGCATCGAGATGTCCCGGTATACAGCCCTTAAGTTTTATATTCCCATCTGTTATCGCACCGGCGACCATAAACGTTCCAGCTTCAATTCTATCAGGTATGACAGAATATTCAACAGGATTTAGGCTATTCACACCTTCAATGGTGATGACATCCATCCCTGCGCCCTCAATCCTTGCACCCATCTTTTTGAGTGCCTCCGCAAGGTCTGAGACCTCCGGCTCACATGCAGCGTTCTCGATTACTGTAGTTCCATCAGCAAGCGCTGCAGCCATCATGAGATTTTCTGTCCCTGTAACGGTTGGCATGTCGAGATAGATCTTTGCACCTTTAAGCCTCTTCGCTTTTACTTTTACATACCCATGTTCTATCTCAACCTTTGCCCCCATCTTCTCAAGGCCCATGAGATGGAGGTTTATCGGTCTTGCACCAATTGCACAACCTCCGGGAAGTGATACCTTAGCCTCACCCATCCTCGCTATCAGCGGACAAAGAACAAGTACTGATGCCCTCATTGACCTAACAAGATCGTATGGTGCTTCGGGGTTATTTATATGAGTAGTATCTACCTTTACCCTGTCTTCTTCTACAGATACCTTTGCACCCAGATGGGTGAGGATTTTACCCATGGTCTTAATATCTATCAAGCCGGGAGTATTCAAGATGGTGTTTGTTCCCGGTGAAAGGATAGTGGATGCAAGGATGGGAAGGGCTGCATTCTTCGCCCCGCTTATCCTAACTTCGCCTTTAAGTCCTGCCCCGCCTTCTATTATGATCTTATCCACTTCACCACTCTCTCAATCCCTGCAAAATCCTTTACGACCTCCGGCCTGAGGTATCTTCCCCTTTCTTCTGCTGATTCACAGACCCCTTCTTTCTGCCCGTAACCTATCTCTAACAGAAGACACCCGCCAGCCTTAAGATAACCAGGGGCATCTTCTATTATCTTCTTTATATAAAAAAGACCGTCTGGTCCCCCATCAAGTGCCTCCCGCAGTTCGTAATCTTTTACCTCTCTCTGCAGGAGATCAATCTCATCACCAGGGATATAGGGTGGATTGGAGACGATGAGGTCGAATCCCCTCACCCATCCCTCTCCCCTAAGGGGAGAGGATCTATCTTTATTCTTCCTCTCCCTTGGGGGAGAGGACTCAGGTGAGGGGGAAAACGGTTCAAATAAATCTCCCTGTATAAAATCTGTCCTGCTTTCCACTCCATGCCTCCTCGCATTTTCCTTTGCTACCTTTAATGTTTTTGCAGATATATCTACTGCAAAAATTTTAGCGTCTTTAAGTTGCTTAGCCAATGTTACAGCTATACATCCACTGCCTGTACATAAATCAAGAACCGTGAACTGTGAACCGTTATCCGTGAACTGTTTTAGGGTTTCTTCAATTAAAAGTTCTGTCTCCGGCCTCGGTATAAGGACATCAGGCGTCACAAGGAATTCAAGCCCGTAGAACTCTGCACTTCCGAAAATATACTGGAGTGGCTCTCTCCTCTTCCGCCTTTTGACCAACCCCATAAAACTATGAACCTCTTCCTCTGTCAAAGTCCTGTTATATTCTGAATAAAGCCCAACACGGTCGAGGTTAAGGGCCTTAGATAGTAGGGCCTCTGCATCATATCTCGGGTTTGGAATACCCTCACTTCTTAGTACTTCTTCAACCTCCTTGAGGATTCTCAGGATAGTCCACCGTTCTTTGGTTATGAAGGGTTTTAAGACCTTACCCCCTGACCCCTTGACCCCTTGAATCCTATTCGTATCGGTTTTCATCAAAGGTTTCTCAACCTCTCTGTGTTTGCGTTTGTTGTAAGGGCGTCTATTATTTCATCAAGATCCCCTTCAAGCACATACTCAAGTCTGTGCAGTGTCAGCCCGATCCTGTGGTCTGTCACACGATTCTGAGGGAAATTATAAGTCCTTATCCGTTCACTCCTGTCTCCGGTACCGACCTGTGACTTTCTGTCGAGAGACCTCTCTTTATCCTGTTTTTCACTCTCCATCTCGAGGAGCCTTGACCTTAAAACCCTCATCGCCTTTGCCTTATTCTTAAGCTGAGACCTCTCATCCTGGCACTGGACAACAAGTCCTGTCGGGATATGGGTAATCCTCACAGCAGAATAGGTCGTGTTCACCCCCTGGCCCCCCGGGCCTGATGCGCAGAAGGTATCAATCCTCAGATCCTTTTCATCCACCTTTATATCTACATCTTCTGCTTCGGGAAGAATGGCCACAGTAGATGCAGATGTATGTATTCTTCCTCCGGCCTCTGTAACAGGTATCCTCTGGACACGGTGAACCCCTTTCTCGAACTTCAGTCTGCTGTAGGCACCTTTTCCCTGTATAGAGGCAATTATCTCCTTGAACCCGCCAATACCGGTGGTACTCGAATCAATGACCTCTACCTTCCATCTCCTCTTCTCGGCATACTTCGCATACATCTTGAATAGATCGGCAGCAAAGAGTGCAGCCTCCCCGCCTCCGGTGCCTGCCCTTATCTCGAGTATAATATCTTTCTCGTCGTTCGGGTCTTTAGGTGTGATGAGAAGTTTTAAGCCCCTTTCGGCTTCTTCCTTTTTCTTTGAGAGTTCCGCCCGCTCTGTCTCGGCAAGTTTTTTAAGTTCGGCAGTGGATTCAGGGTCTGCTATAATCTCTTCAGCCCCTTCTATTTCCTGAATGAGTTTCTTATACTCCTTATATTTCCTTACGACCTCAGCTATCTCTGCCTGCTCCTTGGAATATCTCTGAAACTCCGGAGGTGCAGAGAAGACCTTGGGGTTGCTAAGAAGCCTTGTTAGCTCTTCGTATTTTTCTTCAATCTCTTCTAACTTCTGAAACATTTTTACCCCTTAAGAAAATAGAAAAGGAAACCCTACAGGGTTTCCTTTTCTATAGAAATTAAGAATTTTTTATCTACCGTACTTTCTCTTAAACCTTTCTACCCTGCCTTCTGTATCCACGATTTTCTGCTTCCCTGTAAAGAAGGGATGGCAGTTTGAGCATATCTCCACATGGATGTTCTTCTTTGTTGACCGAGTCTCTATTTTATTGCCACAGGCACAAGCAATTGTGGTTTCTATATATTCTGGATGAATACCTGTTTTCAAACTAATTCCTCCTATTTAATATAAAATTATAACAGAGACAGTCGCTCAAAGGCAACAGTTATTTGTTCATCATATCAAGGAATTCCCTGTTAGATTTTGTCCCCTTGAGCTTATCGAGAAGGAACTCCATACTTTCTACCGTGCTAAGAGGATTAAGGACCTTCCTCAATATCCACATCTTATTAAGGTCGTCCTTATCAACGAGGAGTTCTTCCTTCCTCGTCCCCGATGAGTTAATATCTATGCTCGGGAATGTCCTCTTATCAACAAGTTTCCTGTCGAGGTGGAGTTCCATATTTCCAGTTCCCTTGAACTCCTCGAAAATCACATCGTCCATTCTGCTACCTGTATCAACAAGTGCCGTAGCTATGATGGTCAGGCTTCCGCCATTTTCAATATTCCTTGCGGCACCAAAGAAGCGCTTTGGCCTCTGTAAGGCATTTGAGTCAAGACCTCCTGAGAGCACCTTACCGCTCGGAGGGGCTACAGTATTATGTGCCCTTGCAAGCCTTGTGATACTGTCAAGGAGTATCACCACATCCCTCTTATGCTCCACAAGCCTCTTTGCCCTTTCTGCTACCATATCTGTAACCTGGCAGTGCCGCTGGGGAGGTTCGTCAAAGGTAGAACTTACTATCTCAGTATTAACCTGTCTCTGCCAGTCTGTAACCTCCTCAGGCCTTTCATCTATAAGAAGGATGATGAGGTGTATCTCGGGATGATTCTTCTTGATCGCCTTAGCTATTGACTGAAGGAGCATTGTCTTGCCTGTCCTCGGGGCTGCCACAACAAGGCCCCTCTGGCCTTTCCCGATAGGGCTGATAAGGTCCATCACCCTCATGGACATGTCGTTATTATATTCGAGTTTTATCTTCTGATCAGGATAGTACGGGGTGAGGTTATCAAAGAGGATCCTGTCCCTTACATCATCGGGTGGTTCGAAGTTTATTGCTTCTACTTTGAGGAGGGCAAAATATCTTTCCGTATCTTTGGGTGGTCTTACCTGGCCGGATACTGTATCCCCTGTCCTGAGACTAAATCTCCGTATCTGGGATGGTGAGACATAGATATCATCAGGGCCTGGGAGGTAATTATAGTCAGGAGACCTCAGGAACCCGAAACCATCAGGAAGTATCTCCAATACTCCTCCACCGAAAATAAGGCCGTTTTTCTCGGTCTGCGCCTGAATAATCGCAAAGATTAGATCCTGTTTCCTCATCGAGGAAAACCCATCGACATTGAGGTCCTTTGCAACAGTTGTAAGTTCACTTATAGTTTTTTCTTTCAGTTCAACGATATTCATCTGTTACCTCTTAAAAGTTTTTTTCTTGATAATACGATTAATCTGTTCCTCAATAACCCTTATTCTAATCAGAAATAGCGAACCTTTCCCCTTATAGAGAAAAAGCCATTGGATTTTTTAATACAGAAGGTTTTTGTCGTAGACTCGACTCATCGAGTGGACTCCTATCGAAGCCAATTCATTAAATATTATTTGTCCTACGGATTTATCCAGCAACCAAAAGCATGGTAATGCTTTAGGAAGGTTCTTATTGAAGTAAACATACTATACAATATGCAAACTCGGTTGTCAAGGATTTTTTTTACTGAGGAAATGTTGATATTGAAAGGGGCAAAGGGACAGCCCCCTATAGGTCGGGTCTTCGACTTTTTGTTTGTGAGGAGCTGACCCCTTATACTTAATGAGGTAGGAATTAACATTGACATAGCAACTATTATAGTTTATATTATAGTAAAATATTATGCGGAGGAGAGGCATGAAGAATTTAACCGCTCTTGACTTGAGAAAAAAACTCGGCTCTGTCCTTAATGATATATCCAAAAAGGGAGAACAGGTGATTGTAACGAGGGCAAATAAACCCCTTGCGGTGATGATCTCGGTCGAGGAATATGAAGAAAAGGTGCTTAAAAAAAACCGTGAAAAGAGGTTGATAGATCTTGCCACAAAAATGGACGAATTGCGCAAAAAGTATAGAAAAAGTGCAATTTCTCTGGATGTGGTGAAGGCAATTCGTGCAATAAGAGAAGGGAAATGATAGTCCTTGATTCGTCTGTCGTTTTGAAATGGGTATTTGATGAAGAAGATGCATATGAAAGGGCGATAAAATACAGGCGGATGCACATATCAGGGGAGGAAGTGGTCGTAGTTCCTTCTCTTTTCTTTTACGAAATTGCTAATGTACTGGCTACAAAAACAAAATTAAGCAATCCTGAGGCTGCAGATTTTTTCCTGACATTCTGGAATTTTGACCTTGAGCTATTCAATTTTGGACTGGATGAATTTTTATCAGGAATAACCTTATCCAGACGATATGAGATAACCCTCTATGATGCAGCTTACATCGAACTTGCTAAGAGGTTGAGGTGTTCCTTTGTTACTGCCGATAGAAGGCTTTATGAGAAGGTAAAGGGATTTAAGGAAGTAAGGTTATTATAAATAGGGATAGGGATAAAATAGACCCGCGTTGTTTATTACCCCTTCAATTACCTTAACTAATCTATCTTTTGACATCTTTACCCCCTCCTTACTTTTTCAAATCCCCCCACACCCCCCTTTAGCACAGGGGGGTGTGGGGGGATAATCTGCCCCGCCCTGCACCGTATGGTGCAGGGTTCTATCCCTTAGTCGTAATTTCCCTCAAAAAGGTTCAAAGGTTTTTTATGATAAGGAACTACAAAATATTTTTTAATACCAATAATTTAAAGGTCATTAATTCCCTTGACAGTGGCTTAGAGCTATGGTCTAATCTTTTAAAAAAGGTTTTCCATCATATTTATATTGAACCTTTTTCGCATTTCCTACGACTAAGGAGTAGAAGGGTGATAGAGTATAAAAGGGCCGACCAGGCCATTGTCAAAGACTCGACCCATAGGGAAGAGGAAACATGCTGGTTAGCTGAGGTCTCCCGTGGAGAAGAAGAGGCTTTCCGACGCCTTTTCCTCAGGTATCAGGCAGGTTTGGTCCGTTATCTGGAACGGATGCTCCATAATCTGGAGATGGCAGAGGAGGTATATCAGGAGGCTATGATAGAGGTGTGGAAAAAGGCAAAGAGTTTTGATGGACGCTCATCGCCTGCGACATGGGTTTATGGTATTGCAAGGCACAAGGCGTTGGATATGTTCAGGAAACACAGGGAAGAACCTGTGGACCCGGAAGAGTTCGGACAGCTTCCTGACACGCAACCTGATGTAAGCGAGGTACTTGAGCAAAAGAACCTTGCCGAGAATATACAGAAGGTTCTCAAGAGTCTCTCTCCTGTACACCGCGAGGTTATAGAGTTTACATATTATCAGGGGTATTCGATTGAAGAAATTGCTAAAATTACAGGATGTCCAGAGGGCACTGTCAAGACAAGGATGTTCCATGCCCGAAGGCAGCTAAAAGCTCTTTTAATGGAGAGCGGGATAAAGGAGGCGTAAGATGATGACTGAAAAGAAAATGACACAGGAGATGAACCATGAGGAGATCGATCCCCTCCTTCCATGGTATGTAAATGGGACAATCTCAGAAGAAGACCGCCATCGTGTGGAAGAACACCTTTCAGAATGTGCGGACTGTCAGAGGGAGGTTCTATTCCTGAAGAAACTTGAGGAGGCTGTGGAAACGGAACCATCACCAGTGCCTTCTCCGGGACTGTTACAGGATACTCTTGAACGTATAGGCCGGAGACGTTTAAACTTATTTGACAGGGTTACAGAGTGGCTTGCACCTGCACCCCGGCTCCGCTGGGCCGCTATAGCTACAGGGCTTGCAATTGTCCTTCAGACAACTGTTATTGTAGGTCTATTGGGGAGGTCTGGAGAAAAGACCTATGAAACCCTCACTGTTACTTCAACACAGCAGGAAACAGGGCCGAGAATTGTTATTGCCTTTCAGGAAAATGTTACAGAAGCTGTAATGCGTGAAACACTTCATACAATACGCGGGCAGATAGTCTCAGGCCCTTCGCCTCTCGGGTTCTACATAATAGAACTTCCGAAAGAAGAGTCTTTAACTATTGATAAACGTCTTGAAGAACTTCGTGCTAAGAAAGAGGTGATAAGGTTTGCTGAACGGGCACAATGATATAAAAAACATCCTTACTCTTCTAATAGCCATAGTTACTTTTTATACGGTGAATGGCTCTGTTACCATTGCTGATGATGTAGGACAGCCTACAAGGCCAACAATCACTCCAGTTAGACCACCCACAAGAACGATACGGCCTCAGCCTCCAACAAGCACCCCACCTAAACCTACACAACCCTCTACCCCGGATGCACCTGTTTCTCCTCCGCCTGCGTCATCACAGCCTGAGGCCCCTCCACCAAAGGCAGATTCTCCAACCATCTCGCCTGCAATTCAACTGCCAGCACTGCCTGAAAAGGCTGGGACCACATCTTTATTAGATGAAATGTATGTCCCTGATGAAGTGCTCGTTATTATGACTTATAACATAAAAAACAGGCTGGAAGAGGTTGAACGGGAAGCAGATATTTCTTTATTAGAAATAACCGATCTCAAGACTGTAGGTTTGTTAGTCGGAAGATACCGCATCCCTGAAGGAAGAAGGCTTTTTGAAACGATGGATGAAATTACCCTGCTCCTTGAAGGGATGGCAGATGAGAGGGTCTTTGTTCAGCCTAACTACTATTTCGAGGCGCAAGGTGTTGACGAGCCTCTTAACTATAACATGCAGGCAATACGTGCCTACGAGGCCCATCGCATTGCAACAGGAAAGGGTGTTACAATCGCTCTCCTTGATACGCCTGTTGACACAGAACATCCTGCATACAGAGCACGGGTGCAGGAGGAAAGGGGCATAATTGAAAATGAGCCTCCCGGAGCACATGGGACAGCCCTTGCAGGAGTGATTGCAGGAAATGGATATGGAGTGGCACCAGATGTAAAACTAATATCCATCCCTGTCTGCAAAAAAGAAAAGAACCGTGCTCCGAGGACAACCTCATTTCTTCTTGCTCGTGGGCTCGATCTTGCCCTGCAGAGGGGAGTAAAGGTAATAAATCTTAGCCTTGGGGGCCCGAGAGACAGTTTCGTGGGTCTCCTTGTTGATGAGGCATTAAAGCGGAAGACAGTGATCGTGGCAGCGGCAGGAAACAGTGGCCCAAAGGGTAAGCCTCCTTATCCTGCTTCACATACAGGAGTTATAGCAGTTACTGCGATAGACCACAGGGACCGTCTTGATCCTCGTGCAACACGCGGCCCCCATGTGAGCCTTTCTGCCCCAGGCGTGGATATTATTACTTCAGCACCCGGCGGAAGACAGCAGGTCTCAACAGGGACATCAGTTGCAGCAGCACATGTAACAGGGATTGTTGCCCTTATCTTTGAACAATGGCCGGATGCAACGTCTCAATTCGTCAAAACCCTGCTCGAGTCAAGCGCCCATGACCTCGGGCCTTCTGGAAAAGACCCGGAATACGGTGCCGGACGGGTTGATGCACTCAGGGCGCTGGAGAGGCTCATTGCTGAGAAGAAGAAGGCCAGATAAAAAATTTTTGAACCTTTTTCCTGTTTTCTACGACTAAGGGGTAGAGGCCAGATAATCCCCCCTCACCCCCCTTTAGAAAAGGGGGGACATTTGGGGGATTTGAAAAAGTAAGGAGGTAAATATAAAAAATGAAATCTTCAATATATACAATTCCGATTGAAATGCCTGAAAATGGGATACTTCTCCTCTATAACACGAGGAGCGGGGCGCTACTCGAGTTTCCCCTGTTAAGAAAGGGGAGTATAGAGGAGGTAATGGAGAACCCGCCTGAAGGACAGGTTGATCCTGAAAAAGAAACCAACCCGCTTATTCGTCAGCTCACGAAATCGGGTTTTCTAATCCCTGATGAACTTGATGAACTTACCTATATGGAATCCCGGTATAAACAGTCGCGGGAGAACAGAGGTCATCTCTCTCTCACGATTGCTCCTACGGTCAATTGCAACTTCCGCTGTGTGTACTGCTATCAGATGCACCCGAACAAAAAGATGTCGCAGGAAGTTCAGGACGCTCTGGTGGAGCGGGTGCGACTGGCCGCAGCAGAAAAGAGGAATATCTCAGTTACATGGTTCGGAGGGGAGCCGCTCCTTGCTCTGGAGATCGTCGAGTCCCTTTCCAAGCGGTTTATGGAAATTACAGAAGAACAAAAGGTAGGCTATTCGGCCTGGATGATTACAAATGGATACCTCCTCTCAAGACAGGTAGCAGAGAAACTCAAAGAAATCAGGATAAACAGAGTTCAGGTCACACTCGATGGCCCACCGGATGTCCACGACAGCCGCCGCTTTCATGTGGGAGGAAAACCTACATTCGATACGATCGTGAAGAATTTTAAGGAGGTCTGCGACTTTATTAATATCTCCCTCAGGATCAACTGCGATCGGACGAACAGCCACCGTGTACTTGAAGTCCTCGATACTCTTGAAGCCACAGGGCTCAAAGGCCGTTTAAACCCCTACCTCGCAAATGTCAGGCCATACACAGAGGTATGTGCTGATATTGTTGATACCTGCATGAAAGACGCTGAGTTCAGTCTATTTGAGACTGAGATATACTTAGAAATGTTTAAGAAAGGATGGGGAGTGTCAGTCATGCCACAGCCCCAGGCGAGTGTCTGTATTGCAGATAAATCAAATGGTATGGTTATAGACCCTGAAGGGCGGATCTACCGCTGCTGGAACGACATGACCCGACCTAAGGAAGCCGTCGAACACCTCCTGACGGTTGCCACGGCGGAGATGGACAGGAACAGGGCAAAGTGGACCAACTGGACGCCTTTCATCCTGTCCGCCTGCCGTAAGTGCAAGATGCTCCCGCTCTGCATAGGCGGGTGTCTCTTTGACGCAATGAAGACGCCGAATCCTACCCATGGATCTTGCACTTACTGGAAATATAATCTGAAGGAGATAATGCTCCTTAATTATCATCAGATCGAGATGCGGGAGTTTCAAAAAGTCCTCAAAGAGGGATTAAAAACCTGTAACACAGACGTTACTGAGTCAGTAACAGCTTGAAAAAAGGAGGACAAAGATGGAAAAGGATGGAATGAAAGAGATCTTTGATATTATCGAGGAAAAGCTCAGCAGCCTCGACCAGATTACGAGGCGTGAAGTACTGAAGAAACTGCTTAAAAGCAGTGCCTTCCTTGCCCTCCTGTCAGGTAGTGGTATAGGAATGCTGACTTCATCTCTATCAAGTGCGGCTGAGCGGAAATATATCTCTGCAAGTGCTCTGACAGCCCCTGTGCCGGACAGAGATTTTAAGCTTACCCGGACACATCTATTAGATGGGTTTAATGCTGCACTTAACGAGATCATGGAGGAGCTTTTTGGCTTACAGCCAGGATCTCTGCGCGACTTTCTGAGTGATGATGGAATTAACGGGTTGATGGATGTGCCACTGACAGAGATAATACAAGTAGATGAGGCGAGTGGCGGACAGTGCCCTTCCGATTGCAATTGGCAAGGTTGCACAGATAATATGTGTGCAGAACAAAATTGCCCAAGAAATACCTGTGCACCTACTAATAACTGTGATGGTCAGGATTGTCATTGGAACGTATGCAGACCAACAAATACCTGCGGTGGACAGGGTTGCCCTACTCACGGTGGATGTGAAGGAAGCAATGTATGTGATGGCCAGGGTTGTGGCTCAGAAAGACATGGTGATTGTCCACAGCAATCGGGGTGTCAAAATGATGTGTGTGAACCAAGCCTAAGCCAATGTGGAAGGCATAGCCAAACCTGGGTTGATCCCAAAGATTTACTTGATCGCTACAGCGACCAGCCCTTTGTTACAGAGCTGAAGGAGCTATTTGGGAAAAATGTCCTTCAGGAGATCGAGGGGATGATCCGGAATAAGACAACTCTCCGGGGTCGCGGGTTGATTGAACCGGGGGCACCAATACCTTCTACAAGAAATCTTGACGATATGTTAAGGGATATGCCCGGGGCAAGGATGCAGAAGATACCTGCTCAGCCGCCAACAACACCGACAGCCCCTGCGACTACGACACCACCTCCGGCTACAGCGCCCTCTACAACTCCGCCAGCGACAGAACCTGTGACTCCGCCGCCTGCTACAGCTCCTCCAACATCGCCTACGCCTGTTGGGCCAAGACCAACAATTACACCAGGGACCATCCCTGTAGCACCTACACCCATAACACCGAGGCCAATACCATGA
>CAKKRL010000187.1:14405-18329 GCA_919902655.1 Thermodesulfovibrionia bacterium
GTTTTGATACACTCATATCCATTCAATTTTAATACTGTGCTTTAATTTCTCAAACTCCTTATCTCCTGTAAGGACAGGATAATCCATATTGATGGCAAGGGCTGCAGCAAAGCAATCTCCAATAGCTATAGAATTGGTTGCCTTTAATCTCGCTACTCGATGCATAAATTTTTTATCTACCTCAACGACCTTGATAGGAAGCTGTTCTATTATAAGGAGTGACTCCTCAGCCTTTCCCTCTCCTTTGGAACGATAGATGGAATAATATACCTCACCCCAGTTGACAATACTCATTAAAAGATCTAACCTACCCCTTTCTGCCTGCATCAAAACCTTCTCAATATTGTCTGCCCCAGGTTCATCCTCAAAATAGGCAATAAGTGCATAGCTATCGAGAATGAATCCCTTCAATTTCCTGCCTCTTCTTTTCTATCTTCAATCAGGGACTTCAGGGCAGAATGGCCTTGTTTGAATCTGCCCCTTGCCTCTTTAACAGGGTTCTTTAATAATGGTTTCAGGATAATCTCTCCATCCTTATCAATAATAATTACCTTTGTTCCCCTTGAGATATGGTATTTCCTGCGTATCTCCACAGGGATTACTACCTGCCCCTTCACAGTTGTCTTTACCACTCTATGAGTCGAGTCTACGACAGTCATGGTATACCTCCTCTATAAAAGTATTACTTTTGATAATAAGTTATAACAATTGTGGTTGTTTGTCAAGAAATAAGAATATGCAGTTTTCTTTGAACCTTTTTTAAAGAAATTACGACTAATAGGTAGAAAACAAAGTTTCACAAAATAAAACTTAGCCCCTCACCCTGCCTCTCCCCTATGGGGAGAGGCAGGGTGAGGGGGGATTTGAAAAAGAAAGGAGGTGATGAAATGGATAAAGGGAAGAGAGATAAGGTCAAGGTTGGAGTAAAAACAATCAACCAATTATTAGAAAGGAGGAAGGAAATGAAAATGAAATGGTTTTGGTTACTGACGGCAGTATTATTCGCTACAGTAGTGATACTTGGAACATCCAATAACTTATACGGAGAAGAAAAATATACCTCAGAACAGCTTGAGTCCGATTGCGAGTTGATAGGTGGTTCGTATGAAGGTGGTGATACATGGGGAGAGTGTAAATTGACAGATGGGGATTCTTATTTTGTCGATGATATTTCGGGGTGGTTCGATACGGACTGTAAAACCCAGGAATGTAAGGACACATTCTATATTGTTATAGGTGGATCGAGAAATCCAGCAATAACTCCGCCTAGTATGCAAGGGGACTTCAGGCAGATTATACCGACTGCTCCACCTGCACCACCTGCAATACAACCTGCAACACCTGGGGGGGCGACTACTCACCCTACACAGACTCAGCCAGCAACACCTCAGGGGCCTACGCCGGGGAGGCCAGCAGGGTCTGAGCCGGGTAAACCGAGTGCTCCGTCTCAGCCGAGGGCAGTTCAGCCGGGGGCACCATAGCCAGTTGTGCAGTAGGGGACGTGTGTATAATAACCCCTCCTCATTCCTCCCCTTTCCCCGATTAATAATCCCCGACAAAATACCTCGGGGACAGGCTTCGAGGGCAGGCCCCCTTTAGAAAAGGGGGGATACAGAGGGGTCAAGGGGAGGATGAGGGGGAGGTTGGGGCGATTTCAGTCGCCAATGAAACTTGACAATGTATAAAAAAAGGGTATTATGAAAGTAGGTCTTTCATAAACAAAACTTATAGAGAGGAGATTATCATGAAGATAATGGATTTATTAAAAAAGGCATTGTTTGTTACAGTAGTATTTTCATTTTCTTTACTTTTTATCAATGCTGATGCACAGGCTGCACAATTAAGAGGAGGCTCGTCTACCACTTCCGACCCTCAGAAAAAGAGTACTTCTACTCCAGCACCATCCCCGACAACAGCACCTTCTGCAACGACTCCAACAACCACACCTTCTTCGACGGCCACACCATCTCCTGCTACGCCTACACTGCCACCTGCAGAAATTAAACCTTCTGTGACAATACCTGTTCAAAGGACTCCAGAGATTCCGATTACTCCTACCTACAGGCCGCCAACCACAAACACAGGACAAGACATAACACCACCGAGTTTCTTTGACGTAATAATACCCTTAGATAGCAAGCCCGGGCCTGAGAATCCTGCGGTTATACGGGGTTTCAATCCGCAGCCTGAGCCTCCAGCCCCCATCAAGCCTGGGCCAAGTTCTATAGATGAGGCGATTGACAAAGAGATGCTTGGACCTCAGGGGGTCTCCATTATAGATGACAACAAGCCTTCTGAGCCGCCTCCAGATGACGATAAGCCCGGAGGGCCGGATTCTGTGAAATAAATAGATATTTATTGATTTTGTTAATAAAATATTGTTTACTTGAAAGGCGCGATTAAGATCCGAGGCAGGCCTGTCCTATCGTCAAGCCAGGGATGTCTCGGCTATTTTCTCTGGCGTCATTCCTGAATCCGGCCTCTGCAGGATGTAAGCAGGGTCTATTTCTAAATCTCTCTGGATTCCTGCTGGAGTTTACCCCGTACTTTGATACAGGGCAGGAATGACGAATAAGTGGATTATAGAAAAGAGGTGAGATGATGATTCTTAGGATAGTGGTTGTAACTGTTTTTTTCTTCACGATCATAGGGGTAGCACTTGCAGAAGAACTTCCCCTCCTCGAGACCCCTGCTGGAAAGGCATTCAAGGAAAAGAGGTATGATAATGCACTTGAGGAATTTAAGAAGCTTGTAGAACAGAACCCGAAGGATGTCCTTATCCTCAGATACCTTGCCATGACACTTGACAGGCTCGGGAAATATGACGATGCAATTAAAGTCTATGAGCAGGCACTTGCCCTTACCCCTCAGAACCCTTCGATTCATTTCCATATGGGGACAACATACTACAAGGCAAGCTCGAAAGATAAGGCAGTCGGGAGTTTTAATAAAGTGCTTGAACTTGCACCTGATACAATTTATGGAAAGATGGCAAGGCAGTATATTGAGGCTCTCTCACAGCAGAGGCTCCAGCTCCAGCCGCCTGCGCCTCCAAATCCCTTTGGACTATACTTTCAGGTAGGAGCACAGTATGACCCGAATATCCCCTCAGCACCTGATGATACATCACTCTATGAAGGAGAAAAAGAGGGGTACAGGATATTCGAATACCTCTGGGGGACATATAGACTCATAAGGACACCATCCTGGCTCGGAGGAATAGAACTTTCAACCTACCAGTCCCAGTACCCTGACAGTGCCTTTGACAGGTTCAGATTCTCTCTTTATAGCATAGGGGCATCACTTCAGCATACAACCACCGTCGGGAGATTCCCCTTTATAGTATCCCTACAGTACGAATACAGGTCAGCCCTGCTCGAGGGAGATAGCTACAGCAAATCCCATGCAGTATCAGCAGGGACCCAGATAGGCCTTATACCTGAGACAATGACACAGCTATATTACAAATACACAAATGACGACTTTAAGGATGAAGGCTTTGACCCTGCCTTTTCTTCAAGGGACGCTGATAACCATGCAGTTGGCATTTCGCAGGTCATATACTTTGCGAACAGGAAGGGGAATATAAAGGCAGGTTATGAATACCAGAAGAACCTTGCAAAGGGAATGAACTTTGATACGGATGGCTATAAGGTAAGTGCAGGCCTTGGGTTTCCCCTTATATGGGAGATACAGGCAAGCCTCGGTGCAGATTATACCCATGAGAAATACCCTGATTTCCAGGGGCCTGTAATAAGGGAGACTGACCGCACAGGTTATACAGCAGGCATTTCAAGGTGGTTAAGCAGGCATATTCTTGCAAGACTTGACTATGCCTATACAAATGAAAAATCAACTTATGATGTCCTGACCTATAAGAGATGGACATTAGGAGGGAGTGTGGCTTATGTTTACTAAAGATAA
>CAKKRL010000188.1:0-13591 GCA_919902655.1 Thermodesulfovibrionia bacterium
ATGAAAAAGAAAAAGATCCACCAACACATATAGAAAAGGATTTCAGTTTCCTCCTCGACAAGAACCTCGTAAGGGGCAGATGGGACAGGGTAGATATAAGGGACAGTGAGGTAGTTATTATAGATTACAAAACCTCTGAGGTATACAGGGAAGAGGATGCACACAGAAGGGCGAAGGAGAGTCTCCAGCTTTCAATCTATGCCCTTGCATATAAAGAACGTTTCGGAAAAATTCCCGACAGGCTCGAACTCAGATTTATAGAATCCGGTCTTGTAGGGGTCACAGTTAAGAAAGAGAAGGATCTCCTTAAGACAGTCGAAACTATAAAGGAAGTTGCAGAAAATATAAGGAGAAGGGATTTTACTGCAAGGCCTGTGTATATGGCCTGTGATTACTGTGCGTATCAGGGGATATGTCGGAAGTAAAACCCCCTCACCCATCCCTCTCCCCTGAGGGGAGAGGTTTTATTTTGAATTGTCCTCTCCCCTCAGGGGAGAGGATTAAGGTGAGGGGTTATATCAGGCCGTTCCGTTAAAGCCTGTCGGGAAATGGCAGTAGATCTTTGCCTTTTTTATAAACTTATCTTTCGCATCAATGTAATAGGCAGAGATCTTATAATAGAATGTACCGATACTTCCTGAAGCGGTCTTATCCCTGTTTTCCTTCCAGGGTCTTGTCCTTTCATTATCATTTATTGCCATTATGATATAGATCTTCCCGGGTTCCATCCCGGAGACATCCTCAGGGCTCGGGTTTGCAATACCTTTAAACTCCCCGAACTGGGTATGGGAATGAAAATCCCCGAGGACCTGAAGCCTCTCGAATGTCTCGAGAATGGCATCTATCTTTTTATGCCCCTTCCTGTGGAAACTCACGCCCTTATGTCCCCTCTTTGCAGTCTGGTATGTAAAGGCATGTTCTATGATGAAACGGTCTTCAAGTTTATATCCAAGAAGCAGGCCGAGACATTCCTTCTTATAGACCTCCGCTGAGGAGAGAACCAGATCCATAAACGCACTTTCTGATATATATACCTTCATTTCTAACCATCTAAAAGGCAACCAGGTCTGCTGTATGCCTTTTATTATTCTTTCAGGGTTTACTTCTCTAACCTGTATTCAGGGAGCCTCACTGAAAGAACCGGACAGGGGGCCTTTCTTACAACCTTCTCGGCAGTGCTTCCGAATAGGAGTCTGTCAATTCCTGTCCTCCCGTGGGTACCGATTACAATAACATCAATCTTTTTATCCCTTGCAACCTTTAATATCTCATCATCAGGGATTCCCCTTAGAACGATCTTCTCGACATCTTTAAGTCCCTTTAGTTCCTCCATGCAACACTTCTCTAACTCCTTCCTTGCGCTTTCCTCCATATCACGGTAAAGTTCATCTATTCTTATGTGAGGGATCTGCCAGCCAGATGTCATTGATATATCATGGACAACATGCAGGAGATAGAGCTTTGCATTATACTCCTTTGATAAAGATACGGCATAGTCAAGGGCATTCATTGCTCCTTCTGAAAAATCTATAGGGAAAAGTATTCTCTCAATCTTCATTCCTTCTTCCTTTCTCTAAGGTATCTTGCTGACTCCTCAGGAGGGGTTGGGATTACGTAGAACCCTCCTCCCCATTCAAAACCCGCAGGTTTCGTTATTCTCGGCAGTATCTCAAGGTGCCAGTGGAAATCATCTCCCAGTGTATGCCAGTGCCCGCCCCTCGGTATCCTGTTAGGGGCTGTATGGAGGGCGTAACTGTAATCAGGTCTATTCAGCACATCCCCTATCTTCAGAAGTACTGATCTCAGGATTCCTGCGAGGTCAATTGCCTCTTCATTCTTGATCTCAGTGAATGAACAGCTATGCCTCTTCGGCATTATCCAGACCTCAAAGGGAGAAAGCGGGGCAAAGGGGCAGAATGCAATAAAAGAACCCCGTTCTTCGACTATCCTTGAATTTATCTTCATCTCCTCCTTCATTATATCGCAAAAGATACACCTCTCCTTATAATCATAATAGGACTTGGCTCCATCAAGTTCCTCCTTGATCTTCTTCGGGATCACAGGGGTTGCGATGAGCTGGGAATGGGGGTGAAGAGACCGTGGACCGTTGACAGAGAAGGTCGAACCGTGATCTTTATATATCAAAATATATCTAAGGCGGCAATCCTTCTCAAGATCTGATATCCTGTCCCTGTATGTCAATATAACCCTTTCCATCTGCGTAATATCCATATCCTCAGGCCTTTTGTTATGTTCGGGAGATTCAACGATTATTTCATGCGCCCCTATCCCGTTCATCTTATCATACATCCCGACACCCTGACGGTTGAGGTCTCCTTCTACCTTAAGTACAGGATATTGGTAGGGGAATACCCTCGTCCACCATCCAGGGGAATTAGGTTCTGTTTTTGGTTCTCTGTATGCCAATAGTTCAGAAGGGGTACTGTCTTCATGCCCTGAGCAGAGCGGACATTTATCTTCGTTACTAAATTGCTCGGCTTTTTCCTCTGTCTTGAATGAATAAGAAAAATAGTCATCGGGACGCATCGTCGAATCTTTTGCTACGATAACCCACCTTCCAAGGAGCGGGTCTTTTCTGAGTTCATACATATAACCCTCTGATTTATCTAATAAAATCTGAAGTTAACAGGCATACTTAATTTAATATACTGATTACTCTTATAAGTTAGAAATTATGCGGATTGAAAAGTAAGATTAACATAAATGAACCACAATCGTCAAGCGGGTAAAAATACCTTGACAAAGAAAGACCTCCCCTCTTATTATTAATTTATTAATCAGAGTTTTAGGAGTTTTTGATGGATATTGAAACAGTCTGGAGAAATTACAATGAAGACCTCAGAAAGATTGAGGCCAATCTCCATGAAAATCTTAAATCACAGGTTCCGATAATATCCCAGATAGGGAATCACCTTCTCCGTAGCGGAGGGAAACGTCTCCGTCCCCTCCTTGTTATTCTGAGCTCAAGGCTCTGCAGATATAACGGGGATGTAGATATTTATTTAGCCGGCATAGTTGAGTTTATCCATACTGCCTCCCTGCTCCATGACGATGTAATAGACGGGGCCGAGATAAGAAGGGGAAAGCCGGTTGCGAATTCCGTCTGGGGGAATGAGGCAAGTATACTTGTTGGCGATTACCTCTATTCAAAGGCCCTGAAGCTTGCTGTAGGACTTAAGAACCAGAGGGTCATGGATACACTGTCAGAGGCCACAACATCCATGTCAGAAGGACAGATAATCGAACTACTTAAGATTAATGACCCTGATATTACAGAGAAAGACTACCTTAAAATGGTAGAGGCAAAGACGGCACTCCTTATTTCTGCCTGCTGTCGTGTGGGTGCCATCATAAGCGGGATAGAGAAGAAGAAAGAAGATGCATTGGCAACCTATGGACTAAATCTCGGTATGGCCTTCCAGCTTGCAGACGACGTCCTCGACTACAGGGCGGATGAGGTTAAGCTCGGAAAGAGCCTCGGTAAGGACCTTGACGAAGGGAAAATAACCCTGCCCCTTATCCATCTCCTTAAAAGAGGTAAACCGGAAGAGGTGGAGGGGGTGAAGAGGATTATAAGGACGGATGGTTTTAGGTCCGAAGATCTCGAATATATCCTGAGCCTTATGAATAAATACGATTCTCTCGGATACTGCCTTGACAGGGCCAGGGATTATCTTGAGAATGCCAAGGAGTCTATGATGGTCTTTGAAGATACCCCGCAAAGGGACGCCCTCTTTGCAGTTGCCGATTATATAATATTAAGAGACAGGTAACAGACAGAGATGCACCCTCTTGTTCAACTCGCAAAGGAAACAGTAGAAAAATATGTGAGTGAAGGTCTGATAAAAAGTCCTCCAGAACTTATGACCGCTGAAATGAAGGAAAAGGCAGGGGTTTTTGTATCATTAAAGAAGAAGGGAAGGTTGCGAGGATGTATCGGTACGTTTTCCCCGTCAACAGGGAATGTTGCCAAGGAGATCATCCAGAATGCAATCAGCGCCTCAACCAAAGACCCGAGGTTTCCCCCTGTAGAAAGGGAAGAGCTTGATGATATTGATTATTCTGTAGATGTCCTTTCCGAACCCCTGAGGGTAAAAGGCCCTGAGGAGTTAGACCCGAAAAGATACGGTGTAATAGTTAAGAAGGACTGGAGGAAGGGACTCCTTTTGCCCGATCTTGAGGGTGTGGATACAGTAGAGGAACAGATATCTATTGCAAAGCAGAAGGCAGGGATAGGGCCTGATGAAGATGCTGAGTTATGGAGATTTGAGGTGAAAAGGTATATCTGATTATGCTAATATCTAAAGTATAAAGGAGGTTTAAAGAGATGAACCTGGAAAGGGACCTGGAGTACAGCGAAAGATCTACAAGGGGCAAAAAGATTCTTCTGGTTATATCTGTTATCCTGACAGTTCTGTTAATTTTCAGTCTTGTCGGTTTTGTAAAGACAAAAAATGAAAGGGATAGCATCGATCAAAAGCTTATCACAATCCAGAAAGAGAAAGAGGGTATCCAGCAGAAGCTCGCAGAAATGGGAAAGGAGAATGAGACCCTGAACCGTCAGATAGCGTCATTAACAGAAGAGAGGGACAGACTTGCCAAGGAGCTTGATTCAAAGAAGACCACGTCCAAAAAGGAAAAGAAACAGACCACCCTACCAAAGACAGGGGCATCAGGCACAAAGAAATAAATGCCAGCTTTTATAGTTTTTTTTCTTATCCTCGTTTTAATCCCGCAGGATTATCTCTTTGCAGAAGAATCTCTTCTAAGGATTGCAAACATTCAGAATTCCCTAAGAGATAAGCCCTTAGGGGAAAGGATAGCCTACTGGGCGGAGTCTTTTATAGGGAAACCTTATGATACTGACCCTCTCGGTGAATATGTTAGAAAGGAAGTTATAGTTGCCGACGAGAGGATGGATTGCATGTATCATACATTCCGTTCTGTGGAACTTGCCTTAAGTACAACCCCTGAAGATGCCATAAAAGAGGCCCTCAGGCTCAGGTTTTTTACAAAGGGGATTTTCAAGGACGGGAAGGTGATAAATTACGAGGACCGCTATCAATACGGTGAAGACATGATTGATAGCGGGAAATGGGGAAATGAGATTACCTCTGATCTTGGCAAAGTAATTGAGATAAAGGGAAGCCGTGGAAAAGAGAAGGTCTCCATCCTTTTAAAGGAAAAGGCAACAAAGAGTGATACACTTAAGAAATTTAAAGACGGCGATATTATCTTTTTTATAAAAGACCCGGATAAAAGGGTCGTAGGTGAGATAGTCGGTCACATAGGGATAGTTAAGTTAGAAGATAGTATCCCCTATCTTATTCATGCAAGCGGGGCAAAGGATGGAAAAAACAAGCGGAGCGATGCTGGAACTGTCAGGAAGGTAAGATTCCCGGATTATCTGAAGGATATGAGGTTTGCAGGGATAAGGGTGGTAAGGTTTTAAAAAGTCCTGCAAGGAAATGCTCTTTAACCCTCACTTAGCTTATCAAGATCTGCATTCGACCCTATAAGGACAAGGACATCGTTTCTCTGGATTATATCAGTCGCCATCGGGTTCACATTCCAGACCTCTTTCATCGTTCCTTGTTCGATGCCCTTCCTTTTTATGGCTATGAGGTTCACACCGTATCTGCTTCTTAGCTGGATATCACTCAGTGTTTTGTTGATAAACTTCTCTGGAGAGGGGAGTTCGATGATGCTATATTCCTGTGAGAGTTCAAGCTGTTCAATGATATTCGGTTTTACAAGGGCATGGGCAACCCGTATCGCTGTTTCTTTTTCAGGATAGACGACCCTGTTTACACCAAGATTCTCAAGCACCTTCCCGTGGAGCCGGGTTACTGCCTTTGCGATCATGTTTTTTATCCCCAGTTCCTTAAGGAGCATGACTACGAGTATACTCGCCTCTATATTCTCTCCTATGCTTACAACAGCGACATCGACATTCTGTATACCTACAGAGCGGAGCGACTTCTCGTCCATGGCCTCCATCTGGACCGCATAGGTCACAAAATCAGAGATCTTCTTCACCCTTTCCTCATCCTTGTCTATTGCAATAACCTCGCAGTCAAGTCCTGCAAGTTCCTTTGCAATCGAATATCCGAACCTCCCGAGACCTATAACTGCAAACTGTTTCTTCATCCTATCATCACCTTTCCTTCAGGAAATTTATACCTCTCTTCCCTTGCCCTTACAATCGCAATCGCAAGGGTGAGAGGGCCGAGCCTTCCAACAAACATGGAAAGACTTATCAGAAGCTTGCCAACAGGCGTAAAGAGCGCTGAAAGGCTTCTCACACTACCATCGCCTACCGAGAGACCAACTGTACCAAAGGCTGAGATCACTTCAAACATCGCATCGAGATATTTTATATCTTCAGACCTTATTATGTAAAGAGTAATTACAGTACAGAAGATACCGGCAAGTGTTACTATCAAGAATGATTTTGAAACAATATCTGAGGGCACCCTCCGTTTGAAAATCACTGTGCTCTGCAAACTTCTCATTGTAGCACAGAGACTTGTAATAACAACCGCAAATGTAGATGTCTTTATCCCGCCGCCCGTGCCTCCCGGAGAGGCACCGATGAACATGAGTATTATTGTGAGAAAAAGTGTCTCTGTCCTCATCAGTGAATAATCGAGTGTATTGTAACCCGCTGTCCTCGGAGTTACTGCCGAGAAGTAGGAAGAGAGGATCCTTTCTTTAGATGTCATTTTCTCGAATGTGTGGGGATTAGATGTCTCAAAGAAATAGATAAGGAAGGTACCTGCCAGAATAAGTACTGCTGTTGTCACAAGGACAATCTTGGTATGCTGTGTTAGCCTCGGAGCCTCTTTTTTCTGGAATCTGTAAAGGTTGCTGATCACTATAAAGCCAATCCCTCCTATTATTATAAGCGTTGTAATTGTAAGATTAACAACAATATCTCCCCTGTAGCGTACAAGGTTGTCAGAGAAGAGGCTGAACCCCGCATTGTTAAAGGCAGAAACAGAATGAAAAACTCCGTATAAGATGGCGTCCTTTAACTCAAAATCCTGCAGGAACCTGAGTGTCAGGATTAGTGCACCTGTAAATTCAAAGAGGAATGAAAACTTAAGAACTCCCTTCGTGAACTTTACTATGCCTTCGAGACTTAAAGTATGTAGTTCCTCCCTCATGATAAGCCTTTCCCCGATACCTATCCTTTTACCTATGAGAAGGAAGATGATAGATGCAGAAGTCATATAACCGAGTCCTCCTATCTTGATCAGAGACAGGATGACAAGCTGGCCAAAGAGGGTAAAGTCATTCGGAGTATCTTTAACTATAAGCCCTGTGACACACACAGCAGAAGTTGATGTAAATACTGCATCAACAAAGGAGCATGCCTTTGTGCTTGAGAAGGGAATCGTAAGGAGTATAGTTCCGATAATTATAACTGAAAGAAACCCTAATACGATTATCTGTGGGGGGGTAAGATGCCTTTTCATTATGTTAATATTTCATCAATATTTTTATAGGAAATGCCTGTAGAATCTCCGAGAGTCTTATGGACAATATTACCCCTGTAGGTATTAAGGGAAGTCCTTAGAGCAGGGTCTTCCTTGATCGCATCTTCAATCCCTTTGTTTGCTAATGTCTTTATGTAGGGGAGTGTCGCATTCGTGAGTGCAAGGGTTGATGTCCTCGGGTATGCACCGGGCATGTTGGCTACAGCGTAATGGATGATCCCGTCAACCTCATAGACAGGATTATCATGGGTTGTTGGTCTTGATGTCTCCACACACCCGCCCTGGTCAACAGACACATCTACTATCACAGCGCCTCTCTTCATGGTCTTTAACATATCCCTTGTTATCAATATCGGGGTTTTACTACCTGTTACAAGGATTGCCCCTATTATAACATCCGCATCCTTTATTTCCTCTATTATATTCTGTGCTGAAAGGGGCAAGATCTTTACTTTTCCCATAAAGATCTCATCTATCTTCTTTAATCGTTCAATCCCCTTATTTATCACAACAGTATCCATCCCGAGGCCTGTGGAGATAAGTGTTGCATTTGTCCCGACCACACCAGCGCCCAGTATCAATGCCTTCCCCGGCTTTACACCGCTTGCACCAGTAGGGAGAATCCCGTTACCTCCGTTAATCCTCTGCAGGTAGTATGCACCCATTATCGGGGCCATCCTTCCTGCAATCTCACTCATAGGTGAAAGTAATGGCAGAGTGCCATCCTTCTCAAGGGTCTCGTATCCGAGGGCTGTTATCTTTTTTCTGAGAAGCAAATCAATAAGCTCACGATTTGGCGCAAGGTGAAGGAACGTGAAGATTGCCTGCCCTTCCCTGAATAAGTCATACTCAGAGGGGAGAGGTTCTTTTACTTTAACAATGAGGTCAGCCTTCTTGAATAGAACATCTCTTTCAACAATATCGGCTCTTACCTTTAGATATTCATCGTCAGAAAAACCGCTGCCTTCGCCTGCACCTGTTTCTACAAGGACAGTATGGCCCTCCCCTTTCAGTTCTTCAGCCCCGGAGGGGGTAATGGCAATCCTGTATTCCTCTTTTTTTATTTCTTTCGGGATGCCTATTATCATGGTAAACTTCAATTATAATCTTTTTATACACACCCCGACCCTTTATGAGCCGTTGGCTCCCCTATGGGTTGGGTCTTCGACAAGCCATAGGCCTCTTTTTAGAGTGGATTAAGGGGCGTGTATAATTAACATGAAATCTGGGATAAAATATTATCATATCGGAGAATAATGTCAAGCTTGCCCCCTCACCCCTCCCTCTCCCCTAAGGGGAGAGGATTAAGGTGAGGGGTAGATTTATAATTTTTCATGAAATGGCCTGAAGACATAACCGAATCAAGGAAAATTCAGGAGATCCTGAAGAAAAAGGTTAAAATAATCCCCTTTAAAGGACACCCATTTTTTATTGCCGGAGTTGACGCTGCATTTTCAGGCCGCAAGGTCATCGGCGTGACATCTCTTTATAAGTATCCTGAGTTAATCCCTATAGAGGATGCGTATGCTATTATGGAAGTCTCATTTCCATATATACCTGGTTTTTTATCTTTCAGGGAAGGGCCTGCGATTTTAAAGGCCCTTAATAAATTAAAGATTAAACCTGATTTAATCCTTTTTGACGGCCAGGGGATTGCACATCCGGGAGGTATAGGGATTGCCACACATATCGGAGTCCTCCTTGATATCCCTACCATTGGCTGTGCAAAGTCAAAACTAGTAGGAGAATATAAAGAGCCTGGAATCAAAAAGGGGGAATGGTCTCCTCTGAAATACAAGGATAAAACTGTCGGTGTAGTCCTGAGGACAAGGGAGAAAATAAGGCCTGTTTTTGTGTCTCCGGGTCACAGGATTGACTTGAAGGAATCAATTGAGATTATACTCGGTTGTATAACAAGATACAGAATACCAGAACCCCTTAGGAGGGCGGATATTATCTCAAAGAAAGTGAAGAAAGAATTATAAAGAAGTAACTATTAAGAAGTAAATATTAAGAAGTAACTATTAAGATCTGTCAGCTATTTATTATCCAACGGTTTTAGTGGTTTATCAGGATCGTATTTGTTAGCTGGATTGAGGGGGTTATCAGGGTCATACTTGTTGAGAGGGTTAAATGGGTTAGAAGGGTCGTATTTATTAGCAGGATTTAATGGGTTTTCAGGGTCATACTTATTCGCAGGATTTAAGGGGCTATCCAGATAAAACCGGTTCTGCGGACGGTAGGGGTTATTAGGGTCATATTTATTAGCAGGATTAAAGGGATTTTTATCGTATTGATAATACCGCCCTTCATCATCGGCAAGGGTTATGTTAGATGAATAGTGAGCGTATAAGGATAAAAGAATAAAAAGTAAAAATATAAGTCTGAATCTCAATACAAACATACCTTAAGTTCTCCTTAATATGCAGGTTCGGCGACCTGGTTCTGGGGCTGGTTTTGAGACTGGTTCTGGTTAGTAAATGAGCCACCAATTGAAGTCGTAGCGGTCTGGCCTATCCCCGTTGCAGTATTGGTAATAGCTGCTGATGTGCCTGCTGCAGTAGCCTGACTTACAGGGTTAGTAGAAGCATCAGGGAACATCTTCTTCACTGCCTGATTGGCCAGGTTGGTAGAGACGGTTCCAAGAAAGCCGCCTGTAAAAGCACCTACTGAGGTTTGTATGACCATACCGAGAAATCTCTTCGCATATGCACCAAAGCTATGCTCAGCCTCCCATGCTGCTGCGGCACGGGCAGAAGCAGATGCCTGTTTATCCAGTTGGTCCTGCCACTTCGTAGCCTGTGCCTGAAGCTGTTGCTCCCTTTCCCTCTTCCTCTGAAGATTCTGTGCTGCTGCCTGTCTTTCAGCAATAACCGCCTGCATGTCTGCCTCTGCGGACTTGTTTTCACTGAGGACCTTTTCCTGTCGCGCCTGCTGGTAATTCTTATACACGCTGTATTCTGGTGGTATCTTCCCTTCGGGTTGAGGCAACCCTTTATCTGTTTGTTTTTCTGCCTGCATAATAGCGTTAATCCGGTCATCAGCCTGTCCCTGGGGAGATGGTGTCTGAGAATCGGGAATAGACGACCCTTGCTCAGGAACAAAGACTGTTCGATTAGTCTTTTCTGTTTTTTTCTTTATCACCATCTGATCCAGGATTTTAAATGCCTTTTCTATATCTTTATCAAAGGTCTCTTCAGAAAAAGAGAGTTTAATCTCAGGGGAGATATCTATTGTGTAAGGTTTCCCCTTTTTTATATTTCCCTGCTCAAACATCTCTGATGCCTTCAGTATCGCCTTCTCAACCTTCTCGATCATCCCTCCCTGTCCTGCATCAGACATTGTTGTCAGACCGACAGAAGGAGAGATTAAAAAGAGTGAGATAACTAAAATGGTCAGATAACTCTTATTTAGATTTCTTTTCATTGGTTTTCCCTCCTGTTTTATGTGAATCATGTTTGCCTTGTGGCGCCTCCTTCGTTCTCTCTCCAGAAGATGACAGTCTATAAAGGTTTTGCTCGGCGCGTTCTTTATAAACCTTATCCTCCGCAACCTCCTTAACCTTCAGCCACATCAGTCTTGCCTTCTGCATGTCTCCTGCCTGTTCATAAAGCAGGGCAAGGTTGTTCATAGCTGAAACATCTTTTGGGACTTTTTTATTATAGGTTTCGAGGTGAGCTATAGCTTCTTTCAGTTTGCCGCTTTCGGTAAAGCAATAGGCGAGGTTAAAATGTGCCTCGGAGAGCTCTGGGTTCTGCGAGAGTGCCTTCTCAAAGGATTCGATCGCCTTCGAATACTTCCCAATGTTCTGATAGGCCTTCCCCATAGCGAGATGTGTGTTCGGGGCCTTAGGGACTAAAGGGACAACTCTTTTATAAAACTCAATGGCCTCTCCATAAGCACCCTCCCTGAAGAAAATATCCCCGAAAAATTTTAAAGGGGCAGGGTCTTTTGGAAACAACTTTATAGAAGATTCTGCAAATTTCCGTGCATCTTCCTTTTTCTTTACTGACAGGAGGTACTGCAGGTAAAGGATTTTCGGATCAAGATATGTTGGAGATATTTCCATAGATTTTTTGAGGTCGCTTAGGGCCTTATTCGGGTCTTCAAGATTAAGATAGATAATGGCCCGTTTGAAATATGCTACTGAAAGATTTTTGTCTTTCCCGATAGCGGTATCCAGATGGTTCATGGCCACATTCAGCCATTGTTTGTCTTTCTTCTCGGTAAATTCATATTTCAATAAATAGGCATCTGCTGCGCTCAAATAGGCCTTTATAAAATTGGGGTCTTTCTGAATCAATTCCTCAAAGACCTTAAGGGCCTTATCTATTCCCTCAAAACCCTCCTGATTCAACTGGCGGATGGCGCTGGCATAGGTTTCTTCCAATGTATCCGCTTTAATATCCTGTGGAGAAAACCACAGGAAAAGAACTGAGAGTAGGGGCAAAATATTTTTAACAATGGAGGTCTTCATTGGCCCTTCTTCTGGCTGAGACTATCAATATGCTCTACAGCCAACCTTTTCTTTTCTTGGTTATCCGATTTAACCCTGAGTTTCATCCATGTTAAACGGGCCTTCATATTTTCGCCTGTCTTTTCATACAGTATGGCCAGATTTTCTAATGCGTTCAGATCCTCAGGAAAGGCCTCTGTGTAAGGGATAAGCCATTCAATGGCCCCGGTAAAATTCCCCTCTGCTATGAAGCTCCGGGTAATCCCTTCCCATGCCTGAGGAGATTCAAGTATAGTATTAGAACGGAGAAAATTCCCTCTTGCCTGTTTGGGCAGGCCAGCCAGGAGCCAGGCATTCCCCAGCCTGATATGCAGACCTGCAACGTCCTTAACTTCGGAATCAGAAAGGTGGGAGAACTGGATTGCCTCCTCGATCCTTCCAGTATTTATCAGATAAACCAATATGGCTTCATGGAGGGTCTCTGATTCGGGTAACTGTTTAAGTGCCTCTTTCATATTGCGGAGTCCATCCTCATATTTCCCGAGGAAAAAAAGGATCTGGCTTTTCTTATAATAGGCATCTTCATGTTTTGGATTACGCTTTAATACTGAATCAACATGCCTGAGTCCATCGTGAAGTCTTTTTTGATCCTTTTCAGGCGATATAATATACTCCAGAATCCTGGCATAGACGATACCCATACGGGCTTCTTCCTGATTAGGGTCTGATGGTATGGCCTTCTGAAAGATCGAAAGGGCCTGGGCAATATTGTTCGGGCTGGGCTGTTCGAGGAGTTTCAAGCCTGCCTGGATATTCTCCTTTGTTGAGGATTCTACTACACCACCCATACAGATTAAAGAGATCATAATAGTTGCCATTAAGATTATGGTATGTGCGATTATTCTCATTTTATAATCCCCAACTTCCTCATACAGGCTTTAGTGTCTGCACTAATCTTGGGATCAAGAGGACCACAACTGTTACCTTGACAGTGCCAGCCATTTGTACAACATCCACCAGTCCATCCATCACAGTGCCATTTATTTAGAGGATGATTGGGATCATCTTTAATTTGCTCAGGCTTCTTTTCTGTTGCTGGCCCCTGGGTAGAGGTTGTAGGAGTTCCAGGGGTTTTCGGGGCCCTGGTAGATTCATTACAACTCTTGTATTTTGTCCGCAACTCTCTCATCTCTCCCTGATATGCCGCTGTAGAAATAGCACCTCTTTCATATCTCGATGTCAAATCTTCAGCTCTGCGCCTATATTCAGTACAATCAGGTTTTGAACCCTGGGTGGAAGTGGGTTTGCCCGGGACTGAACTCGTAGTAGAGGATGTTTTAGTGCCTGCTGGTTTTGTACTCTGGGTGGAAGTAGGTTTGCTCTGACCTGAACTCGTAGTAGAGGATGTTTTAGTGCCTGAGTCAGATGAAGGAGAAGATGTAGCAGTGGAGGATGACTGGGATTCAGGTCCGGCTGATGAAGATGGCTGGGATTCGGATTCTGATGATGTTGGAGAGGGGGGAGGAGTAGGTTTGGGCTGGATTCCCATTTTAACGGAAGCCTGCTCACCTGCCCCTTTGCCTAAACCACCGAAGAAACCGTCAAGTCCTAC
>CAKKRL010000188.1:13601-17127 GCA_919902655.1 Thermodesulfovibrionia bacterium
TGTGCATTCTGTTCTGAGGCAGCATGCTCTTTCTGGCTCGAAGATATTGTCCGGTCTGTTAATTTTCCCTGCGCCTCGATCTTTGATTTCTCACTCTGATCTTTTTCCTGAGATGCAGCCTCCCGTTCCGCCTGAGTAATGCCTGCTGTATCTTTCACCTGCTTGGTTTCCTCTTTAGATTTGGAGGATCGGTGCTTATGATATGAATCTGTCACATTGGTATTGCTGGCCAATTCCATTGATTGCCCCTCTTTATTCTTATCCATCTGGTCAGTCTTATTTTCAGAACCTCTGAGGTCGGAGATTTTATCAACATTCCCCGATGGAGTAGGCTTGCTATCGATCGCATCGATTACTTCTTTGCCGGATTTAGAATTTCCCTCAAATGATTCCTTAACCTTCTCCCACGCCTTAGGATCGTTGCTCTTAATGGCATCTCGCCTTTCCTCCGGGGTCATCCGTTCCCAGTCTTTTTTTGCTGTAGTTTTTTCTTCCTTGCTTTCCTTTAGTTTTCTCTCAGCCTCCGCTTTCGACCGTTCCTTTTCAACACTCTCTTTACTTTCTTTCTCTGCCCTTCGTTTTTCCTCTGCCTTTTCCTTTTTATATGTTTCTTTTTCAGCCTTTTCCTTTGCCGCATTTTCCTTCTCAGGTTTTTCCTTTTCAGCCGTTTCTTTTAATTCTTTCTTCACCTTAAGATTTTCCCTTAGGGTATGTAAAGGCTTACTATCACCTTTCTCGAAAGCCTCAACAGCCACACTTGCCCCCACCTCTGATGCACCTTCTTTTATCAATGCGTCATATATATACTTTTTCTGATTCTCCCTCTCCGCTTTGCTGGCTTTTTCAACCCGATTCGTTTGCATTTCTGCTATACGCTTTTCAACAAATTCTTTGTGCGCTTCTGGAATTTTTTTAGCCTTATCAACAACATATTCCACGAAACCCACAGTTACTGCTTTGGTAATGTTCCATGCTGTAGCAATAGCGGCCTTTTCCGGCTCTCCTTTGTGTTCATTCGCAGTCTTTATGGCAATCGTATGTAGAGCCGGTATCCCTGAGGCTTCCAGAGCTGCATTTCCGGCTGCATCCAACTTGCTCCGCTTGGGGTCCTCTTCCATCCGTCGCTTGTATGCTTCGTACGATTCATAGCCAAATATAAAAAGTCCTCCACCTTTTTCGATCGTCATATTTTCATTTATTAGATTCGTAACTTTTTCTTTTACTTTTCCCACAGGTTCAGATATTGTTGGTTTTCCTTTTACTCGCTCCTTTGCATCTACCGGTTTACTTGTGCCTGGAACCTTCTCCATTTCTTTTATGACCGATTCGCCTTTGTTAATGTTCACACCTTCTTTGGCAGCATGTTGTTTAGTATTGTGTGAGGATAACTCTTTCCTGGCATCTTGAAGGTTTTTCTTTGCGCTATCAATTTCATTTTGATTACCTTTTCCAATAGCTTCATCGAGCTTTGCCTTTTGTTCGTTGACTTTACTCTTTAACTCCTTCTCTTTATTTTTCGCAATTTTTTCCGTATTACTATAAGCCTGCTTGTTTGCCTCCTTGCACTGTTGATGGAATTCCCTGAGAGCTTTTTCTCTCTGAGCAGGGGTTGCGTTATCAGGCACAATACCAGCGGATTCAGGTGAATACCCCTTCTTGAGCATTTCAGCCTTGTTTCGAAGGTCAGCATTCTTGACGCCTCCATTCTCCATATTTCTACTCGTCATTTTCCCCATTTCAGCCCAATCAGAATTCGTCATTTTCCCATGGTCTGTCGTTAAGGTATGACCTCCTTTTTTGAGGTTATCCATTGTATTGATATGTTTATCTGTAATTGTTGGCTTTCCTGTTGTTGGATCAGTGCCACCGTAAGAAGATGCTGTTTCTTTCCCGGCGGCACGACCAACCTGTTCAGACTGCTGCACAGGTCCACTTTTACGCTTATATTCTTCACGGTGTACGGTAGAATTCAATTCTTCTATGGTGAGAGCGTCTCCTTGAGGTTTTGTTTTATAACCGAGATCTTTAGCAGCCTTTAAAACTCTATCTCGTTCCTTTGGAGATAATGATTCGAAATCAACATCACCACCGCTTATTCCACGGCTGTCTGCGGAACCAGGCGTAGTACCTGTTTGAGCAGGCATTTTTACTCCTGCTTTTTCAAAGATTTCCTTTAATGCATTTTGACGCTTATGCTCTAAATTCCTTCCCTTTTTCAGAGCTTCATTGTCAACTCTTTTAAACTCTTCACTTGTGGCTTTTCCTTCTTTCCGAAGTTTTTCATATTGTTCGTTTCTCCAGTCTTCTATTCCTTTAGCGTCTTCTAATGCATTATAAGGAGGTTTTTTGTCAACTCCTGCTGATTGAGATATGGAGGGATTTACAGAAACGAGAAAACATACCAAGACCAATAAAATACCGGAATAAATATTAGAGATCGTCTTCATTTTTTCGACCCTCCATTATTCCAGGACTCAATCAATCTCTTTGCATACTGACTATTTTCTTTATAGACACCGGAACGATTCATAATCTTCTGTAATTCCTTAATAGCCTCATCCCTTTCTCCTTGTTGGTTAAGAAGTATTGCTAACATAAAACGCGGGTTGTCATCCTGTGGATGGGTCTTCACGAGTTCCTCGAAAAAGATTACTCCCCTCTCATGCTGGTAATCCAGAACATAGGCATTTAGCATAATGAACAAAACAGCAGGTATCGCCATCTTTGAGTCATTCTTGACAACTGTCTCTAACTGATCGAGTGATAGGGAATAATACTCTTGTGAGTATAATAGCTTTGATAGAAGAAGTCTTGAGCTTTGATCTTTTGGATCGATATCAATAGCCCTCCGTAGTGCTTCCTCTGCCAGTAATTCGGCCAGGGGAATACCGTCCATTCTGGCATAGAGATCCCCCAGCAAAGACCAGTACTTTCCGACATCAGGTGAAAGGAGTGTTGCAGATTCAGCATAAAGCACAGACAGAGAATAGATATCCGGGTCTTTTTTCTCATCCGCTATTTTAGCCAGAGTAACTGCATAGTCATAACGGATATTCGCAAGGGTTTCTATATTTTCCGGAGTCGGATTCTCTTCAAGTTTCTTCATCGCCTCAAGCTCATCAGGGGAAGGTTTAACCGAAGACTCAGACTGGTTACTTACCTGTTGGGCTGAGAGGGAATTAGCTGTGAGAATAAAGAATAAAATAAATCCCATGATTGCTGGAAATAATTTTTTTACAATCTCTTTTGCTTCCATTTTATTTAAGAGCCTCCCTCTACAAGTTTAATATCCAGCTTATTCGGGGTAATTCCGAGTACCTTTAATTTGAAGTGACCCGGATTGGACTGTGTCAGTTCTTCTGCCAGACGCTGTGCGTCGCCGTTCATGTGAACATCGAAAACAGCAGTGCCTGATGCAAAGCTCTGCTGGATTACCTCTTTCACACCTTTAACCTGTTCCCGTAATATCTGCTTCAGGGCAGCCACCTGCCAGAGTTCCTGGACTCCTGAAACAACGAGCTGTATT
>CAKKRL010000188.1:17227-21077 GCA_919902655.1 Thermodesulfovibrionia bacterium
CTTCAGGGCAGCCACCTGCCAGAGTTCCTGGACTCCTGAAACAACGAGCTGTATTTCCTGTTCTCTGGTATCAGTAACCATTTTCGTGATTGTATCCTGTTTTCCCCTTTGCAGATCCTGATCCCAGTCTTTAACAGAAGCTGATCTAACATCTGTATCGGTTAGGGGTTCGGGCTTTTTGTTTCCCTCTGCCTTCTGACTCAAGTTTTGACCGATAGGCATAGTTTCCATTTCCCTTTTCAGCGATTCATTGATATCCCTGCGCTCCTGTCCCTTATCCTGTTCCTTGTTAAGCATTGATTGTTCACCTGCTAAATTATTTTTCTGCTGAGGATTCCTGGAAATTCCTCGCGCTGATATCCAGGTCTTCTTTAGTTGAGAGACTCCCCCTAATTTCTCCGGAGGCAGGTTGTTATATAAATCGATGAACTCCTTTTCTGTGCCCGGCGGCGAAATATCCTTGCCATCAGGCCAGAGCCCCTGGTTAACAAAGTGCCTGACCAGCAATATTTCTGTAAAGATAAGGGGCCTTTCCAGTCCGTTAATATAGTCTATGAACTTCTTCTGTTCCTCGATGGGTTGAGGAAGGACAGGCCACTGACGGATTATCTGCAGTTCTCTTATTATCTGCTTATCTGACCAGTTTAATGACTCGCCACTGGCAATCTTTCTCTGAATGCTGTCATAGAAGACCTTTGTCTCTGGAGACATGGGGCTTACCCTGTAACCGGGTCTCCCGATACCTGTCTCATCTGTTACACCAGTAGTAATGTCAACCACAAAAAGTAAGAATGTCAAACTGTATAATAAAATAGAAATTTCTTTAAATAGATTCTTCTTCATTTTTTATCCTTTTTACTTAAAGCCTCAATATGCTCTGTAGCAAGTTTTTCCTCTCTTAGATTATGCGTCTTTGAACGGATTTTCATCCAGGTAACACGTGCCTTGTTTGTATCGCCTGTTTTTTCATACAGGAGTGCAAGGCTTTTCAGGGCAGACAGATTGTCAGGAAACTCCCTGGTGTAAGGGAGAAGCCACCTGATTGATTCTTCCGTCTTCCCTGCCTTTGAATAGCAAAAGGCAAGGTCATAATAGGCATTGTAATATTTCGGGTCGAGGTTGATAACTGAATGAAACGAATCAATCGCCTTCTGCCAGTTCTGTTCTTCCATATAGCTGAGGCCAATACCGTCCCATGCCTCAGGAGAAGGAAGCACATTATTAGAAAAAGAAAAACTTTCTCTGGCCTGCTCTGTCTTCCCTGCCCGGAGCCATACAAACCCCAGGTCTATATGAAGCTTTGCTTTATTATTACCCTGGTAACCGGACAGCCGGGAAAATTCAACTGCCTCTCCTATACGGTTGGTCTTGAGCAGATAGGTCAGCATGGACTCATGAAGTCCGTCCGATGATGGCAGTTGTTCGATGCCCTCTTTCAGAACATCAAGGCCTACGGTTTCTTTTCCAATGTAAAAGAGGATCTGGCTTTTCTTCTTGTAGGCATCTTCAAATTTCGGGTTAAGCTTTAATACTGTATCAACATGTTTCAGTGCCTCCTGAATACCCTTTGTATCTTTCTGTGTGGATGAAAGATACTCAATCATCCTGACATACACAATTCCCATATGTGCTTCGGTTTGATCAGGTTTTTTTTCAATGATCTTCTTAAATAAGGAGAGGGCACGGGAAAGATTCTTAGGGGTAGGTTGTTCTAAAAGTTTATTGGCTTTGTTTAGATCAGAGCTTATCGAGGGTGATGAGCGGTTTGACACCTCTGCATAGGATAACGATAGGAAAAATACGAACAGAAAGATGGAGGATAAAAGGATTTTGATTCTCAACTCTGTTAGAGACCTTATCACGGCTATATTCCCCTTTATATGTCTTTTTTATGGAAAAGATTTAACAGTCTTTTCACCAGAAAAACGCCCCGGACGAGTGCCAGGGCTTGTTGTACTTGTTCCACCTGTTGTTTTGGTTCCTGTTGTTGTACCCGTTCCGGGGCTTGTTTTGATTACAGTTTTCGTCTTACATTCAGAGGCATCCATCAAACTGCAGATTCTGGCAGGCTTGTTACAGCCGCAGGATGATTCATCACATTTGCAGGTGGCCTTACGAGTGCCACCTGACTTAACCCCGCTTGAACCCCCTTTTTCTTTACCCGATCCAGCAGTAGTCCCACCAGTGCTTCCGCCTCTGTCTTTATTATCCGGCTTTACTTCAGGCCCGGGTTGATCCTGGGTTTTTGTGCCGGATCCTGTGCCCTGAGCAGGAGGTGTCTGGGACGCTGTACCTGTTCCAGCAGTTGTATTTGAACCGGATGGAGAAGGCCCCTGGCCCTTTTTCGATTTTTTAACGATCCCTATGTCACTGGATGTCTGTTGCCCTGCCCCCCTGCCCACACCGCCAAAGAAATTGTCAAGGCCTGTTGCAACCCCTGAGGTTAGACCTCCTGCAACAGCCTCTGCTATCGTGGTACCTATTGAGGTCTGCCTTTCTTGCTGGGCGGTCTGCTGGGCAGTTGTATGCTCCTTATGGGTTTCAGAAATAGCCCGGTCTGTCTCCTGCCCCTGGGCGTCTATCTTCCCTTTTTCTCTCTCATGTTGTGACTTTGAGGCACCTGCCCTCTCAGACAAAGCAGTGCCAGCACCGGTCTGAGACTCCTGAGATTCCTTCTTGGATTTCCCTGATCTCTCCTTATCAAAGGAATCTGTTACATTGATGCCCTTTGCTAATTCTATTCCCTCTTTTTCCCCCTTTGCTGATTTCTTCTTACCCTTATCCAGTTTGGTAGTTTGGGTTTCAGAACCTCTGAGTTTACTAACTTCCTTATCTGTGGGAATTTTATCCTTTATTTCATCAATCACTTCTTCGGCCTTCTGTTTTATTCCTGCGACCTTTGCCTTCAGTTCAGCTAATTCTTCCTCAATTTTTCTCTTTGCTTCTTCAGCTTTTCGTTTTGCTTCTTCCACAGCCTTCTGTCTTTCTTCCTCTGCAGCCTTTTGTCTTGCCTCCTCTTCGGCTTTTCTCCTTTCCTCCGCTGCCTTCTTCCTCGCTTCCTCAATTGCTCTTTGTATTGCTTTTTCTTTAGCCTCGGCTTTCCGTCTTTCTTCTTCCAAGGCGTTCTTCCTTTCGTTTTCATTTACAACTGCAACAACCCGAGCAATATCCCTGACAGGTTTTGGAATACTCGAGCCTATTTTATGCGCTATTCCAGCCCATGTTTCAGCAAATATTGCTGGAATCTCAGCAGCAGCTGACAGAGGTTTCCCTAAATATTCCTTTGATACATGCTTCATGATGTCAGAAATCGTTTGTGGAGCTATGTTTAACGGCCCACCTCTTGTTTGGGCATGTAAGCTCTGAGAAATAAATGCTACTGATTCTTCAATAAATGTCCCTAAACCCGATTTGTAAATATCCGCTCTTAATTGACCAAGTCCAACCCTTTCAGCAAGATTTGTTATCCCTGCGTGAATACCTTCATGCGCTAATAGCTGTGATCGGATAGTACTAGACGGAGGAAGACCTGGACGCAGAAAAACTTCACCTCCCTTTTCAAACGCATCTACCTTGGGTTTATTTCTAAAATGAGTTCGCTCAATTGCAGTAGGGGTTCGAAGGACGCTTGCTCCGTATCTTTCAGCCATGCCTGTTACAGATCGCACTACTCCTCTTGTTGCGCTTGCTGTTGGCCCGGCTAATCCTGCACCACGGCCTAATTCAGTAACTGTAGTAGTAGCAACTTCCCAGCGGGATACAGACTTACCCTGATCAACACCTTTTGCATAAGTCTCTCCTGATGCCTGTCCGAAACGGAGGGGATCTGCTGCTATGCTTGCTGCAGTTG
>CAKKRL010000189.1 GCA_919902655.1 Thermodesulfovibrionia bacterium
GGTCGTCCCTGAATATAAATGCAACCCTCCCAGGAAACGGTTTATCGGTTTTATTATGGTCTCCTCCTGTCCTACAATCTCGTCAATGATCAGTCCGGCCCTTTTATTAGAGACATTACATACGATTACAGGCCTGCTTAATTTATCTGTTTTGATCGCAATACCAAGTATCTCAGAAAGATTCCTGGCAGGGATATTCGTCTCCCTGTAGTTTATCGCAGAGGGGCTTTCTTCCTGATCTGGTTTGAAATCGAGCATTATTATCTCCTCAATAAGGCTTGCAGGCATAATAAATTCCACATCACCGGAGCTGAAGACTATCGCATTGGTTATTACGAGTGTTGATGGTACCTTGATGCGGAAGGTTGTTCCACTTCCGGAGTCTGTATCCATCTCAACAACACCATTAATTGCTGATATAAGCCTTCTCACGGCACTCATTCCCATACCCCTGCCTGATGCCATATCTGCAGTCTCAGATGTAGTAAAACCGGGCATAAAGATCAGTGAAAGGAGTTCTTCCTTTGAAGGGGTATAATCATTCCTAAACAGGCCGTCCTTTACTGCCTGATTAAATAATCTTTCTGTATCAATGCCCCTGCCATTATCATTCACCTCGACGATAACAGCGTTCCCCTCCCTCCTTGCGGAGAGAAAAACCAGTCCTTCTTCTTTCTTGCCTTTCTGCAGTCTCTCTGCGGGGCTTTCGATACCATGGATTAAGGCATTTCTTAATATATGCATAAGGGGATCAAAGAGCCTTTCAAATATTACCTTGTCTATTTTTGTATCACCGCCTGCTATCAGGAGTTCTGTTTTTCTGTCGTACTGTTTAGCCATTTCCTTGACGGGCCTCACAAAACGCTGGAACAACCTTCCGATATCTATCATCCTTGACTCTGAGATGTCAGATCTCAGGAGTTTAATCAGGTTGTCCATGTTCTTGACATTATCACCAAAGGTACCGAAAAATTCTGAAAGTTCCCTGAGGGCCTCGGCTATATCGTTCGTTATCTCCTGAAGTTTTCTCGAAAACAGATTCAGGTCATCGTATCTGTCGAATTCAAGCTCGCCAAACTCTGAGAGGAGGGGGTCTATATATTTGATATTGCCGGGCAAAGAATAGCCGTATCTTTCAGCAAAGTTATCGACCTCTTTGAGCAGCCTTCTCCCAACAAAGAATATCTCGTCTGCTATATCTCCGGTATCTTTTGTCTTCTGCAGCAGGTAGTTTTTCTTTATCGTAATCTCACCAATGAGATTCAGCATCTCTTCTACCTTTCTGACATCAACCTTTACAAAATTTCCTGAGAAGAACTCAAAATCTTCCTTTCTCCTTCCAACTGCCTCACGCTTTTCAGGAAGGGGTATCTCCACAGGGAACGCTTCAGAAATCTCTTCAGAGACTTCTTCAGACTCCAGTATTTCTTGAGGTGCTGGAACAGGGTAGACAGGTTCTGCCTTCTCCTTTTCCATAAACTCATCAACCTTGGCAAATACATCCTGCTCTACACCGGGGCCCTCTCCCCTTCCTTCAGATATATCGTAGATAAGTCCCTTTATGGCATCGAGCATATAGGAAAGTATTTCAAGGATACCCTTGGTTGCCCTCATCTCACTGTCCCTTAATTCTTCAAGGATGTCCTCCATCCTGTGGGCGATAGTGCTTGTGGAATTGAGTTTTACAAGGGCTGCTGCACCCTTGAGTGTATGTGCGGCACGGAGCATCTCTTCAAGGATGGGGTCTGTGTCCTGGGCAGTTCCGAGTTCGGAGATTCCCCTGTCGAGGGTGTTTATGTGGTCTTCTGCCTCAGAAAGGAAATACTCAAATAGTCCATATCGATCAAACTCTGTCATATCAAAGTTCCTTTACACGGAAGGTCTGGAAAAAACTCCTTACATTAATTATATCTTCAGCAGGGATATCAGAGCCGAATGTCGCAAAATAGGGGAGGGTTTCAGAAATAAAACCGATATTCTCATTTATTACCTCCCTCATCAGCTCAACTTCAACATCAACCACAATAAGCTTTGCATCACTATATGACGGCTCCCCTGTTGGATAGATCTTTGAAAGATCTATTGCCGGGACTATCCTGCCGCGGAGTGGGATCACCCCGTATATATATTCAGGTGCTGTCGGGACGAGAAATAAAGGTGACAAATCCACTATCTCCTTCACCCACATAATGGGTAAAAGAAAATCCTTTTCCCCGACCTTGAAGACGCAGTAAGTCGATTCCTCTACCTGTCCTTCTTCCTCTTTTCTCATTTATTGAGGTGTCTCTTTACAGCGAGTAGCAGGTCTATGGGTTCGCAGGGTTTTCTCAAGTATTCATCCGCTCCCTGCTTCTCTCCCCAGAGTTTGTCGCTTTCCTGGATCTTTGATGTTAACATAATCACAGGGATATTCTTAAGTTTTTCATCCTTCTTTATCTCCCTGCATATCTGAAACCCGTTCTTTTTCGGCATTATCACATCAAGGATTACCAGATCAAAGGGCTCGCTCTTGATCATCCTCTCTGCCTCTTCCCCGTCTGTTGCAATAGACAGGTTGTGTCCTGTATCGGCCAGTACTGTTTTCAAGTACTGTATATCTGTAGGGCTGTCTTCTGCAATAAGAATCTTTGCCATTAAGTCCTCCTTTATTTTTTCTTTAGGATTCCAACCTTTGTTAGTGTATAGAATATCCTTTTTGCTTCCCTTTCTTCTATACTGCTCATCTTTATTATATCACCGAGCGTCCTTTTGCCATCAACGAGGGAAAATATTCTGAGTTCGTTCTCATCAAGGTTGATATCCTCAAGTGCTACATCGGTCATCAGCCTCATAAAGACGATTCTGTTGTCCTGAAACATCTTGGCTGCGAATCTTCTCTCATCGACCCTCCTTGCCCCTTCAAGGATAAGCTGGGAGGCCTTGAGTCTTATAGGGATATCCGAGAAATTTTCGGGGAGGGGCATCTTCTCAAAGAAGAAATGACCGCTCTCGAGCTCCATTGTAGAGTATATGGCATCGTCTATACGGTCCCTTAGGATTGCCATACTCTCATCTTCGGTGAGTACGCCTTCTTTAACAAAGGCACTGAGTATCGGCATCCCGGACTCCTTGGACTTCCTGTATACACGTTTGAACACATCCTTTGGTATATTCTTCCTTTTCTCGATCAGATCTCCTGAGAGAAAGCTCCTTCCCTGTTTACTCGTTGCTGCATATACGATGCTTCCTTTATCAAAATAAATCTCAGAGCTAAGAGTAGGTGAATAGATCGATAACTTTCCTGATGACTTTGCGTTGTCGATTAACTGGAAGACGTCAAAGAGGCTGAAGTCAGAAAGATCCCCTGACAGGGTAATGGCCGCTGTCTTGACTACACCGGACTGCTTCAGTATATCTGCGATAGTCTTCTGGAGGAGTGAGGGGAACTCCTTATAGAAATACCTCCTTATAACCCTGTCAACAGATTCTCCGATGTCAGCAGTGTAAACCGGTTCAGTAACCTCCTTCTCCCTTTCTTTCTCTTCCAGAAAGGTGTCGGGTACCGTAACTATCTCTCTCTGGTTTTGAATAATAGTGTTTACCTTCTCAACAAGTTCCTCGGGCTGGAAGGGTTTTATGAAATAGTCTACAACACCAAATTTCTCTGTAAACTTTACACCTACATCCTCTCCCTTTGCCGTAATGAGTATGACCGGAACATCCTTGAGGACATCATTGTTCCTTACCATCTTGCAGAACTGATAACCGTTCATCCGTGGCATTATGAAGTCAACAAGTATTACAGAAGGCAATACCTCTTCGGCTAACTTGAGACCCTCTTCACCGTCTTCTGCTGTATAGACCTTGTATCCCTCTTCTGTGAGGACGACTTCAGCAAGTTTTCTTACTGTGGGGCTGTCATCTATTACAACGACCTTTCTTTTAGACATCACTTCCTCCACATAATATCCATAGCCTTTTCAAGGCCGATAGCCTCCCCTTTATTGAATTCTATTCCTCCATCCCCAATCTATATTTATTACTGAACAAGGCCTGCTGTAGAACAGGCAATTTCTTTGTGAGAACCTTTAAAAGATGAGAATAATCTCCTTGTGGCATTGGGTTTTCACGGGTATAGGAAATCTCAGAAAAGACATTATCTATGATCATTTTCCCAATAGGTCCGATCATCTCAATGAACCCTTCTTCAAGGTCCGTAACCATCTGTGGCTGAATAATATTGTTATTTCTACCTGAATGCAGAGTCTCTGAACCTGACTCAGGGATCGTTATACCTGTTAGCTCCATAATCTTTTCTGTGAGGGGTATCACAGCTCTTGCCGGGGGTTTTACTCCCTTTATAAAGGAATACTCAACAGGTATAACCTTATTCATTTTTTTCAGACATTCATCATTCTTACACCCGCCGAGACTTATCGAAACAACCTCACCTCTTTCAAAGTATAACTTAAGGAGATGGTTATCTCCTTCTATCTTTATAGAAAGAAGTCCAGAATCCTTTGTCCGGATGTATTTTTTGAAAATATCAGTTAGATTCACTGCCGTGAATGTTCCATATCTACGAACTTTGGCTTAGCCTAAAATATACAATAAAAGTTTATATTAATCAAGTATTAATTTTATACGGGATTTTAGCCCATCTCCAGAATAATACTTGACTTTTTCTTCGTCTTAGGATATTTTTTCCTATCTTTCTCTTTAATTACTCCGTTAATAACACTTCGGCTTTCAAGGGGGTGAAAAATGGCTATAAAAGTGGGGATAAATGGTTTCGGGAGGATCGGGAGACATTTCCTGAGGGCTTCATCTGGTTATCCCATAGAGGTCGTTGCGATCAATGACCTTACGGATCCTAAGACCCTCGCCCATCTCCTTAAGTATGATTCTGTCCATGGTCCTTTTAAAGGCGATGTGGCTGCGAAGGAAGAGGGCCTTATTTTTAATGGCAGGGATATAAGAGTCCTTGCAAAGAAAGACCCGCTCGATCTCCCATGGAAGGATTTGGGGGTGGATGTGGTTATTGAGTCAACTGGGGTGTTCACAAAAAGGGAGGATGCAGAAAAACACCTTAAGGCAGGGGCAAGGAAGGTGATCATCTCCGCACCTGCAAAAGGGCCGGATGTCACTATTGTCCTCGGGGTAAATGAAAAAAGCTATGATAATTCAAAACACAATATTATCTCCAATGCCTCCTGCACTACTAACTGCCTGGCACCTGTAGTCAAGGTGCTCCATGACAGTTTCAGGATACAGAAGGGATATATGGTCACTGTCCATGCCTATACAAATGACCAGAGGATACTCGATTTCCCCCATAAAGACCTCAGGAGGGCAAGGGCAGCTGCAATAAATATAATACCTACAACAACAGGGGCGGCCAAGGCTATTGGTGAGGTAATTCCTGACCTTAAGGGAAAGCTCGACGGCTCGGCAAGGAGGGTGCCTGTGGCTGATGGCTCATTAATTGACCTTACGGTTGTTGTTGAGAAATCTACATCAGTCGAAGAAGTGAACAGAAAGATTAAGGAATCAGCAGAAGGGGCGATGAAGGGTTATCTTCAGTACAGCGAAGAACCGCTTGTCTCATCGGATATCATTGGCAATCCTCATTCCTCTATTTTCGATGCCCAGTCCACACAGGTCATGGAAGGAAACCTTGTCCATGTGGTATCCTGGTATGATAACGAGTGGGGTTACTCCTGCAGACTGAGGGACCTGGTGATTTATATTTCTGGCTGAGATATTAAGCCCTTTTAATTCCAAAAGAATTCCTCGAAGTTTTGCTTTTGGTAATAAAATTAGTTATCTTAGTCATTCCTGCGAAAGCAGGAATCCAGGAATAATTGAATTAATATATTTTCTGGATTCCGCATCAAGTGCGGAATGACAGGAAAGAATACGAGGAGGTCTTAATGGCAATAAAAAATCCAGCAATCCTTAGAGGGAATTTCGACAAACTCACGATTGCAGATATCAATCTTAAAGGGAAGAGGCTTTTTATCCGTGCAGATTTTAATGTACCGCTTGATGAAAATCTTAATATCACCGATGACAGGAGGATAAAGGCCACCCTCCCCACTATCAACTACGCCATAGATGAGGGAGCAAAGATTATTCTCGGATCCCATCTCGGAAGACCGAAGGGAAAGGTAGACCTCAGGTATAGCCTTGCACCGGTTGCAAGGAGACTCACAAGGCTCTTAGGTAAAGAGGTAATATTCGCGCCCAATTCTGTAGGGCCCCCTGTGGAGGCAGTCGTAAAGAAGATGAAGGAAGGGGATGTTGTTCTCCTCGAGAACCTTAGATTCCACGCAGAAGAGGAACAGAACGATGAGGGATATGCAAAGGCCCTTGCATCCCTTGCTGATTATTACGTGAATGATGCCTTTGGTGCAGCCCACAGGGCACATGCATCCCTCGTTGGTATCCCTAAATTTCTCCCTGTTGCTGTCGCAGGATTCCTTATGAAGAAGGAGATAGAGTACCTCCAGGGTGTTATCGTGAACCCTGTAAGGCCTTTTGTAGCGATCCTCGGCGGTGCTAAGGTATCCGGGAAGATAGGCGTTATTGAAAATCTCTATGATAAGGTGGATAAGGTAATAATCGGCGGAGGAATGGCATTTACGTTTATTAAGGCTCTTGGATGGGAGGTAGGAAACTCCCTTGTTGAAGAGGATATGCTCGAGATAGCCCAGAGGATAAAGAGGAAGGCAGAAGAAAAGGGCATAAAATTCTACCTTCCTGTTGACTGTGTTATTGCACAGTCAATGGAGGCCGGTGCAGAGACGAAGATTGTCCCGACCCAGGAAATCCCGAATGGCTGGAGGGCCCTCGATATCGGTCCAGCCTCTGTGAAACTCTTCTCAGAGGCACTTTCAAGTGCAAAGACCATCCTCTGGAATGGGCCTATGGGCGTCTTCGAGATGGATGCCTTTTCGAGGGGGACATTTGCTGTTGCCCATGCGATTGCAGATGCCTATGCCCTGACAATCGTTGGCGGCGGTGATACAGATGTGGCAGTACACAGGGCAGGTGTAACAGATAATATGTCCTTTATCTCAACAGGCGGAGGTTCTGCACTTCAGCTCCTTGAGGGGAGGGAACTCCCTGCCATTGCGGCCCTGACAGATAAGAAGGATTAAAAGATGCTGTTATATCAGCAAAAAAGATTGGAGGAAAAATGAAAAAAACTTTTTATAGTTCTGTCTGCATCGTCATACTCCTGTCTCTGTTCCTCCCCTACAGAGCTCAGGCCATTTCTGTCGGGGAGGAGGCACCTTACTTTAACCTTAAGCTCTTTGAAGGTGGAACAATTAGCCTGTCGGACCTGAAGGGCAAACCTGCCATCCTCAACTTCTGGGCCTCGTGGTGATCTTACTGCAGACGGGAGGCTCCCGTCCTTGCAAAGGTTTCTGCAAAATACCACGGGAAAGAACTGAACTTCGTTGGTGTTAACATCTGGGACGAAGAAGATAAGGCAAAGAAATATATCAGGGACTTCGGGCAGAAATACTACATCGGTCGCGATCATAACGAATCCATATTGAAGGAATATAATGTTAGAGGAACCCCTAATACCTTTTTTATTGATAAAGACGGAAAGATTTATAAAATCCGGAGGGGGGCGCTGCAGGAAGGGGAGTTGTTAAAGATAATCGAAGAGCTCCTTAAGAGGTAATTGGCCGGGCTGTTCCAGAATGTCATTCTGGGGCCTTCGCTTGTCATTCTGACCCTGAACGAAGTGAAGGGGAAGAATGACAAGTTTAAATTAAGGAAGGCGACCTGAAATCAAAACTGAATCATCAATAACCCTTTCCTTTATATCTTTCAATCGAATCTTTAAGAGCCACCCTTTTAACTCATCATGGGAATAGCATCTCCCTTCAAATGTATTGATTAGCATATTCACCGATGAGAGGGCACTCTGTAAAGGATAGGTTCTGTCCTCAGAGAGATAGGCCTCCTGGATTATAATCCTTCCTCCCTTATTCAAGGCATTCTTGCATTTCCTGAGAAGGCAGATATTATCCTTTTCTGAAATTGAATGTAATGCCTGACTGATAAAAATTAGGTCGTAACCATTCCCGATTTTATCAAAGAGAAAATCCCCTGCAATAAAACTTATATTTGATTTTTGATTTTTGATTTTTGATTTAATAATTTTCTTCGCTATCTCTATTGTCTCAGGCCTGTCAAAGAGTGTGACATGCACGGCTTTTTTCGCCATCTCTATCGAATATGTCCCTGGCCCGCCTCCGAGGTCAAGTGCAGTCTTTACACCCCTCAGTCCGATAAGCCTTATAATCTCCCTTGCCCTTAATGATGCAAGGTTATGCATCCCCTTTATAAAGGCATCCCGGCTATGTGCAATATGATAAGGCATTCCTGTCTTTATAACCTCATCAAGGCCTGACCAGTTCTTATAGAGGTTGTCGGCATGTCTTAAGATATCACCCTGATAATAGGGGAGGCTGCTTACAAGGAACCTTGATGATAGAGGGGAGTTTGAATACCGGTTATCCTTTTTCTTGAGCAGCCCCATACCTGTGAGCGCATCGAGGAATATCTCCGTCGCCCTGAAATTTATGTCAAGCCTTTTTGAGATTGTTCTAACTGAGCGAGGTTTTGTGAGGTGGTCAAATACCCGGTAGTTATTAGCAGTAAGAAGCACCCTTGCAGGCCTGAAACCATTCCAGATCTCCCTTAGTTTCTTTGCGTGTTTAAGGACAGAATTTGATTCAGAGACTGCCATGATTTCCAATATCAAAGCCTTCTTTATGAACTACTATTTATCATTTTCGTCAGAATCTGTTTCAAGGCTCAGGCTTCTCGGTGTGCGGTCTAACTGTTCAAGGGCTGGTATTTCATCGGCACCTGTAACGCCGAGTTCTTTAAATTTTCTTACAGAAGGCAATACCCTTGCTTCCATAGAACCAACTGCCTTATTATAGGCATCCATAGCCTTGCCGATTGCCGAACCAAGATCATCAAAATGTTTTGCCATTGTATTGATCCTTTCATAAAGTTCCTTACCTAACATGCTTATCTGTTGGGCATTC
>CAKKRL010000190.1 GCA_919902655.1 Thermodesulfovibrionia bacterium
CTGTAATCCTTTTTTGTATATGGCGGTGTAGCTCAGTTGGTTAGAGCATGCGGCTCATATCCGCAGTGTCCGGGGTTCAAATCCCTGCACCGCCACCAGTTTACTTTATGATAAAAGATCCTTTAATCATTGATTATAAAAACATGCTTGCCGATTCCATCGGCCCTAAACATGGAATCCTACTTAAGGAGATAGGCTCTTTAAAAAAGAAGGCATCAGGTATACTCAGAAAAACAAGTTCAGAACGGGCAAAAGGCAAACTTCCTTTTTTAGATCTACCCTACCAGGATATAAAAAAGATTATTGGTATTTCGGAGGAAATAAGCGACTCCTTTGATGACCTCGTTGTCCTTGGAATTGGTGGCTCTGCCCTTGGGGCCATAGCCCTTCTTAATGCACTCGCACATCCATACCGAAACATACTTCCTAAAGGGCTGAGGAGAAGGCCGAGGGTCTTTGTCTATGATAATATTGACCCTGACCAGTTTAAAGGTCTTCTCGATGTCATCGATATCACAAGGACTGCCTTCAATGTTGTCACGAAATCCGGGGAGACAGCAGAGACACTTGCCTCATTCCTGATTATAAGGGAGAGGCTTAAGAAGGCGATAGGTGCAGGATGGCAGGAACATATTATAGCCACAACAGGCCCTCAGAAAGGGGCGCTCAGGAAGATAGCCTCAGATGAAGGTTACATGACACTTGATATTCCTTCGGGTGTAGGAGGAAGGTTCTCTGTATTTACACCGGTTGGTCTTTTCCCTGCCTCTGTCGCAGGGATTGATATAGAGGCGATTTTAGCCGGGGCGCAGTCTATGGATAAGAGATGCTCTCAAAAAAAGATAGAAGAAAACCCTGCTTCAATGGGGGCGATACTCCATTACATAGCGAATACAAAGAAGGGGAAAAATATCTCGGTCATGATGCCTTACAGCCATGCCCTTGAAAGGGTTGCAGACTGGTTCTGCCAGCTATGGGCGGAGAGTCTCGGTAAGAGGGTGGATCTGAAAGGTAAGGTGATCAATACAGGCCAGACACCTGTGAAGGCCCTTGGCGCAACAGACCAACACTCACAGCTACAGCTCTATATCGAAGGCCCAAATGACAAAACAATAACATTTCTGAGGGTAGAGAGGTTCACCGAAGAGATCGAGATACCGAGAGATTTTGAAGATTTAGAGAAGATCTCTTATCTCGGTGGACATAGCCTCGGAGAATTAATAAATGCAGAGCAGAAGGCAACAGAGATAGCCTTAACAAAGGCAAAGAGGCCGAATATGAGAATAACAATTCCTGAGATCAATCCCAATACAGTGGGACAGCTCCTCTTCATGTTACAGGTTCAGACTGTGATTGCAGGAGGACTACATAATATAAACCCCTTTGACCAACCAGGTGTAGAGGAGGGGAAGAGACTTACCTATGAATTCTTAATAACAAAAGGATAATCCGGAGGTGAAATGGAACAGGAAGAAACAATAGATCTTTCAGGCTATAAAGAAGCAATACCACCTGTCAATAAGGGGACACTGACACTCGACAGGGAACTGATATTTGTAGCAAGAACCCAGAGGGGTTATGAGTTTGAATATGACCCTAAGTTCGAATGGGGGTGTTCACCAACAGAGACACTTCTTATGAGCCTTGCAGGGTGTCTCGCCATCGATGTGGTCTCGTTCTTGAGGAAGATGAGGGCAGAGATTACGAGTTTTAAGATAGATGCCTCAGGCGAAAGAAACCCTACACCACCACAGTATTATAAGTCAATCGAGTTAGTTATAAATATCTCTGGAAAAGGGATTACACCAAAGAAGATTGAAAAGGCAATAGCCCTATCTCAGGAGAAATACTGCTCAGTCCGCCATACCCTGCGAAATGATATAAGGGTGGATGTGAAATACAATATAACCCATGAAGACTGATTTATAAATATGATGAAAGGCTGGGGCAGGGGAGACTTAAGCCTCCCCTATACATGCCTGCGGGTGGTAATTCCCAAAAATATTCAAATATCCCTCTCCTTGAATATAATTAATATTGAATACCTCCCACAGTTTATCTTTATGTTTTTTTCAGGCGCATATAAAAAAATCTTGACATTTATTTTTTTTGTGATAAGGTTTTAATAATTATAATACTTTTAGGGTATTATTTAAGAATCTGAGCAATTTTTTCTCCTTTCTTTAAAGACATGAACAGTTATTTGGTAAAACTTTCATTTCTATTGACTCTCCTCACAATATCCTTCATAACCAATGGATGCGGCGGCAAGGAACTTACAATAAATTATGACCCTGAAGGTGGTGTTCCGGAAGGATATGGTATTAAGGCCCCGCTCAATGCAGCCATCATTCCCTACAATGATAAACGGACAGGTATCAACTCAAAAAAGAAGGTTGCGGATATCTCTGCGGTAGTTGTTGATGTATATAGCAGTGAGCTTATGTTAAAAGAGGACGTATCAACCCTTGTTACAAAGGCACTCAGAGATCAGTTGAATCGTATAGGATTCAGGGCAGAAGTCGTTTCAGGGGTTACATTCAACAGGTCCATGCTCAAGACGCCTTTATCTGCGATCCCTCCTGATGTGGATATTATTATCGGGGGAGAGATAAAGAGGTTTCATTTAAGTGTCGCTAACAGAGACAAAATAGAGATTGAACTCGCAACATTCATCACGGATAGAAAAGACGGCAGACTCCTGTGGTCAGGGACGACCATAGAAGAAGGGGACCGCTTTGCTGGAACCTCCGGTAATACCAGAGGCAGTATAGAAAGGTATATCAGCAGTTCCTTAACAACGGTTATCAAAAAGATATTGCG
>CAKKRL010000191.1:0-7145 GCA_919902655.1 Thermodesulfovibrionia bacterium
TATATGTTCGGACTCATTCATATAATCTCTTATCTGTTGGTGCGGATACCTGCCTTTAGTAGCTTTGCCTTTACCGGAAGACGGCTGGTCTAAATTATGATCCCATCTTTTTGCCTCTGCAATTGAGATTGCAAGCCGGTATTTTTTGTGTGAAGACAGTTCAAAGGCTTTGTCTGCTTCTTCAGGAGTGGAATAAAGAAAGTAATCCGGAACTAATCTTCGCTCTGCCTCAGGAATCCTATTTTGATTTAGGTAACCAAACCCAAGCTCATTAAAAACCTTATCTATTAATCTTCTTTCAGTATCGGCTTCATTCCATTTTTGTTTATTTACTTTTTTATATAATCCTTGAATTTTTTGATATATCGCTGATACTTCTTCATCTGTTGGCCAGATTCTTTCTCCTGCCTGTGGCAGGCGTTCTAAGAGATAATGGTTTGAGAAGATACCTGCTGTTATCCAGATATCCCTAAACAGATCCGGCTGTGTCTTTTTATAGGATATAGCCATGTACTATTGGAATACATTTTATACTAAACTGTGCAATTTTTCAGTCTGCTTTTATGATTTGGACTGAAGCCTGATTTTTTATATAAGAGCTAATAGTTCTTTTAAGGCTTTATCCATTAAGATTAGGTCTTCAGAAGACGGCCTGCCTAATTTCTTCAAAACCAGTGTCTGCTCGACGGTTGATAAGGCCGGTTTAACAGAAGATGGTTTTAACAAGCCGGCCTCTTTCCAATTCTTTATCAGGCATTCGCCTATTCCAAAAGTTTTTTCTGTCTTGCTGGTAACAGCCATAATGACAATGTCTGGTGACACATTGTTGTAGCTGTTGGAGCTTATAACTGCAGCAGGGCGTTTCTTGGTCGTGGTTTGATTACTGAAGGGAAAAGGGACAAGAACAATATCCCCTCTATCAAAGGGTGTCATAGACGGCATCCTCTGGGTTGTCCCATATCTTCCCGAACGATGCCCCGGACAGTTCCTGAGAGGCTTTTGCAAGAAGAGTTTTTTCTCTCTTGCTTTCTAAAAACTGTATAAAGTCAAAGACCTCTGGAAGAAGATTTTCCGGCAGTTTATCTATTTCGTTTTTAATCATCTCCTTGACCGACATTTTATTCCCTCCTTCTTTACTACGAAGATTATACCCGAAAAACACTTTATTTTCACTATCAACTTAAGGGGTTTCCAGTCGCCCTAAGAGGCAATGGCTTGAAAAGATGCCCGCTATTATCCAGACATTACTGAATAAATCTATCTGTAGGTTTTTATGGGGTATACCTATTGCCCATGCCCCTCAATCCACCAGCATTTCTTTAATTACAGCCTTAACCACTCTGATTGCATTATCGCTTACCCTTCCTAACTTTTTAACAAGTCTTCTTTTATCAACAGTTCTTATCTTGCCAACAACTATACGTCCGGTTGTTTTTCAGCCGCCATTATAAAATAAGGCAGGAAATTTCTCGGTTCAAAATACAAACTGACATATTTCTTAAAAAATACCTCTAAATAAGAAAGTACGAGAGGAGAGTGCTGATATACAACGAAAACCCCGGAGTCTGTCAGTGCGTTATATGTGTTTCCTATAATCTCTTTTCGTATTTCTGAATTTATATAAGAAAAGGGTATCCCTGAAATCACAGCATCGATCCTTGGTAATCCCAATTTTGCAAGATTCCTGGAGACATCAGTAACATCACTATTTATTATTATCAGCCGCTTATCATTGATTTTCTCGAGTTCTGCAACAAAATATTTATTTAATTCAACAGCAATGAGCCGTCCATCAGCAGGTATCTTTCTTAATATCTCTTTAGTTATCGCCCCATCACCTGCACCATATTCAACGATAAATTTATGCCCCTCTTTTATCTTTTGAACGATCCTGCCTGCAGCGTATCTGGAAGTAGGACTGATGGCAGCTACTGTCCGGTAATCCTGAATAGCTATTTTTATAAAATTAATCATATTCGATCTCCCTCCTGTTCGCTTTTTTTAGTATCCCTTATCATAGGATGGTTTTTTACGCCCCGAATTTCTTGAGTCTCAGAGAATGTGCAAGTGCAAGGGGCATAAGATTTACCGTCGGAAACATACCAAGCTCCCCCTTTGTACATTCACGCTCCGTGAAGGTAGAACAGAGACCGCCAAGGACATAAGGCGACTTTATGAGAACAGGCACAGGATGCCAGCTATGGCTTCTAAGTAGAGAAGGTGTTGAATGGTCACCTGTAAGAATCAGGACATCTGGTTTTAAATTAAGTATGTCCGGAAGGAGCCTGTCAAACTTCTCTATCTCTCTGACCTTACCCTCAAAATTACCATCCTCACCATACGAATCGATCTTTTTGATGTGTAAAAAGAAGAAATCGTAACCGTTATATTTCTTTTCTAAAAACCCTATCTCATCCTTAACCTCCCCTTCGATCACAGGTGTATCCATACCGACAAGCCGCGCAAGCCCCCTGTACATCGGATATGTTGCAATAGCAAGTGACTTTAATCCGAAAGATTCTTCAAATGCAGGCATATGGGGCATGCTTGAAAAACCCCTCATCAGGATATAGTTTGCCTTTTCTTCCTTCTTAAGTATATCCTTAGCAAGAACTAAAAGCTTTTCAGCCACCTTAGATACACCCGCTGCCTTCTTTGAGAGGGGTCTTAGGATAAGAGGCTTCATTCCTTCTTTCTGCGGATCCGTATCAGTTATCATTGCTGAATCAGGCTTGAGCGGAGTTGGGAATCTGAAGAGAACAGCAAACCTGTGCTCCATACCAGCGGAAAAGATAACTTGAACCCTTCCTATTTTATTGATCTTTTTTTGTAATCTTTCTGTGAGATCCTTGTTCTTCTCCGTTGGGATCCTTCCTGCCCTCCTGTCAACGATTATCCCATTTTTGAAAGTAGCATAATTACATCTTACAGCAACATCGGTTTTTCTTACCTCAAGACCGAGGCCGAGGGCCTCAAGAACACCTCTCCCCATCTGATGTTCGATCGGGTTGTACCCGAAGAGACCGAGATGGCCGGGTCCGCTGCCCGGTGTGATTCCATGGGAAACAGGGATATGAAGCCCGCAGGCAGATTCTCTGGCAAGAGAGTTGAGGTTGGGAATGTTCGCTGCCTCAAGCTCTGTTTTGCCATTCACAGGAAGTCCGCCGATCCCATCGAGCACAATGAGGAGTATCTTTGTGTCGTTCTTCTGGATTAAAGGCCTGATTAGATTTTCCATCTGAATCAGCAGGGCTTCTCAAGATAGACAGAAAAGGAGTTCCATTTCCCGCACTGAGGGCACCTGCCTGCCCAGTCCGCTGACTGATATTCGCATTTACTGCACCGGTATGGTACAACGACCTTCTTTCTGAACCTCATAGCCTTTTTGAATTCCTGTGCGGCCTTCTCAGGCGAGCCTCTCCTGAGGTATATGTTACCTATGAGTTTATGAAGGTCGGGGAGATTCTCTGCCCCGCCATCCATCGATGTAAGTACATCATAGGCATCGTCGATCATCTCAAGCCTGTAATAAAGTTTTCCGAGGAAGAAGTTAAGTATAGGGTCTTTTGGTTTTGAAGAAAGTATCTTCTGGTATAGCTCAATAATCTTGTTCGGTTCTCCGAGAGAAAGGAAAAGGTCTTCCAGCCTGAGAAGAAAGATGACAGATGATGTAGCATAATAAGCCTTCTCCCACAGGTCAGTCGCCCCTGATATATCGCTTTCTCCTAAATAAACCTCTCCAAGTCCGAGATAGGCGGGTATAAAATCCTTGTCAAGCTTTAAAACGCCCTTGAAAACCCTCTTGGCCTTTTCGAGGCTGCCTCCCTCAAGGAGACTTCTGCCGAGTTCGTATCTCATCCCGGTCAATCTCTGATGCTCGGCTGTCCTTTCTTCATTAGACGATGCCGCTTTCAGTATCTTGATCTGAACCATGTTGGCATCTTCCCATTTCCCCTGTCTCTGGCATATATCCCTCATCTTATATAGAGCTGTAAGGTTGCTACGATCCATGTTCAGGATATCCCTCAGTACCTGGAGGGCATCCTCCAGTCTCCTCGCCTCTTCGTAATCTGCCTCAAGGGCAAAGAGTACCTCTATGTTTGTCGGGTTGATATCCCTCGCCTTCTGATGGAGCCGGATAGCCTCATTTACATTCCTTTCCCTGTGGTAGATATTACCGAGCCTGATAAGGGAATCTATATGATCTGGGTCCTGCTGGAGTATCTTGTCAAAAAATCCTCTTGCCTCAGCATTCCTCTTTGCAAGAACCGCATTCACACCCTTTGAATACATTTCCTGTATCTTTAGCTCCTTCTTATGTACCCTCGAGGCCCTCCAGTTAAGAAAGTACTTTCTCGTATCCTTTATAGCCATAATGAATATCACGAGAAACGCACCTGTTGCCCAGGATAGAAGGATAAGCCCGATCTTGGAGATTTCGTAGGTCTTCCATGCAAGATTTATTGATATGGCCTCTCTGTTTATATTGGCCAGATAACCAATACCGAGGATGGAGAGGACCATCAGCAGGATTACCGAAAAGAATAATATGCGACGAAACATAATAATCAGACCCCTATTACTTGATCTCTACCTTCTGTGCATCACCCCAGAGTTTCTCAAGTTCATAATATCTTCTTGTCTCTTCGTCAAAGATGTGTACCACAAGGTCACCATAATCCATCAATATCCAGTGGGCATCGGGAAGTCCTTCTATATGGGAGGGATAGACAGTTTCCTTCGAGAGCTTCTCTTCTACCGCTTCGGCTACAGCCTTTACCTGCCTTGTAGTTATACCGGAGCATATAAGAAAATAATCAGCCAAAGGGGTAAGACCCTTGAGTTCCAGTAAAAGGATACCAGAGGCCTTTTTCTCTTTTGCCGCAAATGCTGAAAGGAATGCCTTATCTTTCGATTCTACCGCCAAACACCTCCATTAACTACAGTTATGAGTTTCGAGTTCGGAGTTTAGAGTTAAAATTTAAAACTAAATTCCCTAACTCAAAACCCCGAACTTACCTGTAAAGCCCATGTGTCATTATATACGATTCCACAGAATCAGGCAAGAGATATTTAATGCTCTTGCCTGTCTTTAGATTCCTCCGGATAGAGGTTGAAGATATATCCAGGAAAGTAATCCTCTCAAAGTATATAGATTTCCCGTTCTCAGAAACCTTACGGTAACCCTGTTTTATACCCTGGTCCAGCTCTGAGAGGACAGACTTCGAGATGGACTTAAGATATGGCGATTGGCTCAGAGACTGGAAGAGGTAGGGGGGTCTAAGGAGTATAACGAGGTTCGTCAGGGCAAATAGCCTTTCAGCCTCCCTCCAGGTAGGAATCTCGAGGAAGGCATCTATCCCGACAAGGAAGAAGAGTTCGGCCCTGTACTTTTCAAGGAGTTCTTCCACAGTCCTTACCGAATAGGACTTTCCCTCCCTCATAACCTCAATGGTTGATACATCGAAATGCGGATTTGATTTAACAGCAAGCCTTGTCATTTCGAGACGGTGAAAGGGTTCTATGATCTCGCTATCTTTATGCGGAGGACGTGCCGAGGGGATGAATAAGACCTTATCCAGTTTCAACCTCTCCCTTATCTCCTCTGCAGGTCTGAGGTGCCCAAAATGAACCGGATTGAAGGTTCCACCCATAATAGCTAATTTCATAATAAATGGATTATACCAGATAAACTTACTTGTCAAGTAAATTGTTATCAAAATTTCCCTTGACGGTTTTTAAAAAGTGTGATTTAATCTGCTATCATCTATCTTACATATGCTTATAAAAGACCTTCAGGATTGTGAAGAATTTATAGCAGGTGATCGTACAATATTAAGAGAACTCTTACACCCGGCAAAGTCGGACCTTAAACTCCGGTATAGCCTGGCACATGCCGTTTTAAAACCAGGTAAGGCCTCCCGGGCCCACAGACTCAAGACCTCAGAGGTTTATTACATCCTTGAGGGAGAAGGTATAATGTACATAGATGATGAATCTGCAAAGGTCCATCAAGGCCATGCAATCTATATCCCGCCTGATTCAAGGCAGTATATTAAAAATACAGGAAACTCCGACCTGAAGTTCCTCTGTATAGTAGATCCTGCCTGGAGAAATGAGGACGAAGAGATAATAAATTAAGAGGAGGATAAAATAATGTCGAAATCACTCACAAAATACAGAGACACAGGGATTCTGATACTCCGCATAGGTATCGGTATCATGTTCCTTTATCACGGTGCGCCGAAATTGATCGGAGGTCCGGAGAAATGGGAGAAACTCGGTATGGCTATGAACTATGTCGGCATACCGGTTTTCCCTGTATTCTGGGGGTTCATGGCTGCATTTTCAGAATTCTTCGGCGGCATATTCATTATCCTCGGTCTGTTTTTCAGACCTGCCTGTATACTCCTCCTGATCACGATGTCAGTAGCCTCCATAATGCATCTCGGGAAAGGTGACGGGCTGGGCGTTGCATCCCATGCCATTGAAGCCGGGGTCCTCTTCCTCAGTCTGATCCTCATAGGCCCCGGCAAATACAGTATTGATAAGGACTGATTATATTCTGTAAGACTGGGGTTACTCCATCCCCAGTCCTTTTCTCAGCTTCTTATCGGCGTTTATAATGTCCTCAACATTCTCGCCGTTTATCTCCCAGGAGTAATCGTTCTTTGAGTTCCTCTTGAGATTTATCTTGAGCGGTTTTCTGGGCTTGGCCTGTGCGAGTGACGGAATCTGCTGGATCTGGGTGGTTTGAGGTTTCTCTGAAGGAGGTTGTGGCGCCCCCTCTGCAATTAAAAGACTATTAATAATAACGAATGTTACTATAACTACCACCAGTCTTTTCATATGAGCCTTCTCTCCTTTCTTATGTTTTATGAGAGGATACTATTAAATCTATTTTTAGTCAACCATCACGAAGAATAAAAGACTATCACAATAAACAAGTAGGACAGCCGTCTCGGCTGTCAAATATCATAACCCATCTGGACAGGCGGGACGCCTGTCCTACCGTGATTGGTCAGGACTATTTTCGGACTATCCTTGACTTCGTCTGAGCTTTCCTATATTTTTAGCTGTTATGGCTGTCGTTGCAGGACTTACAGGCGGGATAGGCACCGGGAAAAGTACTGTCTCGGCAATCT
>CAKKRL010000191.1:7245-15985 GCA_919902655.1 Thermodesulfovibrionia bacterium
GTTGCAGGACTTACAGGCGGGATAGGCACCGGGAAAAGTACTGTCTCGGCAATCTTTAGAGGACTTGGTGCCTATATCATAGATGCAGATGAGCTGGCAAGGAAATCTGTCCGTAAAGGCACACCTGCATGGAAAAGTGTAAAGGATATTTTCGGAGAAGATGCCCTTAATCCTGACGGGACGATTAACAGGAACAGGCTCGGAGAGATCGTATTCGAAGATGAACAAAAAAGGAAAAGACTCGAAGAGATAGTCCACCCGGAGGTATTCAAACAGATAGAGAGACAAAAAGAAGAAATCCTGAAGGAAGAAAGAGATGCCATAATAATCTGCGATATTCCCCTTCTCATTGAGAGCGGTTACCACAGGAAGTTTGACAAGGTAATTCTTATCTATGCTGGGGAGAAAGAACAACTATCAAGGCTCGCAGATAAGTTCTCTCCTGAAGATGCATTAAAAAGAATCAGGTCTCAGATGCCCCTGAATGAAAAGAAACGTTATGCCGATTACATTATAGACAACAGCGGCCCCATCGAAGAAACCGAGATTCAATGCAGAAGGATATTCGAAGAACTTGACCGTCTCAGGTCTTGACTTTTACCGTCATTTCTGCAAAACTTAACAAGTGAAAAGCTTAACAAAGGCAATATTTCCTGCTGCCGGTCTGGGAACCAGATTCCTTCCAGCCACCAAGGCATCTCCAAAAGAGATGCTCCCTATTGTTGATAAGCCAATGATACAGTATGTAGTAGAAGAGGCCGTGGCCTCAGGGATAGACGAGATTATCATCATAACAGGGAGATGGAAGAGGGCTATAGAGGACCATTTCGATATCGCCTTTGAGCTTGAGGAAAACCTTAAGGCAAAAGGTGAAAGCGGTCTCCTGAGCGAAATACAGAGAATAGCCAATATGGTGACCCTCTGTTACATAAGACAGAAGAAGGCGCTCGGTCTCGGCCACGCTATCCTCTGTGCAAAAAATTTAATAATGGATGAGCCTTTTGCTGTTTTGCTTGGAGATGATATAATTGATTCCGAGACCCCTGCACTGATGCAGTTGAAAGAGGTCTACAAGAAATATAGAACCCCAGTCCTGGCGATACAGCGGGTGAAGAAAGAGGATGTACACAGATATGGGGTAATCAAAGGAGAGAGTCTCGGGGATGGGGTCTATAAAGTCCTTGATCTTGTCGAAAAACCGAAGCCGAAAGAAGCACCCTCTGATCTTGCTATTATAGGAAGGTATATTCTTACCCCTGATATTTTCGGGATTCTTGAGAAGACCGCACCAGGAAAGAACAGGGAGATACAGCTTACTGACGGACTGAAGGAGATGGCAAAAAAACATCCTATCCATGCCTATGAGATCAAGGGGAAAAGATACGATGCCGGGGATAAGCTCGGTTTCCTGAAGGCAACAGTAGAGCTTGCCTTGAAAAATCAGGAACTGGGGAAAGAATTTAAAAATTACCTGAAATCACTTAACCTTGCAGATTAAAGCAAATTAAAGGTGATTCATTATGCCAAACTTTGAAGAGATAGAACATCAACCTGAGATACCATCAAGATTGCCTGTACTGCCTGTAAGGGATATAGTAATCTTTCCTTATATGATCATACCGCTCTTTGTGGGAAGGGAGATGTCAATAAAGGCAATAGATGATGCCCTCGCAGGAAACAGGATGATACTCCTTGTAGCCCAGAGAGACCTTAATATCGAAAACCCGGGAACCGAGGACCTGTTCCATGTAGGGACAGTTGGTATGATCATGAGGATGCTTAAGCTTCCTGACGGAAGGATTAAGATCCTTGTACAGGGACTATCAAAAGCAAAAATAGAAAACTTTGTAAAGAAGGAACCCTACTACATTGCCGAAATCCAGAAAATAGTAGATCCAAAAGTGGATACTACCATCGAAACAGAGGCCCTTGTAAGGAATGTCAAGGAACAGCTCGACAAGGCAGTCTCTCTCGGCAAAGTGATACTTCCTGACATCCTCGTTGTGGTAGAGAATCTTGAAGACCCTGGGAGGCTCGCAGACCTTATTGCTTCCAACCTTGGGCTCAAGGTGGATATCGCTCAGGAGGTTCTGGAGACTGTAAACCCTGCAGCAAGATTAAAAAGGGTCGGTGATACCCTTTCGAGGGAGATTGAACTCCTTACTGTCCAGCAGAAGATTCAGACAGAGGCAAGGGGAGAGATAGACAAGACCCAGAGGGAGTATTTCCTCAGAGAACAGCTTAAGGCAATACAGAAGGAACTGGGAGAAATGGATGAACGGTCAGAAGAGATCCATGAACTCAGAAAGAAAATAGAAGAAGTAAAAATGCCCGAGAAGGTGGCAAAAGAGGCAGAAAAACAACTGAAGAGACTTGAGAAGATGCACCCTGATGCAGCCGAATCCGCCGTTATCAGGACTTATGTGGACTGGCTTGTTGACCTTCCCTGGAGCAAAACAACACAGGACAGCCTCGATATTTCTGCTGCCAAAAAGGTTCTCGATGAGGATCATTACGACCTTGAGAAGGTAAAGGAAAGGATCCTCGAATATTTGGCAGTAAGGAAGCTTAAGGAAAAGATGAAGGGGCCTATCCTCTGCTTTGTCGGACCTCCTGGCGTGGGAAAAACCTCTCTCGGTAAATCGATAGCAAGGGCTCTCGGAAGGGAATTTGTCCGTATATCACTGGGAGGGATAAGGGATGAGGCCGAAATAAGAGGACACAGGAGGACATATGTTGGGGCACTTCCCGGCAGGATCATTCAGGGGATGAAACAGGCAAGTTCTAACAACCCTGTCTTTATGATGGACGAGATAGATAAGGTAGGGGCAGACTTCAGGGGTGACCCGTCAGCAGCACTCCTTGAGGTCCTTGACCCCGAGCAGAACTCTGCATTTTCCGATCATTACCTTGGTGTCCCATTTGACCTATCAAATGTCATGTTCATAACCACGGCGAATCTTGTTGATCCCATCCTTCCGGCCCTCAAGGACAGGATGGAGACAATAGAGATCTCAGGATATACCGGAGAAGAAAAACTCCGTATTGCCAGGAACTTCCTGCTCCCGAGACAGCTCACTGAAAATGGTATTACACAGAAACAGCTCGAGATAACCGATAAGGCAATTCTACTCATCATCTCTCAGTATACACGGGAGGCAGGTCTGAGAAATTTAGAGAGAGAACTGGCGAATATCTGCCGTAAAGTTGCACGTCAGATCGCTGAAGGGAAGAAAAAATATGTGAATGTAACGCATAATAAGATACATCAGTTCCTCGGTGTTCCCAAACACCTCCCGGAGGAAGAGAGGGAAAAGGACGAGGTCGGAGTCTCTACGGGCCTTGCATGGACACAGGCAGGTGGTGATATTATCTATGTTGAGGCAACTACAATGAAGGGGAAAGGTAGCCTTACCCTTACAGGCCACCTCGGGGATGTTATGAAGGAATCCGCACAGGCGGCCCTTAGTTATATCAGGTCCAAGGCAGCCACACTCGGGATTAAAGAGGATATCTTCAATAAGATAGATATACATATCCATGTGCCGGCCGGGGCAATACCCAAGGACGGGCCATCTGCAGGGATCACAATGGCCGCAGCCCTTACCTCTGCTCTTACAAACAGGCCTGTAAGCAAGGATGTGGCTATGACAGGAGAGGTAACCCTGAGGGGAAGGGTCCTGCCCATAGGCGGTCTGAAGGAGAAAGCCCTCGCCGCAAAGCAGGCCGGAATAAAATCAATCATAATCCCTAAGAGGAACAAAAAGGATCTGGAGGAGATCCCAAAGAATGTGAGAAAGGGTTTAGAGTTCGTCTTTGCAGACACAATGGATGATGTCTTCACAGCAGCCCTGAAGAATCAGAAAAGAAAGACCATGACCCATTAAGGAACAGAATTCTAATCTCTAAATTCTAAATCCTAAACAATATCAAATGACTAAAATCCAAAATTCAAAACAAAACATAGGAGTCCTTTCGAATTTTGAACTTTTGAATTTGTTTGAGATTCCAATATTAGAATTTAGGATTTGTAGTTAAATTATGAATCTGAGCGAGATCGGGGAGTTCGGCCTCATCCGGAGGATCAGGGCAACCCTTCCTCATCCTCACGAACCTGTTATATTAGGTATCGGGGACGACGCAGCAGCAATAAGGCAAAAATCAGGTTATCTGACAATTATTACCTCTGACATGTTCCTCGAAGGAATCCATTTCGACTATTCATTATCCGATTCATATCAGATTGGTTCGAAGGCCCTCCTTGTAAATATAAGTGATATTGCCGCTATGGGAGGAAGGCCTACTTCTGTCCTGATATCTGTAGGACTTCCGGAGAGTATCTCAACAGAAGATTTTGACGGGATATTCAATGGGTTAAAGGAATCTGCCAGAAGATATGGTATATCCATAGTCGGTGGAGATACATGCAGGTCAGAATCAGGCCTTATCCTGAGCATTGCCCTTCTCGGAGAAGTTGAAGAAGGCATTATGGTTCTCAGGTCCGGGGCAAAGAAGGGAGATGCCATCTTCGTTACAGGCACATTAGGCGATTCGGCGATGGGGCTTGAGCTCCTGAAAAAAAGGGTCAGGGGTCAGGGGTCAGGGGTCAGGACTTTAATTGAGAGGCATCTGTTTCCTAATCCAAGGGTCGAGGAGGGGGAGGTTATCGCTAAAAACAAATGGGCCACATCCATGATTGATATCAGCGATGGCCTTACATCCGACCTGTGTCATATCTGTGATGAAAGCGGCGCAGGTGCCAGGATTTATAAGGAGAGGATTCCGATATCACCCGAATTAAAAGAGGCTTCGGCACTATTTAAAACAGATCCTCTGTCCTATGCCCTGAGAGGTGGAGAGGATTATGAACTATTGTTTACTGTGTCTGAGGATAAGGTGGAAGATGTCATGAAGGCAGAAATAGCAGGAAGACCCCTTGCTACTATGATAGGAGAAATAGTTGAAGGGGAAAGGACAATCATAGATAGAGACGGAAATAAGAACTATTTAGTTCCTTCTGGCTATGACCACTTCGCTTCTTATTTGATATCTAAATAAATGAAGATAAGAGATAAAATCAGGTCAGCTCTGAGTCTTAATGACCCCCCCGAGCGTCTTGCCCTATCCTTTGCTATCGGTGTCTTTGTGGCCTTTACACCAATTGTAGGACTTCATACCATGAGCGCTATTCTTCTTGCCTCTCTCTTCAGGGTGAATAAGACGATTGCAATCACAGGCAGTGTCCTTATAAGCAATCCCTACACCCAGATACCTCTCTTTGCTGCATCTTTCTGGTGCGGTTCTCTTTTTTTCAGGCAAAAGATAGTATTTGATCTGGATTGGGGTAGTCTGAGTTTGAAGACTTTCTGGGTCCAGCTTAAACCTGTCATCCCTCCGCTCGTAGTCGGCTCGGTTGTCCTTGGCATAGTCGCTTCCATAGCCTCTTATTTTATCTTTTATTATTGGATCCAAAGGTATAGAAAACCCAGAGAGTGAAGAGACTGACACCTTTACATATAGTTCTGTTTATCACCACCCTTTTTACAACCCTGTTCTTCGGGGCTGTTCACCAGGGAGTAGACCCCTTTGAAGTCCTGAAGGACCTGAATATCCTGAAGGGAATTCCTTTTTCCTTCACCCTCCTCTCTATCTTAGGCGGCCATGAACTCGCCCACTACCTGGCATCAAGAAGACATGGGGTATCAGCAACATTACCTTACTTCATCCCTGCCCCTAATTTCATCGGTACTTTTGGTGCTGTAATAAAGATGAAGACTCCTATAAAGGATAGAAGGGCACTTTTAGATATAGGTGCAGCTGGCCCTATAACAGGCTTTTTGATTTCAATAATTGCATTAATAATAGGCCTCGGATTTTCAAAGGCAGAGATTCATTCAGAAATATCTGAATCGGGTTCTGGATACCTTCTCCTCGGCTCTTCCATCCTCTTTGATATCCTTGTGAGGATTGTACTGAATATCAATCCAAAAGACTATGATATATTCCTTCACCCTATCGCTACTGCCGGATGGATAGGGCTCTTTGTAACATCACTGAATCTCCTCCCTGTGGGCCAGCTCGATGGCGGCCATATTTTATATGCCCTATCAGATAGATGGCATAGCCTGATTTCAAAACTGACAATACCGGTACTCATCATATTAGGCCTTCTCGGGTGGATAGGATGGTATGTATGGGCTATCCTTTTAATAATCCTTGGAACTAAACATCCGCCTGTGATCTATCCTTTCCTCCCTCTTGATAAAAGGAGGCGGAATATCGGGTGGTTATGTCTTGCTGTCTTTATTCTAACCTTCGCTCCCGTACCATTCTCAGGGATATAAAGATTATTAAAATCAGAGACTTTCGTATTATTTAATATAGATGGCATAAAAAAATTGTTAAAAGGTATTGACAAATTAGAGAAAAGGTATTAAGGTTGTACTATATTTTTAGAGCCGGTAGGTAGAACGTGTGAAGGAACTTATCATAAAACATTTTCAGGAAAGCTGTAAGATTAAAGAAAAATTCATGAAGGAAAATTTAGACACTATCGTAGAGGTTGTTCACTTAATATCCAATGCCTTTAAGGATGGCAAGAAACTTATCCTCTTTGGAAACGGTGGTAGCGCCACCGATGCCTCCCATATCGCCGGTGAGTTCGTCAACAGGTTTCAGAAAGAAAGACCTGGCCTTCCTGCCATTGCCCTAAATACAGACATGGCGGTAATCACGAGTATTGCCAACGATTATGAATATTCCCAGATCTTCTCAAGACAATTAAAGGCCCTTGGAGATGAAGGGGATGTGGTTATAGGGATAAGCACAAGTGGCAATTCCACAAATGTCATTAAGGCGGTCGAATCTGCAAAGAAAAAGGGTATGAAGACTGTAGCCTTCACAGGAAAAGACGGGGGAAAGCTTTCAGGCAAGGTAGATTACTCATTCATAGTACCTTCTGATAGCACACCGAGAATACAGGAGACACATATAACCCTTGGACATATTATCTGTCAGATGGTAGAGGAATCCCTATTCGGTGAACACCTGAAAGGGGCATAAAAATAACAAGGTTATTAAAAGAAGGGAGGAAATTATGAGAAAGATCAGGATGATGTTCTTGGCTTTTTTATCTCTATTACTCCTATATACCCTATCTCTTGCACAGGAGGCTGTAAAGGAATATACAATAAAGAAAGGGGATACCCTCTGGGATATTTCTCAGAAGGAACTGCAGGACCCCTTCCTCTGGCCGAAACTCTGGAAGGAAAATTCAGATATTGAAAACCCTGACAGGATATACCCAGGGAAGACCCTGAAGATACCGACAAAGACTATTGCAGAGGAGAAAAAACCTGAACCTGTTGCAGAAAAGGCAGTAGTACCAACTGCAGAAGAGAAGGCCATGGAAAAGGCTGAGGCACCAAAAGAAAAAGAAATAGTAAAGGAAGTGCCAAAGGAACCACTTGCCGACAAATACCGTATAGCCTCTGCTGGTTATATCTCCAGGGTTGGGGATGCTAAAGGTGAGATCGTGGATTCACCTGACAGAAGGGTCCTCCTCGGACAGAGGGATAAGGTTTATCTCACACTCTCAAACGATGTGAAGACAGGAGACAGACTCACAGTCCTGAGGGTAGTAAAGAAGGTGGTCCACCCTAAGACAGGTGCTATAATGGGCAATCTTGTAAAGATGCTCGGAGACCTTAAAATTACCGCAGTTAACGGACAGATTGCAACAGGTGAGATAATCAGCTCTTACGACTATATTACAAAAGGGGACAGGCTTGAGAGCTATACCGAAACGGAGGCCCCGCTTATCCCTTCTGGTAAGACCTCTTCTCCAGGTGGAATAAATGGATACATAGTCGAGTCAATCGAGACAAAGGTTGCCAATGCCCAGATGGATGTTGTTTACCTGGATAAAGGATCAAAGGATGGGCTGAATATTGGTGACCGTCTCAAGGTAGTTGCCCCCGGAGGTAAGGGTATAGTGCCTTCTACCGGCAAAGAGACAAAGCTCCCGGATGAGACTATAGGTGAAGTCCAGATACTGAGTCTGCAGGAGAATACTTCTACTGCATGGATCATTAAAAGTGCCAAAGATATTAAACGCGGAGATTTAATTCAATCTCTTTAATATCCTAGATCAGATTCGGGTTAGAGCAAACTATCTGCCCCCTCTTTTTGCAGGGACAGGTTTTATCAAAATATTAAAATAATTTATTTGACTTGAAAGTCCCTCTGTGATAGATTCCTTCACCTAAACCTGGATTTATCAGCTTTTTCATTATGTCATAGAGGTCTTTCATGATAGAGTTTGAACTTAAATGGTTCCTTGTCCTTTTAGGGAACTTCCTTGCCCTTCTTCTCTTCCTGAATTTTTTTCTTTTCAAACCTGTTCTTAATCTTTTACTGGAGAGGTCCGAGAAAATTTCTAAATCCCTTGAAGAAGCAAAGGAGATTCAGAGAAGAAGCGAAGAGGCTATGGCTGAGCTAAACAAGGAAATCGCTTCTGCCAGGGAGAAGGGGCGAAACCTCTTTCTGAAATTACAGAAGGAAGGCTTTGCCGAACAGAGAAGGCTCCTCGATAAGTCAAAAGATAATGCCCTGGAGACAATAGAGAAGACAAAAGGGGAACTGAAGGGAGATACAGAAAAGGCGAGGGCTCTTCTCAGAGAGGAAGCCGGCCGCCTTTCCCTTGAAATCGCCAGGAAAGTACTGGGCAGGGAGATATAGA
>CAKKRL010000191.1:16085-30239 GCA_919902655.1 Thermodesulfovibrionia bacterium
AAAGGCTATCAGGGATGCAGAAGAGGCAAAAGAGACAGCAAGAAAAGGCCTCGAGGAGATTCAACTCAGATTGGGTCAGAAGGATAAAGAGATAGAGGCAATTATTAATGCAGCAAGAACAGACGGTGAAAAGGAAAAGGCCCTTCTGAGCAAGGAGGGCGAGAGAATCGGTGAGGGGATCATGCACCAGGCAAGGGAGAATATCGGGCAGGAAATGAGAAAGGCAAGGGAATCCCTGAGAGAAGAGGCTGTCAACCTTGCATTAGAACTGGCAGAAGGAAAGATAAAGGAAAAACTGAAGAAGGAAGATCAGGAAAAGATCCTGACGGAATATCTCAAGAAGATGGCCAATGGTTCTTAGAGGAAACAGTTAATGATAGTTAATATCCTTGCAAAAAGATATGCGAAGGCCCTTTTAGAACCGCTGACCGAGGAGGATGCAGGGTCTGTCAGAAAATACCTCGATAACTTCCAGAACCTGCTTCAGGTCAGTCCTGAGATGAGGAAGCTTTTTTTGAGTCCAGTCTTCGGGCTTGAAGAAAAAAGGGGTGTTCTGAAGGTCTTATCAGAACGGCTCGGTTTTTCCGGAGAGACACGGAGGTTCTTAGGACTTCTTCTCGAGAAGGACAGACTGCGGTATTTCAGGGAGATCAGGACCTTTTACGAAACCCTTCTCTATGAAAGGAAAAACAGGGTGAAGGCCCATGTCACATCGTATAACAGTCTTTCCCAGGACCATGAAGAATTGCTGAAAGAAAGCCTCAGACACCTTACAAAAAAAGATGTGGAACTGGATATCAGAGTCGACCCTTCCCTTATAGGGGGTCTTGTTGTACGAATAGGGGATGTGATCTATGACGGAAGCATCAAAGGCCAGCTCATAAATATTAAAGAGGGGTTGCTGGGGAAATAGTGTGTTTCCAATCGGAGGTAATTTAATATGCAGATAAGGGCAGAAGAGATAAGCGAGCTTATAAAGAAACAGATAAAAGAGTTTGAGACGAGGGTTGATGTCAGGGAAGTGGGAACCGTGATAACAGTCGGAGACGGCATAGCAAAGGTATTTGGTATAGAGAAGGCCATGGCAGGGGAGCTTCTCGAATTTCCGCACAGTGTCTTCGGAATAGTGTTCAACCTCGAAGAAGACAATGTCGGTGCTGTGCTTTTAGGGGAAGACAAATATATCAAGGAAGGCGATCTTGTAAAGAGGACAAAGAGGATAGTAGAAGTCCCTGCGGGAGAGGCTGTAATCGGCAGGGTTGTAAACCCTCTGGGACAGCCGCTGGATGGGAAAGGGTCTATTGATACAAAACATTTCAGAAAGGTCGAGGTCTTAGCCCCGGGTATTGTTAAGAGACAACCTGTAAAGGAACCTCTACAGACAGGCCTCAAGGCAATAGATGCCATGATACCGATAGGCAGGGGACAGAGAGAACTGATTATTGGAGACCGCCAGACAGGAAAGACCGCCCTTGCAGTGGATGCAATAATAAACCAGAAAAATGGTGATGTAATCTGCATATATGTTGTTATCGGCCAGAAAAGGGCGAGTGTTGCAAGGGTAGTTGATACACTTCAGAGACACGGTGCGATGGACTATACAATAGTTGTCTCTGCAACTGCCAGTGACCCGGCAACGATGCAGTACCTCGCACCTTACAGCGGTTGTACCATGGGAGAGTATTTCAGGGACAACGGAAAACACGCCCTTATAATATATGATGACCTCTCCAAACATGCCCATGCATACAGACAGCTTTCTCTCCTCCTAAGACGCCCGCCTGCAAGGGAGGCATATCCGGGAGATGTATTCTACCTCCATTCAAGGCTCCTTGAGAGGGCAGCAAAACTTTCGGATAAGCTCGGGGCCGGATCTCTTACAGCACTTCCTATTATAGAAACCCAGGCAGGTGATGTCTCTGCCTATATACCTACAAATGTTATATCCATCACAGACGGTCAGATATATCTCGAATCCGACCTCTTCTACGCAGGAATAAGACCGGCAGTTAATGTCGGCCTTTCTGTATCGAGGGTGGGTGGCGCTGCTCAGATAAAGGCGATGAAACAGGTCGCAGGGATGCTAAGACTCGACCTTGCCCAGTATAAGGAACTGGCTGCATTCGCCCAGTTCGGAAGTGATCTCGATAAGGCAACACTTGCCCAGATTGCAAGAGGACAAAGGATGGTAGAACTGCTTAAACAGGATCAGTATGTGCCGATGTCAGTCGAAGATCAGATCCTTCTAATTTTTGCAGGGGCGAATGGATTTCTTGATGAAGTGCCTGTTCCGTCAATAAGAAAGTTTGAGAGAGAATTCCTTAAGTTTTTAAGAGACAAAAAAGAAGAACTCAGAAAAGAGATTAGAGAGAAAAAGGTTATTGATGATGATCTCCGTCCTAAAATTGGTACTGCGATAGAGGAGTTCAAGAAGACCTTCGAAACTTAAACTAAAAAAATACCCCTAAAATCCCCTCTACGAGCCATGGCCTTTGCTAAAGGGGGACTGGGGGGATTAATGAAGATATGCCTACACTCAGAGATATAAAGAGGAGAATAACCTCGATCAAGAGCACCCAGCAGATCACCAAGGCCATGAAGATGGTGGCTGCGTCAAAGCTCAGGAGGGCCCAGGAGAGGATCTTCGAGGCAAGGCCCTATGCAAATAAGATGTTTGCTGTCCTCAGCAGTCTGGCGATGAGGGCAAAGGGAGAGGAACATTCACTCCTTGCTAAAAGGGGTGGTTTGAAGACAGAGGTTCTTGTAATAACCTCTGATCGCGGACTATGCGGTGCCCTAAATGCAAATATACTGAAAAAGGCCTCCGAGTTTATCAAGGAGAAAAAGAAAGATAACTATGAGGTCTCAATCAACGTCATCGGAAGAAAGGGGCGGGATTTCTTCAGGAGGCGTAATATCCCCCTGAGAAAGACACGGGTCGGTCTTTCAGGAAAGGTTATATACAGTAATGCTCAGGAAATAGCAATGGAAATCGTAAAGAATTATACAGCCGAAGACCCGACCCATCCGAAGGATCCTGTCGGAGACTCGACTCATAGAGCGGATAGGGAGGAACTTTCTGATGAAGTCCACCTGGTCTATAACGAATTTAAATCCGCCATGCAGCAGAGGGTCGTAATAGAAAAGCTTCTCCCTATAGAGCCACAGAAGGTAGAAAAAGAGGAGGAGGTCTATTATGGTGAATTCCTTTATGAACCTTCTGCACCAGAGGTTCTTGACACGCTCTTACCAAAACATATAGAGGTTCAGATCTTCCGTGCCCTTTTAGAGTCCGAGGCAAGTGAACAGGGCGCAAGGATGACAGCCATGGATAATGCTACAAGAAATGCAAAAGACATGATTGAGAAATTAACGTTGCAGTATAACAAGGCACGGCAGGCATCCATCACAAAAGAACTCATGGAGGTCGTAGGAGGAGCAGAGGCCCTAAAATAAAATCCCCCTTAAATCCCCCTTTACTAAAGGGGGAGTGAGGGGGATTAGAATCATAGGAGGTTATAAATTATGAATGAAGGAAAGGTTGTTCAGGTTATAGGCCCTGTGGTCGATTTGGAGTTCAGTCCGGGTAAACTCCCATCTATTCTTAATGCTATAAAAATAGAAGACTCTGGGGATCCAGGTTCAGGGATCCCTCCGCTTGCCCTCACCCTTGAGGTAGCATCCCATCTCGGAGAAAACAGGGTCAGGGCCGTTGCTATGTCTTCTACAGATGGCCTGATGCGCGGCCTGAAGGCTATAGATACAGGCATGCCGATAACAGTGCCTGTTGGAGAAGGGACACTGGGAAGGATCATGAATATCATAGGAGAACCTGTAGATGAGCTCGGTCCTATCAAGACAACGAGGAGGGACCCGATTATAAAACCTGCCCCCCTTTTTGAAGAGCAGGTTCCAACGGCAGAGCTTTTCGAGACGGGGATAAAGGTTATTGACCTCCTTGCACCTATGACAAGGGGAGGTAAAATCGGTATGTTCGGCGGTGCAGGAGTTGGGAAGACAGTTATAATAATGGAAATGATCCATAATATCGCAAAAGAACACGGTGGATACTCTGTATTCGCGGGAGTTGGTGAAAGGACGAGGGAAGGTAATGACCTCTGGCTTGAGATGAAACATTCAGGTGTCCTCGGAAGGACTGCCCTAATTTACGGACAGATGAATGAACCACCCGGGGCGAGATTGAGGGTTGGCCTTACTGCCCTTACAGTCGCAGAGTATTTCAGGGATCAGGGTAACGATGTCCTTCTCTTCATAGACAACATATTCAGATTCACTATGGCAGGCGGAGAGGTCTCGGCCCTCCTCGGCAGAATGCCCTCTGCTGTTGGTTATCAGCCAAACCTTGCTACAGACATGGGTGACCTTCAGGAAAGGATATGTACTACAAAGAAAGGCTCTATAACATCAATGCAGGCAATATATGTCCCTGCCGATGACCTTACAGACCCTGCAGTTGCTACTGCATTCACACACCTTGATGGAACAGTAGTTTTATCAAGACAGATTGCAGAGCTCGGTATATACCCTGCTGTTGACCCTCTTGATTCTACATCGAGGATCCTTGACCCGAGAGTAATAGGAGAAGAGCATTACAATGTTGCGAGGCAGGTCCAGATAATCCTGCAGAGGTATAAAGACCTTCAGGACATTATTGCAATACTCGGGATAGACGAACTCTCTGATGATGACAAACTCACTGTGGCAAGGGCAAGGAAGATCCAGCGGTTCCTTTCCCAGCCATTCTTTGTTGCAGAGACATTTACAGGAAGAGCCGGGAAATATGTAAAGCTTCAGGATACTATCAAAGGATTTAAGGAGATCGTAGAAGGCAGAATAGACGATATCCCCGAGCAGGCCTTTTACATGATGGGTCCCATAGAGGAAGTTGCAGAAAATGCGGAGAAACTGGGATATAAGAGAAGCTAAGTATAAATAAAGGATTCAAGGGGTCAAGGGCTTGAGGGGGTCAAGTAAAAATCTTAGAATATAAACACTTGAACCCTCGAATCCTCGAATCCTGATTTTTAAAGTTATGGCTAACAAACTACTCCTTGAAATAGTAACACCTTACCGGCTTGTGATGAGTGAAGAAGTCGATGAGGTAGTAGCCCCTGGACATGAAGGGGAATTTGGCGTCCTGCCGGGCCACACTCCCTTTCTCACCATCCTCAAACTCGGAAAAATGTCATACAGGAAAGGTAACGAAAAATGGTTCCTCGTTCTAAACTGGGGTTATGCAGAGGTCGGGCCGGATAAGGTTGTAATCCTTGCTGAAGGCTGTGAAAGGGCAGAGGAGATAGATATAGAGAGGGCACTTGCCGCTAAGAAGAGGGCTGAAGAGAGGCTTGCCCAGGCTGAAAGAAAGGCAGAAGAAATAGATATTGAAAGGGCCCGTGCCTCCCTTATGAGGGCACTTCTAAGGATCGAAGTTGCTCAGAAAAAGAAACTTACCTAAGAACTGATTTAATTCTTCCTAGTCTCTGGCTAACTTCTTAGCAATCCTATCAACCTTAATCCTGTTAAACTCGAACCCTAACTTTTCCTCCTCCAAACCAATTGAAAGTCCGACGATCTGGGTAAAATAGAGAACAGGCAGGTCGAATTCCTTTCCAGTTCTTTTCCCCACTACCTTCTGATTGTTTTCATAGGCAATGCAGCAGGAAGGGCATGCGAGGGCCATCGCATCAACCCCTATGTTAGAGAGGCATTCAAGCTTTTCTGCTGCGAGCCTGAGCCCGAGTTCTTCAGCGTGGCCCATTATGGTAAAACCACAACAGAGGTTTTTATTTGGATAGTCAATAGTTGTTGCACCAGTGAGATTTATAAGTTCGTCGAGGGTAGCAGGGTTTGAGGGGTCGTCGAAGTGGCCATAGGCGGAAGTGGGTTTCATATAGTGGCATCCATAGTGGACCCCGAATTCAAGAGAGTTTAATGGCTTAATGATCCTTTCTCTCAGACGGTCAAACCCGTAATCCTCGTAGAGAAACCTTGCAAGGTGTTTTACTTTAACACTGCCTGTGTATTCTTTAATTCCTAAGGCCTTTAACTTTTTATTCACCTTATTCCTTATTATTGGGTCTTCAAGATACTCCTTTGCCTCCGAGAGGATTGCCATGCAACCTGTGCAGATGCCGATTATATCCAGCCCTTTTTTTTCTGCTATGGCAAGATTGCGGGCAGACATGACGAGAGAGGTAAAAAAATCCATTGACCTTACAGGATATCCGCAGCAGCTGAATTCTGGGATATCAATGAGTTCTATGCCGAGGCTTCCTGTAAGACTCCTCGTAGATATCTCGTATTTTAATGCCTTAACAGGTATTGTGCAGCCGATATAAAAGGCGTATCTCATAAAAACTAATCCTCTACTTCTGATATCTCAAATATCTTTGCTATTACAGGATGCTCCTCCGGGATTGCATTAAGTCCTGCCTTACCCCTTTTCTTGTTGTCTATGGGGCCAACAGAATAAAGTCTTCCTGCTTTCAGAAGAACCTCCCTCTGGTGTACAAGCAACTCAGGTATATGCCCTGATTTCACAGCCATCGCCCTCATATTCCAGAGGATATCTGTTACTCTTATGCCCTGCGGACACCTTTCAGAACATGTAAAGCAGGTGGTACATTTCCAGATATCGGCGCTTTTTAATACCTTGTCAATAGCACCAATACTGATTAGATGTAAAAGCCTATGAGGCTGGAAGGAGCCGTCAAGCCTGTTGACGTCGCAACCAGAAGAACATTTTCCGCACTGATAACAGTACCTTAATCTCTCCTTATCAAGAAGGTAATTATACATAAATTAAACCCTTAAGGGGTTTCTGCCAATCTTTCTTAATTCCTTCGCATAGTCTTCTACAGACCTGGTAAATTTCTCAGCGTCATCCCTGCTAATCTCGATAAAACGGACCCTCTCAGGCTCTAAATACATCTCCTTCAGTTTATCAGAGATATCTGCCAGTCTTGTTTTTGCAAGCATGCTTCCATGTACATAATGGCATTCCTCATCAGGGCATCCAGCGACCAGTACTCCATCAATACCTGTGGAGATTGCCTTCGAAACTATTGCACCATTCACCGCACCTGAACAGGGGACCATAATACTAAAGAGATTGGGTGGGTATTTAATCCCCTTAATACCAGCATCATCCACTGCCCTGTATGCATCGTTTTTACAAAGAAAACTGAGGATTATTGGCTCATCATTTCCGAGATATGATTTGTCCAGGGCATCAATCATTTCTGAAAGTTGCTCTATAGAGAGATCTCCGAGTGAAATGGCTGAGAGGGGGCAGCTCCCCATACACACCCCGCAGCTTCTGCACTTTGATATTTCAGGCTTCGGAAATCCCTTATCATCAAAGTAATAAGCCTTAAAGGGACACTCCTCAACACAGCGTTTACAGACATCGCATTTCAATGTATTTACAACAGGATAATCCGCACTTATTTCTACCTTGCCCCTGAAAAACTTGAGGGCCTTGACTGCTGCAGTCCCTGCACTCTCGATAGATCGCGATACATCCATCGGCGCCCTGCATGATCCCGCACTGAATATCCCTTCCCTCTGGGTATCCTGGGGATAACACTGAAGGTGTGATTCAATGAAATCATTCTTGTTTAAAGCAATGCCGATTTTATCTTTCAGTGCAATATTTCCATTTGAAGGTCTCATACCTACTGCAAGGATTACCATATCAGCAGTTATATCAAGCCTCTCTCCAGCCACAGTATCAAAGACAGAAAAATCGATTTTTTTGTTTCCATCCTGCCTGAGTTCAGAAGGGATTCCCTTTATGAATATTATTCCGCTCTTTCTTGCCTTCTGGTATAGTTCTTCGTACTCCCCAGGTGTCCTGATGTCGTTATGGAATATATATACCTCATTTTCACGATTGACCTCTTTAAGAAAGAGCGCCTGCTTGATGCTCACCATGCAGCAGACATCAGAGCAATAGGGGAGATACCTTTCATCACGGCTTCCGACACACTGTATAAAGGCTGTCCTCTTTGGTTCATCAAAGGATATCTTCTTTTCTTTTGAAATCTTCTCGAATTCTATATTCGTAAAGACATTCTTAAGCCTCCTGTATCCGAACTCTTTTATAGGTGTTGGGTCAAAGGGATCCCATCCTGTTGAAAGGACGATAGCACCAGCCTTAATGTTGTTTAGCCTTTCTTTTTCATCAAGGTCTATCGCACCTGCAGGGCATATTTCCTTACATCTTCTACATCCTTCCTCACAGAGCGCCCTGTGGATCGCAGGAATGCCGGGGTAGGAAAATCCCTCAGGATAAATGACTGCATTCTTCTGGCATACCTCAAGGCATCTACCGCATAATGTGCATCTCTCATTAATATGCCTTGGAGAAGTCTTTATCAATATCTCAAAATTACCAGGGGAGCCAGTGACGGTACCAATCTCGGAGAGTGTCTGGACATGGATATTTCGATTTTTCCCCAGCTCAGAGAACATGAGCTCAAGGCCGCAGGAGGGTGGACACATCCTCGGGAAATAATTGTGCAGTTCTGCAACCTTCCCGCCAAGGAAGGGTTTTCTTTCTACGAGAAAAACCTCACAATCTGCTCCGGCGGCATCGAGTGTGGCATTGATACCAGCTATACCCCCACCAATAACAAGGGCAGTCTTAAGAATAGGACGTTTTACAGGCTCAAGCGGTCTGGAATTTTTTAATTTCTCAAGAAAGACCCTCAGCATGGTCCTTGCCTTCCTGGTGGCGCCATCAGTGTCATCACGGTGAACCCAGCTACACTGCTCCCTTATATTCACACGCTCAACGAGGTACCTGTTTATGCCGAGGTCGGAGAATTCCCTGACCTTGAAAAAGGGAGAGCAGGCAGCAATCATTACTCTATCAAGGCCGAGCCTCTCAATATCTTCTCTTATCTTTCTTATACCATCAGCCGAACAAAGGAAGGCGTCCCTGTGGACAGCAGTTATACCAGACCAACCTGATGCCTCCTCTGCCAGGGAGTCTATATCTATGACCCTTCCGATTTCACCTTCGCATGTACAGAGGTAAAGACCTGTCTTAATCTCATTACCCATCCGTGAGAATATACCTTATTTCTTATTCCTTGTGCGGTAGGTGAACCGTTCGACCTTGCCGTTTATATCAACACATGTCCATGTTATGGTGTCAGGCCCTATCATCGGGATTAGCTTTGCACCATGGTATCCGAGCTGATAGGGTATTCTCTGCTCTATTGCTCCCTTCGGGCATATCTTTGTACATGACATGCAGTCCCAGCAGTCCCTCAAGGACCTACAATAGGCCTTCCCTGTTACTGCGTCCAGAGTCATAAGGTCACCGATACATATCTGTTCGCATAGAGGTTCCTCTTTCCCTTTGCATCCATCGCACTTATCTTTTACTACATAAGGCGGCATAGCTGAACTCCTTTTATGTTATTTAACAATTTCATATTTTTACCCATCATGCCTTTTCTGCAGAAAGCGGAATGGGAGACTGTGCCTCTTTCCTGTCACCGGGAAGTATCTGTTCGTATGGCCTTTTTATCATCTCTATTTCTCCTGTTTTTTGATTCTTTCTTGAGTTGATGAAACAGTCGAGATCCGGATCAATATCAGGATAATCTGTCCTGGTCTGCCACCCGGGCCATCTCGTCTCCCTCCTCTCTCTCAGGTGCATCACCACCACCTCCGAGACATCAAGACGGTCAATAACATCATGGACAAGCATGAGTGTATGGAGGTCAATCGCAAAGAGTTTATCTACCTGTTTCTTCATCATCCCGATATGTTTAATGGCATAATTGAGCTGTTTTTCATTACACCTGAAGAATTGCCCGACACCACCAGCGTATTCATCCATAAGCCTCTGGAGACGTTCCTCCATTTCCTCTGGAGTTACCCCATCATACTGCCAGCGAGGGTCCTGACCAGCAGGTATATTGTACCTTGTCTCCATACCCAATCCCCTGAATAGGGGTGAAAAGACCCTCTGCTTTTCAGCATCAATCTGTCCCTCATCGAATTTTTCATTTTCTACGCCCGATATATATTCCAGGACTCCCCTCGCAGCAAGAACACCTTCAGCAGCACAGCCACCGACGAACTTATTGGGCATTCCACCTGCACACTCACCGGCTGCAAAAAGTCCTGGTAGGGTGGTCATCCTGTCTATATCAACCCAGTAGCCGCTTGCTGTATGACCGCCTACTATATAGGGATCACTTCCGTATATCTCCAAAGGTTCTACAGCAGGGTCCTGTCCCCTTGCTGCCAGAAAGAGGACATAGGTTGGCCGTTCATTAAGATAGTCCATCTTCAGTTCTTTTACCTGCTCAGGTGAAAGATGACGAGTATCAATGAAGGTCGGCCCCCTTCCCTCCCTCCATTCATCCATCGGTGCATTTGCCCTTATATAGCGTGGCGCTTTATCTCCCCCGAGATGGGCATACCTCTCCTGGAGTATCAATTCACCTTTACTGTTAATCATCCGAGCCTTATACCCAACAGATATGGTATCTACAGGTCCTGTAAAATCCTTCACCCTTGCGGCGCACCACCTCTGCTCCATCAGGGTAAACTCCGCACCTGCCCTTATACCCATCGAATAACCTGTACCAACATTAAAAGGACACATCCACATCTGATGATGTGATGTAGTTCCGTCACTGGTAGATGAACGGTAGAGACCTGCTGAGCCGCCTGTTGCTATAACAGTAGCCTTTGCCTTTATGATATAGAATCTTCCATCCCTCACTCCAAAACCAGTGGCACCGATAACCCTATCACCGTCTTTAAGGAAGTTCGTTGCTACAACCCTGTTCAGTATCCTCGGATTATAGCTCTTTGTTTTTTCAGCGATAATGGGCTTTAACTGTTCCCCGCGTATTGAGATGTCAAATCGCCCTCTCCTTTTATACCGTCCCTTCTCATCCCTTATGAAAGGGACTCCCCACTTTTCTAATCTTTCAACACATTCATTAAGGACTCTGGCATTACTTAAAGCGAGGTCTTCCCTGAGAGGGCCGCCACCTACCTGAGATCTGCTCCATGCCACAAGCGTCTCCGGGGTTTCACCTTCACCGATATATGTATTGATGGCGTCCATCCCTGATGCTAGGGCGCCGCTCCTGTCTATATGAGCCTTCTCCATTATGGTCACATCAATATCCGGATTTTTCTCCTTGGCCTCTATCGCAACAAAACAACCCGAATTTCCCCCACCTATGATGAGGAGGTCGGTTTCTATCCTCACCTCTTCAACCTCATTAATGTTTTTCGGAAGAGCTTTATTCATCTCGGTACCTCCTTATAAATTCTCCTTTCACTTTATATTACAATCCTAAAATCCAAAGTTATGTTCTCTGGACGACAATCTGGCAATTATAGGAGTTAAACTATTTAAGGGAGATCAGCCTGATGACTCGACCATGGAGGCAAGTCTTGTGTAGTTTAGAATTGTAATCCTGCTACTACTGCATTTTACCAATCCTTCTCTTTTGAATTCATTCATCACTTCTGTAACAGTTGTCCTTGTTGCGCCTATCATATTGGCCATCTCCTGATGGGTGAATTTCTTCTCTATTAAAACAGCACCATTGCGGGACAGCCCGCATATCTGGCCGAGTTTGATGAGAAGCTGCGCCATCCGGGAGCGGACATCGCACACAACAAGATATTTTATAGTCTCATGTGCCTGTCTTATTCTGCTGCCGAGAATCTTCATAAGATAAAGTGATATCTGGGGATTCCTGCCTATGAGTTCCTCAAAATTCGCCATGGTTATACTTAGAACTTCTGTGTCCTCCATCGCTTCCGCAAAGACCGTTCTTATCTCACCGCCACATATCTCTGCAAGGCCGAAAAAGTCACCGGGATGGCAGAACCAGTATATAATCTCCTTCCCGCATCCGGACAGGTTGTAGATTTTGATCCTTCCATTCAGAATATAATAGACTAAGTTGCCTTGCTCGCCAGGGGAAAAGATGATTGTATTCTTAGAGTATTTCTTCCTGAATGATTTTTTGTGAAAGAATGCTCTATCATCTTCTGAGAGTTTATTGAGGAAATCCACAGTACTTAGATACCAGTGCTTTTCCATACTTTCAATTCCTCAGGCGCGGGATAAACCCATAATTTTCATATATCTTTTGGGCCTCCCTGGAGAGGATAAAGGTAAGAAACTTCTCAGCGTTTTCTGGGTTTGGGGCGACTTTCAGCTTTGTGATATAATAATTCACCTTTTCATGCTGGTCAAGGCCTTCGCCAGGTTCAATAGCCTCGCATTTAATGCCATCCCTTTGTGCAAAGATAACCTCTGTAGCCCAGACAGGTCCGACATCAACTGTCCTTTTTTTAATCCTCAATGGGGTCTCTCTGTGATGTACAACGGTTAGTATTGTTGTCCCCTCCGCCCTCTTCTCATCCATAATCCTACTTACGAGTTCTTTACCCCCTGCCCTTTCATACATATTTAAAATATAACTGGTTATATTCTCCATCTGGCCCGGTTGAGAGATGCAGACATCGTTTCTGGCGAGGTCGTTTACTGTTTTTATCCATACTGGGTTACCCTCCGGCACCATCAGGACAATTCTATTATGGAGGTATATATGGTACTCATTGATGAGTCCCTTGTCCGAAAGCTCCTTCATTGCATCCTCCGATACAGAGGTGTATATGTCAGGCCTTCCTGTGATAAGCCTTCCCTTAAAGAGGGCACCGCCAGCAAGAATCTGTTTAAGTTCAAGGCCAGGAGGGAGCGTCTCATAATATATATATCTGACCTCAGGGTGTATTTCTTGAAATACCCTTATCAGGTCTTCCATAGCCATAAACTGATTCCCTGCCATGAAGAGGACAAGCTGAGACTTATCCATGATTTCGAGGTTATGGAGGTCATCTTCCCGTTCGGGAGGTATTTCGATATGGCCATCTATATTCACAGCAGGCACCCTTTTTAAGATTCCTGGATACTTTATATCCCATCTGTATCAACTCTGTCAAATACTTTTTACAGAAAGTCTTTTTATGATTATCGGATTCAAAAAGCTCAAATGCACAGGGGCTGATAAATCAGCCCCTGTGCATTTCCGGTAATGATACATGGTTTATAGCGGATACCCTATCAATGCAAGCCAGGCAGTCTGAACAACTATTACATAAATATTTGATATTACCGAAAGGATACTTCCGAACTTTATCGCCTCCCAGCCGGACGCACCTGATGCACCCCAGGCGATGAGGAATGCAGTAATAGATATTGGCAGGAAGAAGGCGTAACTCAAACAGTTCGTCATGACTAACGTAAAAGGCAATGCATTGAGATTGAGCATATCGGCCATTCCGATCAATAACGGGACAAATGCAGCCCCCATTGCCACAGCGCTCACTATTCCTGCCCTCGCTATGTGCATTGCGAAGACGAGGACGAACATCATTGCAATCGTAGGCAGACCTAACCCCTTAATGGGTTCTACTATATGGCCTGCAAGCCAGTTTACGGTTCCGACATCATACAGGGCAGTCCCCAGGGAGATTGAACCTCCAAGCAGTATCAGTGTATCCCACATGATGTGCTTGTTGACATTTCCAAAATTTATCTTCCCCCATGGCATAAATAACAATGTCGCTGTCATCAATGCTACCATTCCCGACTTTATGCCGTGCCATTGCTCGGTTATCCACAGGGTCAGGCCTATTCCAATACAGATGAGACCCCATATCTCAGGCCAGGTGGTCCTGCCCAGTTCATTTTTGAGTCTCGGTATCTCTTCCCTGGCGCCTGGTATCTCGAGCTTCCATAACTTGAAATAGGTAAAGACATACCAGAACATTATAGGAAGGAGCCCCCAGAGAGGAAGGTTCAGCCAGAACCAGTCAATCCATGAAATGTATATCCCCTTCATCTCCCTGAGCTGGCCTGCGAGTATTATATTCGGGAAGTGGCTTGTCAGAATAAGCGTCCCTGTAAAAAGGGGTGTCAATCCGGGTGTCTGGAGTAACATCGCCGTGTTGATCCTTTTCACCTCCGGCAGGTGTTCTTTACCCTTCATCAATGTCCCGATGGCCTTAGTAACAGGCAGAAAGAGTGCGGTTTCAGAAACAGTGGGCAAAACAGAGCCGACCGCTACGTCTGCC
>CAKKRL010000192.1 GCA_919902655.1 Thermodesulfovibrionia bacterium
TCCTATCTCAAAACCCCCCCCCCCCCCCTTTAGAAACGGGGGGCGAGGGGGGATTAACTACTGTCTGGATGAGCCATGGTGACAGGATAGAAGAGCAACCCGGGGGATTCACACCTATCGCCCATACAGGAAACTCCCCTGTAGCCGCTATGAAGGACAGGTCAAGAAATATATTTGCTGTCCAGTTCCATCCTGAAGTCGTCCATACGCCGGAAGGCACAAAGATCCTGCAGAACTTTATTTATGATATATGTGGCTGCAGGCCAACATGGACTATGGCCTCCTTTATTGACTCCTCCGTTAGAAGTATAAAGGAGATGGTCGGAGACAAAAGGGTCATCTGTGCATTAAGCGGCGGGGTTGACTCCTCTGTTACAGCCGCACTCGTACATAGGGCTGTAGGAGATAAACTTACATGTATCTTTGTGGATAACGGCCTCTTAAGAAAGAACGAGGCTGATAAAATTAAAGAGGCTTTCAAAAGGAATCTCCACATCAATCTCAGATATGTTGACGCAAGAAAACGTTTCCTGAAGAAACTCACCGGTGTCAAGGCACCGGAGAGAAAGAGGAAGTTCATAGGAAGAGAATTTATCAAGGTATTTGAGGAAGAGGCAAAGAAGATAGGCAAGGTGGATTTCCTTGCCCAGGGGACATTATATCCCGATGTAATCGAGAGTACCTTTTTCCGCGGGCCTTCTGTAACAATTAAATCCCATCATAATGTTGGAGGACTTCCGACAAAGTTAAGATTTACGCTGATAGAACCTCTGAGAGAACTTTTTAAAGATGAAGTGAGAGCGGTCGGTAAAGAACTCGGTCTTCCTGATGACATCATCTGGAGGCAGCCCTTTCCTGGTCCCGGCCTTGCGATAAGGATTATTGGCCCTGTAACAGAAGAGAGGCTTTCTATTCTCAGAGAGGCAGATAGTATAGTAATCGAGGAGATAAAGAAGGCAGGACTGTACAAAGAGATCTGGCAGTCCTTTGCTGTATTCATCCCTGTAAAGACGGTAGGTGTTATGGGGGATGAAAGGACATATGAAAATGTAATCGCCCTGAGGGCTGTAACAAGCCAGGACGGTATGACTGCGGACTGGGTAAGGCTTCCCTACGATTTGCTCGGGACAATCTCTAACAGGATAATCAATGAGGTAAGGGGCGTAAACAGGGTAGTTTACGATATAAGCTCAAAGCCGCCGGGTACGATTGAGTGGGAATGATTCAGTTTATAGGGTTTAAGGGGTCAAGGGGTCAAGGATTCAAGGGTAAGTTAATTTTACTTGAACCCTCGAACCCTTGCATCCTCTAATCCTAAGTCAAATTAAATGTTAGAACGACTTCATAAGATAATCTCGATGGCCGGCGTTGCCTCCAGACGTCATGCAGAAGAGATGATACTTCAGGGAAGGGTTACAATAAATGGTAAGGTTATCAAAGAACTCGGGACAAAGGCCGACCCTGAAAGAGATCATATAAAAGTTAATGGAAGGTTGATAAACCCGAGACAGCCGAAGACATATATCCTTTTAAATAAACCCAGAGGCTATATCACATCTCTCAGAGATACGGAAGGACGACCGACAGTTATTGACCTTATCAAAGGAGTCCGGACAAGGGTCTATCCTGTTGGGAGACTTGATTACGATACAGAGGGCCTCCTGCTTTTGACAAATGACGGTGATCTTGCAAATGCGGTTATGCATCCAAAGAGGGAGATACAAAAGACATATTATGTTAAGGTTAAGGGCGTCCTCGATGAGAAAGATTTCGAAAAACTCAGAAGAGGGATTAAGATAGAGGGAGGCATTACCTCACCTGCCGGGGTTAAAAGGCTTAAAAAGACGGATGAGAACTCCTGGATAGAGATGACAATCCATGAAGGGAAAAAGAGGCAGATAAGGAGAATGCTCGAAAGGATTGGACACTCTGTACTGAAACTGAAGAGGGTAAAGATCGGGTTCCTTGACCTCAAGACTCTTGAATTAGGCAGATTCAGATACCTTACGCCAGTAGAAATCTCAAGGCTCAGGGCAATTACAGGATAAACATGAAAAGGACTCATAACTGCGGTGAGCTAAGAAAAAAGGATACCGGTCAGAAAGTAACCCTTACTGGGTGGCTACACAGGAGAAGGGACCACGGAGGATTGATATTTATTGACCTCCGTGACAGGAATGGCATAACCCAGGTGATTTTCAATCCTGCAATAGACCCTGAGGCACATGAGAAGGCCCATGACCTAAGGGCGGAGTATGTCCTGACAGTTGAAGGGAAAGTAAATCTGAGGCCTGAAGGCACAGAGAATCCAGATCTGCCAACTGGAGAGATCGAGGTGATCGCAAACAGGATGGATATCCTGAATATCTCTAAACCCCTCCCCTTTATAGTCGAGGAGGATACAGATGTTGCTGAAAACCTGAGACTCAAGTACAGATTCCTCGATTTAAGAAGGTCGGCTATCCAGCAGAACCTCATGCTCAGGCATAAGGTGACAAAGGCTGCGAGGGAGTTCCTCGACAACCTTGGATTCATAGATATTGAGACACCATTCCTTACAAGGAGCACTCCTGAGGGTGCAAGGGATTACTTAGTGCCGAGCAGAGTTAACCCGGGTCACTTCTATGCCCTTCCACAGTCACCGCAACTCTTCAAACAGCTTTTAATGGTATCAGGTTTTGATAGATACTACCAGATTGTAAAATGCTTCAGAGACGAAGACCTGAGGGCAGACCGCCAGCCTGAGTTCACACAGATAGACCTTGAGATGTCCTTTGTAGATAGAGAAGATGTTATGAATCTCACAGAGGAACTCATAGTCAGTATATTTAGGGCATCAATGGTGGTTGAGATCGAGAGGCCCTTCCCGAGACTCAGTTACCATGAGTCACTGAATAGATTCGGGACTGATAAACCTGATATAAGATACGGTCTGGAGCTTAGCGATGTATCAGATATCGTAGCAGATTCAGGATTTAAGGTATTTACAGATGTAATTAAGAATGGTGGAAGGGTCAAGGGTATTAATGCTAAGGGACTTGCAGGTCTTTCAAGGAAAGAGATAGACGAACTAACAGAAAAAAGTAAAAGTTATGGGGCAAAGGGCCTTGCATGGATGAAGGTCACAGACAAAGGAATAGAATCGCAGATAACAAAATTCTTCAGCGATGAAATCCTTAAATCCATAACAGAAAAATTTGAGGCTGAGAATGGGGATATCCTTCTTTTTGTTGCCGACACCCCTATGGTTGTTTCAGAGACCCTCGGACATCTGAGAGAAGATATGGCAAAAAGACTTAATCTTATAAAGGAAGGGGAATACAGATTTGTCTGGATCCTGGACTTCCCCCTGCTTGAATATAATGAGGAAGAAAAAAGATTTGAGCCGATGCACCACCCCTTTACATCACCGATGGATGAAGACATCCTCCTCCTTGAAAAAGAGCCTCTAAATGTAAGGGCAAAGGCATACGATATTGTCC
>CAKKRL010000193.1 GCA_919902655.1 Thermodesulfovibrionia bacterium
AGGAGTGCCAGCAGATTCGAGCCGTTAAAGGAGAATTATCAGAACTATGCAATGGGGTTAGAATTTATAGACAGCCTCATTGCTGCATATAGTGGTAACCCAGGGATTACGCTCGCAACGATATACGCTAGGTTGCTAGGCACTGATGAAGCGGCAGCCGTGAAGATACTGTATATAGTCAAGGATCTTGGGATTAAAGATGATACAAAGACATTGCTTGAAGCTCGAGATATGCTTAAGCCAAAGCTAAATAAGTTAACGGCATTTATACGCAGGGTTGAGGCAAAGAATGACAGGCGCTATGCAGCCTCTCAGGACAGCGTTGCCTCCAGCGCGATCGAGTCCAGCGCAGGGATCATAGGCTCCCTGGTAAATACGCGCGCGAGTTCAAGCGCGGTGGATGCCCGCAGCCTAGAGAAAAAATTTACCGCAGGCTTAAAAGAAACGTTAGAGCGGTTTATCGGCAGGGATAATTTATGCCTTTTAAGTGAATTAGACAAGGTGCACAACCATAAAGCGATAGAACAGGTGATAAGTTGGATAAATGCGAGAGATAACATAAGGCTATTAGGAAACTTGCAGCCGGTAAAGATATTCCATATAGAAGATCCCGCGCATAGCCTCAATAAGGAAGAGGCATTAAAAGACATAATGAAGGGCAAGCTGTACGTAGAATTCCTGGCAGGCGGTGCAGCGACGCGGATGTTAAATTCTCTGAAGGCAGCAGGCAAAGCCAAAATAAACCTGATGGAGGCGATGAATCTTGGTCCGAGAGAAGTGCGGCATTGGAATATCAAGATAGGAGCGATACAAGAGAAGCGGGTAGCATTAGGGATAAGCGGGGAAGTAATTCCTTTGAACAAGGATATAAAATTAGGGGAGCGGCATTTACTGGCATTGCATCAGGCAGTCATGGGCTTAAAGAGCGCGCAGGAGCGTGAGGCTGTATTCCAGAACTTAAGGATACTCATTCATATTAACGATGAGATTAAGGATGACGTGGAGCAGGATTTGGTAAGTATGATTACGAACCAGAGGATAGGGTTTAAGTTGGAGAATATCCTGTTAGCCCACGGCGGGTATGGGGATGAGTTTATTCCTATGGGTGGTAATTTAGGGTCTGCGGGTAGTAATGAGACGCATAACCATGGGGCAGCGATGCAGGAGTTAGCCTGGCTAAAGCCCTACACCATAGACAGCGCCAGGAGAGTGAAGGACATATCCGAGAGTGCCTTTGATTATCTTTTGAATCAAGGGGTAGAATATGGTGTCTTCCATCGAATAAATGATGCGGCATTATTGTATGCGGATTTAGCCTTAGACCTGGAAATGTTTGCCTTTTTAAAATACCTCCAAGAGGTCCATGGGGCTAATGCCATCAACGAGTTTATGAAGAATCCGACGGGACAAAAGGGAGGCTTAGGGTTAAATTTTAAAGGCAGTAATCCTGAGCAGGCGATATTGCTTGAAGGCCATACGACCAAAGTAGAAGGTTTTGTAGAAGAGTTTAGCAAGTTGACAGAAATGGTGCAAAAGGAAGGATTGCCGGGCATACCGTATAACCGTCTGTATATGTTCTATGGGCTTAAAGCGTTAAAGAATGCGTTGATTGCTAACCAAGGATTGCCCTTATCGATCAAGTATAAGAATGAAAAGATCTCGCCAGAGATACCGGTAGGAGAAGTAACGCGATTAGATGGGTTCCTGACGATAGGGGTGATGAGGAAGAATGACCCGTTAATAGACAGGGGTATCGCCTACAACCCTGCAGGGAAAAGAAAGGCAGGGGATAGGGAAGAGTCATTTAACTATTACGAGCAAGGAAAGGGAGCGCTTATCCACGACTTCAAGCAGGAGAGCCAGTGGGATGAAACAAGCAAGATAGCAGGCTACCAAGATGGCCAAGCCTCCAGCGCGATCGAGTCCAGCGCAGGGATCATAGGCTCCCTGGTAAATACGC
>CAKKRL010000194.1 GCA_919902655.1 Thermodesulfovibrionia bacterium
AAGATCATCAAAATGTTTTGCCATTGTATTGATCCTTTCATAAAGCTCCTTACCTAACATGCTTATCTGCTGGGCATTCTTTGTTATCTGCTCCTGCTGCCATCCATAGGCAATAGCCTTAAGGAGCGCAATAAAGGTTGTGGGAGTGGCAAGTATTACCTTCTTGAGACTACTATCCTCAATGAGTTTATTGTCATGTTCAAGGGCTACACTAAAGAAAGATTCACCAGGCAGGTACATCACAACTATCTCTGGAGATTTTGGAAACTGCTCCCAGTAGGATTTTGAGCCGAGGGCATTCATATGCGACCTTACCTGGTTTACATAGTTGGTTAATGCCTTCTGCTTTTCTTCTTCCGAAGATACAGATATTGCATTCAGATAGGCATCAACCGGCGCCTTTGCATCAACAACAATCTCCCTGCCATTTGGAAGTCGGACAATCATATCAGGCCTGAGGCGTCCTGTTTCTGTTGTAACCGACTCCTGCTCATAAAAATCGCAATAAGAGGTCATCCCCGCAAGCTCTGCTGCCCTCTTCAATGAAAGCTGTCCCCACGAGCCACTTACCTGCGGTTTTCTCAAGGCAGTTACAAGGCTACTTGTTTCTCTCTGTAGTTGCTGATGGGTTGAGGCAAGCATCTTGATCTGCTCTTCAATCCCTCCATAATCCTGTCGTCTCTTTGCCTCTATTGCATTTATCTGTTCTTCGTATTTCTTTAATGCCTCATGCAATGGTTTAATAAGTCCATCAATAGCTGTCTGATGCTCTCCGAGTTTCCCTTTAGTGTCTGCCACTATTTTCCCGAGATGTTCTGATGCAAGTCTGAGAAAATCTTCACTGCTGCTTTTAAGAGCCGCTGATGAGAGCGCATTGAATGTATCTGTCATCTCTGACTTCATCGTCTCGAGGAGGGATTTCTGTTCTGCGAGGTTTTTCTGGGATGCCTCAAGCCTTGTGAGGGCCTCAACCTTTGACTGTATCTCAGAGGCGAGTTCACCCCTGATCTGATTTATCTCAGAATCCCTCTGCTGTATCTGTTGTCTGAGTTCATTATTTACGGCCTCTGTGCCTTTAGCCTTTGAGGCTAAAAAGAGCCATGCCAGAACCCCGCCGATTACCAAACCCAACAAAAGAAATATTATATCCATTGCCATCTATCCACCTTTCCATATGTTATATACCGGTAATATCATCCACTCAACAGACCACCTGTTGTCTTCAGGTCTTTTGAGACATACGACCCCTCCCATTTTAAAATCGATCACATTCTTCTCCTTATCACCGCAAAGGAGCAGGGATGCAAGCCTTCCCAGATGGGGGAGGTGGCCAACAAGGACTAGGTCTTCATCCAAAGTTGAGATACGTTCTGCCCATATCTCTGGTTCATCAAGCGGTGCAAGCCCGTCTGTCTCAAAAAGTCCTTTCTCAGGCTTCAGGTATTCAGCCAGTACCTCTGCAGTCTGAAGGGCCCTCGTCTTTCCGCTATGAAATATCTTACTTATCTTTATATTAAGATTTGAAACAGAGGCAGAGACCTTTCTAATATCCTGGAGCCCCTTCTCAGTAAGTCCTCTTACAGGGTCTTCCTCCTCCCTCTTAGCCTCTGCATGCTGGACAAGATAAAGAAGCATAAAAAATCCTCCCTATTTAAACAATTTATCATATACCCATACCCTTCCGCCATCTATAATCTCCTCGGTTCTCTTTACAAGTCTTTTCTTGCAAAGGTTAAGAAGCCTTGTTCCACTCGTATTTAACCTGATCCCCAGTATCTCCGAGACTTCTTTGGCAGTAATCTTGTTTTTTTTAAGTATTAAGAATAATGACTCTTTAAGATAGTTATGGAGGTTTCCGAGAAAAATCTTTTCACCATTCTCCATCTCTACCATGACAGCGAGGTCCTTCCTCTCAAGGGCAACCGCTATGTTTTCCCTCTGGTTCTTATTAAGGCCTGTGAGCAAGATATATTTGTCCCCGTATTCTTCGGAAATAAGGCGGGAGATCAGCTTCGCCACCATCTCATCGGCGCAGGAATAATCAATAACACCGATCCCTGAAAAATCGATGGCAATAACCACCCCATCCTCCTCATTGAGAATATCCCTCTCAATCCTCCGCCGCAAGACCTCCCCAGAAGCTCTCGTAACAAGGTCCTTCGAGCCATTTTTGAGTTCTTCCTTTAATAATTTATAAAGGTCGTAGGTTTGCATGCTTCAATTCGCTCTTCTTTGAAGTGCCTGATACCATACTGCCTTCGGCAATATTCTGCTTGCCGCTGCGAGCTGCCTGAACTATCTGGTCATACGTGCGCGATCGCTTGTCAATAAAGCGATTGCAGAATATCGCTGTTGCGTCATAGATGATTTCAGCAGTTTGATAAGATTTCAGATTCCGGTATCCTCCATGAGGGGGAATAAGCTCAGACTTTGACCTTTCATTCTTGCTATCCATTGCTATTTCCTTTATCGCCGATGATTATGGTGGGATTGGGATACTTTTGCTTTTGTGCAGACATCTTCTTTGTCCCATCCTTTTAGAATTCCATTTACTTCATCGCAAATCTCACTGAATTTGACCTTATCGATCAAATTATTATTGCCAATCAGGTAATATTCCAAATCCAGCTCTAATATTAAATCGCCATAACATCTCTTAGGCGGAGAAACATGTTTTACAAATAAAACCCCATGTATTGTTTCTCTAAAATGTCTAAATCTTTTATAATAGGGTCTAAAGGATTTCGAGGAATTGTCAGTTAGGGGTTCACATAATCCAAATATCCATCGCGCGCCAAAAGCATTAGAATCCCCATACATTGTAAAAATGCAGTCATGATCGTATATGTGGCCATCAATTTCTCCTGAAACATAAATTACTATAAAATTATAAATATCACTACTTTGGGGAAATTTGCGAGGATTGCTATTTTTATCCTGGCATTTACTCAATATTAAATTTTGAAGACGGACGATTTTGTCATGTTTATCTCGACCATCTAACTCAATTTCATACTTTCCGTTAGCAGCGAGTTGATCTCTTGTATAGTCTGTAAGCCACTTTCTTTGATTTGCTTGGTGAAGATCGAAACATATGCTCATTCCATTTTTTGTTATATATAAAAAATCGATGGTATCATCTGAATTTTTAAGCAGCTTTATTTCATATTTCAAAGGTCTACCTTTTGATTCGAAATTATAAGCAAAATAAGATTCGAATACGAAACTGTTAAAGCCTATTCTGTCCTTAGAGCTCAACAATGATTTGATAAGCTCATTATATCGACCAGTGTTCGCCAATAATATGACCTTCTTTTTAAACATATCTATATCATCTTTGAACCCGGAGCTTGTATCAACTTTCAAGTTCCGTGCAAATGCCATATCAAGTTTCTTTTCCAATTTGTCTCCATTCATGGCGCAAATAATCGTTTCCTACTTCTCCTTCCTCACCACTTTAATCGCACCCTTATCCGCTTTCTGGTCAATGATTCTCATCTAAAATCTCCCCTAACCCCTCTTTGCTAAAGAGGGGATGATTTTCTGGATTCCCGCCGCCGATTAAATTTGATGCTGAATCGAGTTCAGCATGACAGATAATTATATCCCCCTCACCCTCCGCCCTCTCCCGCAAGGGGAGAGGGGACTCTCAAGTGATTCTCTCCAGCCCCTTCACTCTTCACAGCCCCAGTTGTTCATAGCTTGTTATCTCCTCCCAGAACAGGAGGTTGACAGAGAGGTCGGTGTCAGGGTGGTGGTAGAGTGCGTCTTCAGAAAAAGGGAAACTCTTAATCCCATAATCCAAAAGATATTCACCGATATGCCTTTTTAACTCCCTTTCGTCTTTTGCATAGAAACCCTTTCTGAAGCATGAACTGAGTCTTTCATCGGAGAGTTCAAAGGTAACAAGATAGAGTTTCAGACCTTGGGGAATTAAAATATCAGTGCTATGCATAAAACCCCTCCCACTCTTCCCCTATCTCCTCATAAACCTCACATTCATACATAAACTCACACTCGGAGCAGAAGCTGTCACAGAAATAGTTGTTAAAAGAAAGGGAATTACTAATTTCTCTGCAGTTTTCTTCAAATCTTCTCACCTGATTATCGAAATAATCCCGAAAAGCATAGTTTTCATTGTTAATCTTCATTTAAACCCCACTAAAGGTCATTTTATATATCAATTTAGGGAGTCAATATTTAAATAAAGAGTCAGATATAGATTTAATTCCCACCTTCCTTATTTTTACCGTTTAGCCTATCAACCTCCTCCGTTGCTTTTGGATACCAGTAATCATCTCCATTGCAGAGGCCGTGATACTCGCAGGTGATAGCAACAGGGTTAACCATGTATCTGTTCTCGTAAGGATCGAAGGTTATATTCCCGGCTGGTTCCGGGGGTATCTCTTTTTCTATGCCATCTTTAAGCGTTAAGACTTTATGGTGTATTTCTTCAACTTCATCATTCGAATATTCTAACGGGATCTCCAGCGTCTGTTCAGGGTCTTTTCTGTTCACATAAAGTAGGATTGGTTTAAGCTCAGGGTATTTCTGCCTTAGAAAATGATGATAAATAATAAGCTGTATCCTGTTGTCCTTTCTCGGCTCACCGGTCTTTCTTATCCTTTCGAAAAAGTCCTCACCAACACCTTTAATCTCATAGAGAATAAACTGGCCGTTTATCTTACAGAGGGCGTCGAATCTGCACCAGAGGTCCCAGTCATTCTGTATCTTGTTCTCCGCTGCCAGGAGGACATGGTCTGCCATCCATTTCCTCCTCAGTTTCTGCTGGATCAACTTTCCTGTCTCTGCAACCCTTGCATAGTTCTCCCTTATCCTTGCAATCTCAGGATGAACAAGCGGGAGAGGGAACCTCTTCTTTTTGTAATAGACACCGAGGGGGCAGCTTAGAATATCCCACGCAGAGAAATAGAGCCTCCCTTTAGTCTTCAGAGTCATAGTTGGTTCCAGTTTTATTAGACTTTTGAGAGAGCAGTATCAGAATCTTCCCAGTTAGCGAGTATTCTTTCTATAATATCCATTTTTTCCTTTTCAGAAAGGTATATGGATAGTGGGGATTCTGAAATTATCCTACGGATATCTTCTCTTTCCATTTCAATTGAATCAATTGAATCACAAGGAAAGAGGTTTGTCAAGGGAAAAATTATTAAAAAAGGGGACGGGGTTGCGGGTCAAGGAGAATGGTATTTAATATCTTTCGAGGACTATCAGATTTCTCTTGATGTTTGATTGCGGGAGTGTGATGTTTATAACATCCTTGACCCTTACCTCTATCTCAGACATTATCTTGTTTGTTTCCTTTAATTCCTTCTCTGCTACCGGGCCTTTGCTTACTACCAGAAAACCGCCTGACTTAAGAACAGGGATACCGAATGTAAGAAGGTCTTTAATTTTATAGAGTGCCCTTGTTACAAGGACATCGAAGGAGGAACCGAATACTTCCATAAGCCCTTCAGCCCTTTTCTGGATTATTTCTACATTTTCAAGTCCGAGAGCCCTGCAGATATGTTTAAGAAAAAGTGTCTTCTTCATAGATGAATCCACAAGGGTAAGTATTATTTCAGGATGGCATATCTTTATTGGAATCCCCGGAAATCCTGCACCTGTGCCGATATCAATAACCTTAAGACCTTTTCTGACAGGAATGGCTTTGAGATATGACAATGAGTCTATGAAATGCTTGATGACGATATCCTTATCATCCCTTATCGCTGTGAGGTTATAGGCCCTGTTCCACTTCTTGAGGTCTTTTAAATAGACAGAAAAGAGTCTGAGTTTTTCTTCTGTTAGATCTATACCTAACTCATTAGCCCCTTTAAGGAGTAAATCTAAAGGCCTCATTACCAGTCTCCTCCCTCTTACTTTTCTCTAAAGCGATAAGGAGGATAGAGAGGGCAGCAGGGGTTACTCCTGATATCCTTCCTGCCTGCCCGATTGATATAGGTTTTACCTCTTCAAGTTTCTCAATAACCTCTTTCGATAGACCTTTTACACCTCTGTAATTAAAGTCATAAGGGATCTTTTTCTCTTCAAGCCTCCTGAACCTTTCTACTCCTTCCATCTGTCTTTTTATGTAACCTTCATATTTTATCTGTATCTCTACCTGTTCTTTTAGTTCAGTCTGTAGTCTGGCGTCTGAAGGCTGAAGTCTTTTTGAGGGGTATATCCGTTCGATATCCTCATAACATACCTCAGGCCTCTTAAGTATCTGGGAAAGACTAACAGGTGGTCCTTCATGCTCTTTAATCCTGGTTTCTTTAAGTCTTATTATCTCCTCTTCTATCATCCTCTTTTTCTGAATAAATTTGCTATACTCTTCTTCTGAGAAAAGACCGACCCGATATCCCTTCTCTCTTAGTCTTAAATCTGCATTATCCTGCCTGAGAATCAGCCTGTATTCAGCCCTTGATGTAAACATCCTGTAAGGCTCTTTTGTCCCTTTTGTTACGAGGTCGTCGATCATAACACCTATATACGCCTCTGCCCTGCCGAGAATAAGTGGCTCCCTGCCCTGAATCATGAGTGCTGCATTTATCCCTGCCATTAGCCCCTGTGCAGCAGCCTCCTCATAGCCTGATGTGCCGTTTAGCTGGCCTGCATGGAAGAGTCCATCAACGAGTTTCGTCTCAAGGCCTGGCTTAAGCTGTGTTGGAGGGACAAAGTCATACTCTATTGCATAGCCGGGCCTCATCATCTCTGCCTCTTCAAGACCGGGGATCGACCTTATCAGAGCTATCTGGACATCTACAGGGAGACTTGTTGATATACCATTTGCATAATATTCTTTAGTCTCAAGACCTTCAGGCTCAAGGAATATCTGGTGCCTTTCCTTATCTGCGAACCTTACTACCTTGTCCTCTATCGATGGACAGTACCTCGGTCCTATACCATGGATCCTGCCCGTATAAAGGGGAGAACGGTCAAGGTTCTCTTTAATAATCCTGTGTGTCATCGGGTTTGTATATGTTATATAGCAGGGAATCTGGGGATTTATGATCTTTTCGGTAGACGAAGAAAATGGTTTTGGCGGGTCATCCCCGTATTGAGGAATAGTTTTTGAAAAGTCTATTGTCTTTGCATCGAGCCTTGGAGGTGTTCCTGTCTTAAGCCTGCCTAATTTAAAACCCAGTTCCTCTAAACATACTGAAAGTCCGGTTGAAGGAAACTCACCAGCCCTTCCTGCAGGGATACTTGTGAGGCCAATATGGATGAGGCCCCTGAGGAATGTGCCCGTTGTTAGGATCAGTGCCTTTGATCTGAATCTTATCCCGAGGTTTGTTTCTATTCCCTTAACCTTTCCATCTTCTACTATAACCTTTTCGACCATCCCCTGTTTTATATCTATATTATTCTGTGATTCAAGGACTGCTTTCATTGATAGGCGGTAGAGCTGTCTGTCGCACTGGACCCTCAATGCCCAGACAGCAGGGCCCTTACTTTTATTGAGCACCTTGAACTGTATTCCTGCCCTGTCCGTATTCCTTGCCATCTCACCGCCAAGGGCGTCTATTTCTTTCACGATGTGACTCTTTGCAAGACCTCCTATGGCAGGGTTGCAGGACATGAGGGCAATGTTATCGAGGTTCATCGTGAAGATTGCAACAGAACAGCCCATCCTTGCTGATGCGAGTGCAGCCTCGCATCCTGCATGTCCTGCACCTACAACGATGATATCGTATTCCTTATCATAGAACATATGTTAAAATAGAATTTAATGAGGAATTTTGTCAAGCATTGACATCTTGTTGAAAAAGGCACTTTTATGTCATTCTGACCCTGAGTGAATCGAAGGGGAAGAATCTCTGCATAATTAAAATTAATAAGTTATGAGATTCTTCGTCGCCTTTAGCTTCCATTTGCTACGCTCAGAACAGGCTCTCAGAATGACACATTCGGTCATTTTTCAACAACCTATTGACAAACAAGAAAATTCGTGTAGATTAGCAGGAAGGAGGTAAAGGAATTTGGAGAAAATAACAAAGGGAATTCTATTTTTAATCCTTCTGGGGATAATATTTATTACCGTTGCCTGTGGTGTTGGGCTTACAGACCCTGACGAGACGATTATTGTTCAGAACCGTTCTGGAAGAAATGGTGTTGAGGTCTATATTGATAGTAATTTCAAAGGCACGGTGGATGATGGCAGGGATTTAGAGCTAATTGGTGACTATGATGGGACCAAGGAATTTTATGCTAAAGTGGGTATTTATAATTGGGGTCCTGATTATTATGATATACAAGACGGTGGTGGTATCACCTGGCAACTGAACCCGTAATTAATTATTAAGACTAATCTGCCAAAGCTTCTTTAACAAGTTCACCTGTGTAAACCACCCTTGTCTCCCCTTCAAGAAATACATCTGAGAACTCCATTCCATTCCATTTAAAACATACCTTAAGTGTTTTTCCCCCTCTCGTTTTTACAGAGACAGGGGACTTAACCTTACCCAGCACTCCTGCAATCAGAGATGATGCAACAGCACCTGTACCGCAGGCAAGGGTCTCATCCTCAACACCCCTCTCGTATGTCCTTATAGAAAGGCTGTGGGAACCAAGGATCTTAACAAAATTTGTATTTGTGCCTGATGGAGCGAATAATTTATGATACCTCGTCTTCCTTCCGATTCTAATTACATCTAATTTATCAAGATCATCAGAGAAATATACTACGTGGGGGACACCTGTATTAAGAAAATTCATCTCGTAGTTTTTACCATCAATAGGGATTTTAAAGCCCATCATTAACCCATGAGGTTTTGTAAGTTCTACTTTGACCATGTTTCCCTTTACCCCTGCATTTATAATCCCTGCAAGTGTTTCGAGGGAGAGTTTCTTCCCAGTAATCCCGTTAAGATAGGCGAACCTTGCAGCACATCGAGAGCCGTTACCGCACATCTCCACTTCATTACCATCGGGATTATGATAATGCCATTTAAAGTCTGCCTTTTTTGAGTTTTCAATTAGGATGAGGCCATCTGCCCCAACAGAAAATCTCCTTCTGCACATCTTCCGAACAAAATCCCTGATATTCCTTTTCTTAACTATACCTCTGCGGTTATCAATGATTATGAAATCATTGCCCTCGGCCTGCATCTTTGTGAATTTTATTTTGTTCATCTTGAAAGGTTGTCCTGCATGTTTATTCTAAGAATCGAGGGATTTTCTCCCCCCTGATAAGGTCATCGTAATTCTCCCGCTCTCTTATCAGGAATATCCTGCTGCCTTTAACAAGCACTTCTGGTACCCTTGGCCTGGAGTTGTAGTTTGATGCCATCGTAAAACCGTAGGCTCCTGCTGACATGACTGCCATCAGGTCACCTTCCTTCGGCAAAGAGAGTTTTCTGTCCTTTGCAAGAAAATCCGCAGACTCACATATCGGCCCTACAACATCAGCAGTGATCGTGCTATCTTTTCTCTTCTTTGCAGGGATTATCTTCTGGTATGCCCCATAGAGTGTCGGTCTTATAAGGTCGTTCATCCCTGCATCGACTATAACAAAGTTCTTCTCCCGGGTTTTCTTAATATAGAGTACCTTTGTGACAAGTATCCCTGCATTCCCTACGAGCACCCTTCCGGGCTCAAGAATCAATGTGCATCCCGAATCCTTTACAAGAGGAAGGATTGCTTTTGCAAACTCTTCAGGATGAGGCGGGGACTCATCATTATATGTAATTCCCAAGCCACCGCCTATATTGATATATTTTATTCCTATCCCTTCGGCCTTCAGTTCATTAACGAGTATCAGGATTCTGTTAAGGGCATCAACAAATGGTGAGACCTCTGTAAGCTGTGACCCGATGTGTTTATGTATCCCGACAATCTCAATATTGGATAGCTTCCTTGCTAAGCGGTAGTTCTCAATAGCCTCTTCTATCGGGATGCCGAACTTATGGTCCCTCAGCCCTGTTGCTATATACGGATGTGTTCTCGCATCTATGTCAGGATTTACTCTGAGGGCTACCCTTGCCTTTTTCCCCGCTTTCTTTGCAATCCTGTCTATTGCCCTTAGTTCCTCGGAGGATTCTACATTGAACATGAGGATTCCTTTTTTCAGTGCGTAAAGGATCTCTTCATCTGTCTTTCCAACTCCTGCATAGACAATCTTTTTCGGCTCCATACCGGCCTTAAGGGACCTGAAGAGTTCTCCTCCTGAGACAACATCAGCCCCCGCTCCCTCCCTCGCATAAAGCCGGAGTATTGCGAGATTAGAGCATGCCTTTATGGCAAAGCAGATTACATGGGGGTATTTATTGAAGGCCCTGTCAAAGACCTTGAGGTGTCTTGAAAGGGTACTGTAACTGTATAAATAAAAGGGAGTGCCGAGCCTCTTTGCAATAAGAGATACCGGTACAGCTTCGCAATGTAACTCCGAACCTTTATAAAAGAAATCATGCATTTTAATTTTATTAACATGAGTGTAACGAAATGTCAACCTGTTTCCTCGATAGTCCTTGACTTTTATATGCTTTTAGATTAGATTCGTTTTCGGTTTCCCCAATATTTACTTTAATGCCGAGATTGTCTGGGATTTACATTATCTGAGGGTTCTGTTAATATTGGGTAAAATCCGGGGCGTAGCGCAGCCCGGTAGCGCGCCTGCTTTGGGAGCAGGATGCCGGAGGTTCAAATCCTCTCGCCCCGACCATTTAAGATTGCCGATTGTGGATTTAGGATTGCGGTTTTTATTATGATTTGTATTCTTCAATCCACAATCCGCATTTCGGAAGTCTGAAATTGATTGCGCCTGTAGCTCAGTTGGATAGAGCAACTGCCTTCTAAGCAGTGGGCCAGGGGTTCGAATCCCTTCAGGCGCGCCAAGTAAGCGTTTCTTGAGTTTTTTGAGTTTATAGGGTTTATTGAGCTAAAATAAAAGAGAACTTGATAAACTCAATAACTCGTTGAACTCTCTGAATGGTGGGCGTAGCTCAATCGGTAGAGCACTGGACTGTGGCTCCAGTGGTTGAGGGTTCGATCCCCTTCGCTCACCCC